>DMXI01000174.1 GCA_003483885.1 Microscillaceae bacterium
CTTTGGAGACAATCTCCATCGCCAGTGTTACCTTTTGGTCATCATACCATTTGTTCTTACCTGCTACCCTTGCTCTGCCACTGAGCTACTCTCTGAGGGTTTTATTTTTCACTTTCAGGTTTAGTCAGAGAGAGGGGAATCGAACCCCTGCACTGGGTGTTTACAAACCGTTGATGGGTACAAAAAGTAATTGAATCTTACACTACAGAGCGAAAGTCTATGGCTAACGAGGCAGCGGGATGCATTAGCATAGCATCTGCTACCCGAATCACAATAAATATAAAACTAAGGCTATCTCTGTATAGTAAAGGTAAGGAATCTTTTGGGGGAATAAAAAAGGAGGCATATCTCAAGGTATTCGTTTCAAAATACCATCACCATTAGCAATCTATTGACTCAAACCTTCCCAGTTTTGTGTACTTTTCTTCAATAAATTATTAAAATTTAACATTTTCTCTAACCAATTGTATTCAAGCCTTTTAGAAGACAACCTGGCCAAGTACTGTCCGAATACGGTCATTCATTATCAATCAGGATTTGGTAGTACAACGGTTATGGTATTTCTTTACAGTAAAATATAATACCACTAAGCAAAACATAAATTTTCATGAAGAAACATTTCTTATTCGCTTTTGTGAGTGTCTTATTGGCGCTCACAAACCAGTATGCTATTGCCCAAACCAAAGCCTTTGGCAGCCCTGGGCAACATACCCCAGTATCTAGTCAGGACCCCAACAACCCCAGTGTATACGGTTATTACGAATATCTTCCGCTGAGCTACAACGAAGCCAGTGGTAAGAGGTATCGCCTACTTTTCTATTTTCACGGTAGAGGAGAAGCTGGAAATGGTGTGCCTCAAGGGCAAACCTACGTAAAAGGAACCACTACCCAACCTGGTAACCTGGATAAAGTAACCCGAAGTGCCATTACCAAGATTTTGGAGAGAAATATGGATAGCAATCCTAATAATGATTTTCACCTGGATAGCTGTATTGTCATCACTCCTCAAAAATTCTCTCTCAATGGACAAGCACTTTGGGGTTCGCCTGATTACATTCGGGTAATTAATGAGATTTCTCAACATTACCCAGTGGACTCTAGTCGGATTTACATTACTGGGTTTAGCGGGGGGGCCAATGGGGTTACCAAATACATCAAAGCCTTTAGATCTAACCCACAGGATGCTGTTCCAGCGGCTTACTTTGCTACTGGGCTTACGGGTCCCGAATTGAAAGAAGCGGGCGAATACGATTATTTTCAGAATGTGGGTACTTGGTTTCACGCCAATAGAAATGACCCCAACAGCTCTTACTTTCGGGCACGTATTAGTGGCGTAACCATCACGGGCGTGGGTGACGACAACAACCCCAGCCACCAAAGAAACCCTCAAACGGATGAAATAGAGCATTATCGTTTTGTAAACGGGGCCTGGATAAGAACCGACTCTATCAATATATCGGGAACTTCGCCAAGTAATAAAGCAAAAACAATCATTACTTCGCATCGTACTGGTGGGCACTCGGTACCTACCACCAAAATATTTGAAAACCCTTTATTTTACGAATGGTTATTTTCTTTCCGAAGAAACTTCGATATACAGCCTACCGTGACTGTGCAGGCTGGTAATGATGCTACCATCACGTTACCAACCAATACTTATACCCTGGTTGGTTCAGCGTCGTCTTCTGACACTGCGGCTACTCTTACCTATCAATGGACACAGGAAACAGGCCCCAACACAGCTACCTTGGTAAACGCCACACAGGCCAGTACTTTAGTTACTGGATTGGTAGAGGGTACGTATACTTTTCAACTGATGGCCAATGCCAGCAATGGTACCAGTGGTTCCGATGAAGTAATCATTACGGTAGCTCCTGATACCCCTGCCAATTTACCCCCAGTGGCCAATGCGGGTAACGACCAAACCCTTGTACTACCTACCAATAGTACCACTCTAGATGGTTCTGGTAGTACCGATGACAAAGGCATTGTGTCTTATCAATGGGAATTGGTTTCGGGTAATACTGCTGCTTTGCAAACGGTATTGGTAAACTTTACTAGTACTCAGACCAATGGTCAGGCACCTGCCCCCTGGAATAACTTCACTGCTGTACCCAAGACCAGTGGTACTCAGGAAGACAACTTGCAAGATACTCAAGGACAAACTACCGCTATTTCAGTGCAATTTGTAGATCCCTGGCAAAACAGGGCTAACAACCCAAATTCGGGAGGTATGCAAACAGGTGACAATAGCGGAGTATATGAAGACCAAGTATTGAGGTATTTCTATTATTTTGAGCGAACCCTGGCGACCACTCGCAGCATGAAAATCACTGGTTTGGTTACCGACAAAGTCTATTCATTGACTTTTTTCAATAGTGCAAGCTTTGGTAACAATGGAGTGTATGTAACTAATTTTACAGTCAATGGAAGTACCGTATCACTGGATCCTACCAATAATACTCAAAATACGGTAACGCTTTCTAACCTTGCTCCAGATGCTCAAGGTGAATTAACGATTGAGGTGGCACCAAACTCAACTTTGTCAGGAGCGGCAGCCTCCATTAGTGCCTTGGTGATCGAGGCATTTGATGCGAATCAAAGTGGTATTCAGCTTACCGATGCCGACCAGGCAATAGCCCAAGTATCGGGATTACCTGTGGGGCAACATACTTTCAAGCTTACGGTAATGGATTTGGAAGGAGAAGAAAGTGAAGATACCGTGGTTGTTCAAGTCAATGAATCCACGGGTAATACTTTACAGAAAACAGTTCAAATTAACTTTACACCTACGACTTTGACCTCGGCCGGGCCGCAATGGAACGAAACCAATGGCTCAAGTAATGCGGGCTTTACTTTGTCCAATATGAAAAATACCCAAGGTCAAAACTCATCGGTGAGTATGGAGCTGCTTGACGCCTGGAGTCGCAAAATAGGAGGGCAAACCACTAGTAATGAAGGTATCTTTCCTAACGAAGTACGCCAGGGATTTTATTTTTTCCAGCAAAGTGGTACACCTACTACTCGTAGCCTTCGTTTTAGCGGACTTTCGGTCACCGATACTTATACGTTTACCTTCTTGAGTAGTCGCACAGGCAGTGGCAATAAGAATACTACTTTTAGCTATGGGACCGATACTGTAACGGTGAATGCATCGGCCAATGTAGATAACTATGCCATCTTGCAAAACTTAACGCCACAAAGTGATGGTACCATTACGATTACAGTTAGTGTAGGAGATGGCGCTACTTATGCCTATTTGAATGGATTGATTATTACGTCGGCCAGCGAAACCATCAATGTAAACCTAACACCTCCCTTGGTAGAACCTGCCGGGTTTGGTTGGAACAATACCGATGGCACTATCAATGCTGGATATCAGTTGACCAATCTTAAAGATAGCCAAGAACAAGCAACAAGTTTGGGCATAACCCTGGTAGATGGTTGGGGAAGTCGTAGAGTTGGTGGAAGAACTACCACTAACGAGGGCATTTTCCCTAACGAAGTACGTGCAGGTGTGTATTTGTTTCAGAAAACGGCCACCGTTGATACCAAGCAAATCAAGTTTAGTGGACTGCAAACGCAATCTACTTATACTTTTACTTTTTTGAGTAGCAGAACGGGTGCGGGTGACAAAACCACGGTGTTTAGTCATATGGGTACCTCTAGCAGTGTCAATGCCTCAGATAATGTGGATAATTATGCCATTTTGGAGAATTTAGTACCCAATGCTCAAGGCGAGATTGTGATAGAAGTTAGCGTAGGAGCCAATGCTACTTATGCTTATTTGAATGGAATAATTGTGGAGGAGTATGGCCCCTCTAGTAGCGCCAGACAAACCCAACAAAACACTTCTTTGCAGTCGCAACTTCAGGTAACTATGTATCCAAATCCTGGTGTGGGAATGCTTAACTACCGCCAAGCAGAGGGGGTTTCCCTTATCCAGGTATTGCATACTTCGGGTCGGATAGTAAAGCAAGTGGCAGTTTCTCAAGCCAATGGCCAAGTGGATTTGAGCAACTTAGCCGAGGGCGTGTACCTTGTACAGTTTATCGGAAAGAATAACAGGACTACTAAAAAATTGATCATTCGAAAGTAGTTTTTGAGTGATTTAGTGACATACAAAGCCATCTTCAAAATTGAGGATGGCTTTGTAATTTTTATGATCTATGGTTGAAACCATTAAGTATCTTTATTCCACCTCACCCTACAAGTTGCAACTCCCAATCTTCTGTCCTTATGTAGAATTGCACCAAGTAATTGAAACTTACACAATAAGGCAAAAACCCGTGGAGTCAATCTTTTTTCTTGATAGATGATGTACTCATTGGGCCAGTGTAAATACCTGTTGGCCGATTGCTTTGTCGGGTATTAGCCTTTTTAACTTGGCCACAGGCTGCCAGCCTGATATAAAATTCACTTCCAGGAGTCAAATGAAACCCAGGGCTTATTTTTACTTCTTCGGTAGCCTGATAAGTAATGTCACTTTTGCCCGCTATAGTAGCCTTAGAAGTAATCTTTTTAGCCTCAAATCGTTGCTTACCTGATTGAACATCGGCCCCAAAGCTTATGCGCGTTGGGCAACCATCTAACATTGCACGCCACAAACCTCGACCAAAAGTAGCCGCATACAGTACATCGTTTTTAATTGCCAGATACTTTACAATCGTTTTGGGCAAACCATTGTTGAAACGCTCCCAATGTTTTCCTTTTTTCTTGATATATACCCCAATGTCAGTTGCAGCAAACAATTCCTCTTTTGCTGCATAATATCTGAGATGATTTACAGGTACATTGGGCAAACCTTTCGAGATATTGATCCAGTTTTTTCCTCCATTATCAGATTGATATACCTTTTCAGTAGCCACAAAACCACCCGAAGAGACCCATATTTTATTGGGGGTCACTTCCACTGAGGTTTTCTCAGCAGGGGTAGACAGATTGAGTGATGTAGGCTCACGAGGCCCAGTATATTTGTAAAGTTGATTTTTTTGTAAAAAAAACACCTCTTTAGTGCCAGATAAGGCCGTTAGGTAAGTAATATCTTCATCTGATATCTCTTTAGTTAATTTCTTGAGAACGCCAGAAGAAGACTCATAACGATATAGAGATTTATACCCCATGTAAACCTGTCTATGGTCTCGAGGATTTAAAATATACGGCGTTAGCCAGGCCCCTTCATGATTGCCACTTATTTTATTAGGGAACGTTTTTCCCCCATTGGTAGACTGATATATCTCTCCATTAGGATTGCTTACATACCATATGTGAGTATTAGCAGGGTCGATATGACACATCAAACCGTCTCCTCCAGCGACTTGCCTCAATTTTTTGGAATATTCATTATATACATTGGTACCATTATCTTGCAATCCATACAATATGTTATGATTTTTGGGATGCAAACTAAAATGATAAACTTGCGAAATGGCCAAACCTTTAGATTTGTTTTGCCAGGTGTGTCCTCCATCGTCTGACACATAAAACCCACCATCGCTCCCGCAAAAAAGGCGATAAGAACCATTTTTTTGGCGAAAATATTCCAGCGCATGAATATCAGCGTGGGTATAGTTCTTGGGCGTAGTACGAGCTCTATACCAATCTGTGCGTACGGTCCAATCGGCACCTTCATTGTCGGATGTCCAGCAATTGACACCTCCAGTAATCATCTTACTTCCATCTTTAGGGTTTACCGCCAAGGCCAAATCGTACGAATATTGGTTCCCGGCATCGGAACCATCTTGCTTCCAACCCAGTATATTGGGGGTGTGTGATTTTCGCCTAAATTTTTGTCCCTTATCAGTAGATAAGTACATCCCTCCAAACACTCTTTTGCTATCAATTGCAGCCCCCACCCCCACCAAACAGTACACCTTGTCAGGAGCTGCAGGGGTTACCGCCAATGCTAATCTTTTTTCCGAGGTAGAGGGCAGGTTCGTCTCGAAGTGAGCATCACTCCAATCTTTACCTTTATTTTCCGAACGCTTTACCCGAACGTTGGTAGCTACATACATGATGGAAGAGTTTTTAGGGTGAAACTCCAAATCATAGCAATGATTCCCTGCCAAAACTTTTAAAACTTGGTCTCCCCCCTTGGTAAGTTCATACAACCCTCGGTTGGTAACTACCCACAAAGTATTGGGGTCGCCAGGAGAAGCTATCAATTTATACCCAAATACTTTTTCAGATGCGTTCCAAGTTAGCTGGGTACTTTGCCAGGTGATGCCATCATCGGTTGATTTTAAAACCCCAGTGCATTGAATATGCTCCCCATCGCCATCTCCCGTTAGTATGTAAATCGTTCTGGGCGACTGCTTGGTAGTAGCTTGTACCACAATACCCGATACCCCCAGCGTAGAAATACCATCGGTAAGCGATATCCAATTGTCTCCGCCAGTAGTACTCCGCCACAACCCACCAGCGGGCGTACCCACATACACAATGTTTGGGTTTATCGGATCAATGGCCACACAATTTACCCGACCAATGCCCGCTACTTTGGTAAAATCGGTGCCATCGGTTGGCCCCAACAATTGCCAATTACTTCTCTCTACATACAAAGTAGGTTTGTTGCCTTGTTCTTGATACTCCTGGTATACTGCCTCTAAATGACGTTTGGCCACATTGGCTATTTTACCTTCCCGCGTCAAACGAGTACGGTGAAAGTTAGCCCAGCGCATAAATTGCGTATAACCAGTACCCTTGCCCTTTCCTCTTTCGGCAAAATAGCGGTTGGCTTCTTGCATAATTTCCCGAAAAGATGCCTGGGGGTCTTGCATCATTTGACGGTATTTCTGCGCCTGTACTCCCCATCCGCAAAGGCAACCAAGGCCTATTAAAATTAATTTGCGTATTGCTTTCATCGTTTGTGGAAAATTATTTCAATGATTTGATTTGGTTGGCCAACAAGGCATTGTTTTGTTGTAATTGCTTGATTTGCTCATTTTGCTGGATGAGATAAAGGGTCAATTCTTCTATTTTTTTGAGCAGGAGGGTTTCTACCTTTACCACATCTACTCCCTGTTGGGCAACTTGTTGGGCAGAAGGTATCTCCGGGAGATGTTGGTGGGTGTCAATGAATGCCTTGACTGCCTCTAGGGGACGCAATTGATAATCTTTCCCAAAGACATAATCGGGCCAGGCACTCTTAGTTTTACAGGTAAGTCCTTCCGAAAGTATTGCGCCTCCTACGTAGAGGGTATGAGCACCTTTCAGTTGGCTGTTTTTCACATTGATACCCAGCTTTTTTTTATCAAACTCTCCATAAACAAGGGGGGTATCGGTGTCATCATGAGCAATGTAAAGCTTATACGCTCCTGTTTCTTTATATCCAGCCTTATGACCCAAAAATACATTATAACTACCAGTACTCTTGTAACCAGCGGCTTGGCCTATATACACGTTATGCCTCCCAGTCTTATTCTCATGCCCCGCTGCTTTACCTAGAAAAGTATTATAATTACCAGTTGTATTGTAATAACCAGTCATTTGACCAATAAAAGTATTTTCTTTTCCGGTTATATTACTACGACCTGCTCTCTCACCAATAAATACATTTTGTCCACCAGTTGTATTATCGTGGCCTGACTCATAGCCAACAAATATATTATCATTACCAGATGTTGTAGAATATCCAGTTTGATAGCCTATAAAAACATTGTAGCTTGCCTTATAATTAGTCTTAGAATCTTCCGCAATACCTTCCCCAAAAACAACGTTGCACTTGTAATGATTTGTGTATTTATTTGCAGGTACTGAAGTACTCGTTGTGCTACTACCTTTTCCCAAATCGGTGTTTTTGGTCATTTGTGCCAGTGCTACTTCAGTCAGGCCAAGTAAAAACATAATAGTCAATAGTGTATTCTTAGAAAAAAAGTTGATTGTATTGTACATGTCATTAAAAAATTGAATGAGAACCAAGCTGTCTTGCCAAACAAGGGCCAGCTTGAACATCAAGGGTAAAACCAAAAGATAAAAAATGATAAAATGAGTACTGCCCGCAGAAGGTTAGGCCAGTAGATTCCAGAAGGCATTGGTTTGCCATCTAAACTTTCAAAGTAAAGGCTTTAGCCAGCTCTGGGTACAACCACAATGCGTATACGCATCCTGGCATTTATCATTAATAAGGTGTTTATCATAGTCGTAATGTTTAAAAAATAAAATCAGGCACTTCACTGGTTGTGATTAAATAATGACCTAAAAGTAATAAGCTTACTTGGGAAGAAATATATCGATCTATGACAACTCAATACGTTTTACCTCTCTTCTATTTTTACAGTTGCAATCCCCAATCTTCTGCCTTATTTTTAAATTGGTTATTAACCACTTACCATTAATTACTCATTGAATGTACACTAAAAAAATATACTCGGCCAAAGCCATGGCTCTGTGGACGCGCTTTAGTACTTATCAGTTCATTGCCATTATTGTCGTGTGGAATATTGCTTATTTTTTTCTGGAACTCTCATGGCTCAAAATCCCCTGGACCCCACTGGCCCTGATTGGTACCGCAGTGGCTTTTGTGATTGGTTTTCAAAACAATTCGGCTTATGGGCGTATTTGGGAAGCCCGTAAAATATGGGGCGGCATCGTGAATACCTCCCGCACCTTTGGCATGTTTGTGCAAGATATGATTGACAACGACAATGCCTCTATACCTTTGGGTTCGGAAGAGCTCAAAAACGAGATGAAAATTTTGACTTATCGCCATATTGCCTGGATGACCGCTTTGCGCCACGCGATGCGTGCTCCCAAGCCTTGGGAAACAGCCCTGAGTGAGCGTACTAATATAGAATGGAACTTAAACCCACCTGAACGGCAAATAGCATTGGAAGAGGATTTGCGTCCTTACCTACCAGAGGAAGATTTGCAATATGTGATGAGTAAAAACAACCAACAAACGGCAGTACTTTATCGCCAATCGCATCATTTGCGGCAATTAAAGGATAAAGGACACATTTGGGAGTTTGCTTTTCTACAGTTGGAGACCGTTTTACAAGAATTGTTTACTTTACAGGGCAAGAGCGAACGTATCAAGAATTTTCCTTATCCGCGTCATTTTGCCACGTTGAATCATTTCTTTATGTGGGTGTTTGTGTTGCTGTTGCCAATGGCCCTGGTTCCCCAGTTTACCGAAATAAGTCAAGGATTTGCAACTAGTTTCCCGGTTTTAAGTAAATATTTTGCTTGGTTTTCTATCCCGTTTTATGTAGCGGTAGCCTGGGTATTCCACACGATGGAGCGGATTGGTCGCACAGGAGAAAATCCTTTTGAAGGAACGGCCAATGATGTCCCTATTTCTACCATTGCCCGAGGAATTGAGATTGATTTACGCCAAAATCTGGGAGAAACTAAAGAAGAAATTCCTGCCCAATTTGAATCTCACGATCATGTCCAGTTTTGATAGCCATTGTTTGAAAAATCATTTTCGTATGACCCGATTGAGCCTCGCTGAATTGGGTTATTTTTGTAACCCACAAAAATATAATGTGGATAACGAACATTAATATCAAGATTTTGTTTTATATTATAGCTAATAACAACCACAAAAATTAAACAAAACACCCATGATTTCTGAATTCAACAATCGGTATGTACATTACGAATACCAAAAAGCGCAAAGTACACTAATCCAGCAATGGTTTTATACGGGCTACAAAAATGCACTTCACCTTTTGCCCCATTTCAACGAAGTACTTGACCTCCAGAAGGCTTATAAAACCAAAAACTTGGTATTCGATTTTCGCAACTTCGTCTATCTCATTCCTGGTGATTTGATTTATTTTCTCAGAATGGAATTTATTCCCCGCTTAAAAAGTATCAATATGCAGTCAGTGCAACTCATCAACAGCAAAGAGCGGTCGGTACAATTACAGTTTGAGCACTTGTTTGCCAATTGTACCAATGTAATGGTACAACCAGGGCAAATCTTTGAACAACCGCTCAATAATCAAGGTACCTTGCTATTTAATTAGCCTTGCCTTTGGCAAAAGTTATCAGTACTTATGAGTGCTGAGTTCCTAAAAAAAACAGCCTGCCAAATGGCAAGCTGCTTTCCGATTTATTAACTCATTTTAAAATATTCACACATTTAAGAGTGAGGTAACACCTCATAAAGTTTTATTTACTTACTGATTTCTGAAAATATATTTCCAGCAATCAGCGAGCAGTATCTGGTATTCAATTTCTGAATTTTACAAAACAGACTTTGGTAGTTAACTGCTTTTTTAGAAAGACAAGCCCTCCACGAGCAATGACGCATAAACTATTGAAATTTCTTGAGTTTGCTTGTGGGAGGGCTTCCATTGTATTACTTTGGCTTGTCTATTAAACTGAAGTCATTACATGGTGCTTGTCGAGATAGCCAAACGATTGATTGATGCAGGATTAGTACAAGGTTTTTTTCTGGCTTTTTTGATTCTTTACAAAAAGAAGAACAATCCAGCAAATAGAATACTTGCCAGCTTGCTCATCGTTTTTGCCATCGCTATTGCTCATGCCTCTTTTGCAGGAGCACATTTAAGTGCACTCATACGTACCCCCCTTAAGATCAAGGAACCATTTGTAATGCTGGTAGCTCCTCTGGTTTGGATGTATGTCAATAGTATTGCGGGTAAAAAAACTTTGCCCTGGCCCAAAGTATTGGTGCATTGCCTTCCTTTTGTGTTATTTGCCTTGTTTACCCTACCATTTGTAGTACATAGAAACGACCTCAACCCTCAGCATGTGGTATTTCACAATACCACCCTGTTTACTTTTATTGCCTGGTGTTTTATCATTGTTCAGTTTTCGTTTTATTTGGTCAAAATCCAACGATTGGTACGTTTGCATAGCCAACAAGCCACCCGCGAGCTATCCAATACCGAAGCCGTAAGCCTACAATGGGTCAAAGTGTTTATGCTTATCTTTATATTGTTTTATGTTTTTGTATTGTTTGCTGCTTTTGCCCAACTCCACCTCCCTGACTTAAGGTATTTTAACTATGCAGTAGGCCTTTTATACACTTTTTCGGTATTCTTGATTGGCTATCGTGGGCTTTTTCAAAAAGATGTGTTTTTCACAGCCCCTCATCCCTCTCCCCTCCCACTTCCAGAAACGCCAACCTCTTCAACCACCCCCGCTAAACCCAACGTTAGCTCTACTACTGACGATGGCACTAGCAACCAGGCATTATTTGATTCTATTCTGGCATATATGGATAAACATAAACCCTATCTCAACGCCGACCTCTCACTAACCGAACTGGCCCGTCAGCTCAAGCTAAACCGTAATCAATTATCGCATTTGATCAATACCCACACCCAGGAAAACTTCTATACTTTTGTAAATACTTATCGGGTAGCAGAAGTGAAACAATTGCTTACCAGTCCCAAACATCAACATTACACCATTCTCACCCTTGCTTACGAGGCTGGTTTTTCTTCTAAGTCATCATTCAATCGTATTTTCAAGAATATCACGGGTAGTACCCCTTCTGAATACCAAGCTACCATTCGTCGAAAATAAATGGGGTCAACAATCCATTATTTGAACCTGTCCAAGTCCTAACTTACCCATTGGCACCACACCTTGTCGTCCCAAGTTACCCATTGCCCCTTTTTGCCTCCCATTTCCCATTAAGTTTGTCCCAATCAATCCCGAGAGTTATCACTCTCTTTTTTATGAAGTCGAGATGACTTCTATGATTCAATACTTTGTAATATGGACAAACAAGCATTTATCGAGGTACAAAACATTCGTAAAACATTTCAGACTCAAGCCCAATCAGTAGAAGTGCTTAAAGGTGTAAATCTACAAATACGCCAAGGTGAGTTTGTGGGCATTGTGGGTAAATCGGGTAGTGGTAAATCTACCTTACTCAATATGCTTACGGCTATAGACAAACCTACTTCGGGGCAAGTACTGGTAGAGGGTACTTGTATCAATCAGCTCAATGAATCGGAAGCCGCAAAATGGCGGGGTAAAAATGTGGGTATTGTATTTCAGTTTTTTCAGTTGCTCCCCACTTTATCGGTGATAGATAATATTATGCTTCCTATGGATTTTTTAAATGTAATTCCTGGCAACCAGCGTAAATCCCGCGCCCAAGCTTTACTCGAGCGTGTAGATATGCAAGCCCATGCTTATAAGTTTCCTTCAGCTCTTTCAGGAGGAGAGCAGCAACGAGTGGCCATTGCGAGAGCGCTGGCAAATGATCCTGCACTGATTGTAGCCGACGAACCTACTGGAAATCTGGACTCTGAAACCAGCAAAAAAATACGACGCATTTTCAGCGAATTGGTGCAACAGGGCAAAACTGTCTTGATGGTTACCCATGGAGATATCTCAGACTTGAACCTCCACCAAGTCATTCGCATCGCAGATGGCCAAATCGTCGCTCATACTCAGCCAATCGCCAAAAATTAAAATATTGACATTCACCGACATAACAACACTATACATGATTCAATTCAAAAAAGCTTTGAACGATTTATGGTTATACAAATCACGTTCAATGATTGTAATCCTGGCTATTGTACTTGGAGTCGCGGGGTTGGGTACCGTCATTACAGCCTATGCAATATTACAGTCCGACCTGAACACCAACTACCTCAATACCAACCCAGCCAGTGCAACTCTGATAACCAAAGAAAGTTTGTCGCTCGAACTGACCCAAAAACTCGCCCAACTACCTTATATAGAAGCGGCAGAACTACGCAAAAAAATATCGGGCCGCTTGCAGGTGAGGCCTAACAAATGGATTCCTTTGCTACTTTTTGTAGTCAATGATTTTCAGGAAATGCGCATTGCTACTTTTAAGCTACAAAACGGGCACTGGCCAGGACTGGGTGAAATGGTGATTGAACGTGATGCGGCACGTTTTCTCCGTCAAAATCAACAAAGTAATCTTAGTATACGTTTACGTGGAGGCAAAAAACAAACCCTGAAAGTGGTGGGCCAGGTACATGATCCAGGGCAAGCCCCAGCACGCATGGAGCATTTGGTATATGGTTATATATCGAGCGCTACTTATGCTCAGCTCTCCCAACAAAACGCCTCTAAACTTAATGTGCTACAAATACGGGTGGCTCAAAATAAAAACAGCAAAACCCATATCCGTAAAAGTGTTTCAAAACTTAAGGCCTTGCTTGCCCAATACCGCAAAATGGTGATCTATACCTACATTCCAACACCCAACCAACACCCTCACCAATGGCAGGTAAATGCCTTGTTGCTTCTGATAGGTAGTATCGGCTTATTGGCTTTTGTACTGAGCAGCGTTTTGGTAGCCAATATTGTGTCGTTT
The DNA here is from genome assembly GCA_003483885.1 of Microscillaceae bacterium. Classification (GTDB taxonomy): domain Bacteria; phylum Bacteroidota; class Bacteroidia; order Cytophagales; family Microscillaceae; genus Microscilla. The sequence goes on from DMXI01000174.1 coordinate 13,286, forward strand.
TTGATAAGCCAGCAAATACAACAAATAGGGGTAATGAAGGCGCTGGGTGCTTCCAGGTATCAGGTAGTGCGGCTTTATTATTTGGTAGTATTTATTTTGGCAGTGATTGCCTTGTTTTTTGCCATACCTTTCAGTGTTGCTGCAGGCAAATCATTTAGCCAATTTACCGCCCTGCAACTCAACTTCGACATCTTTACTCAAACTACTCCTTATTGGGTATATCTGGTATTGGTAGGTTTAGGCTTATTGTTTCCATTATTGGTAGCTACTGTGCCTATACTCAAAGGTACTCGTTTAACCGTAAGAGAAGCTATGCGTCATTATGGTTTACATAACCAAGCCACCAAGTTCAATTTTTTCATTGACCAATGGGTACGGTTGTCAGCGATTACAAGGCTGGCATTGCGCAATGCTTTTAGACAAAGGTGGCGACCTATCCTTACTATAGCCACACTGGCGTTGGGTTTTGCCCTATATATGGTATCGCTCAATGTACGCCAATCACTCCATTATTTGATTGATAGTGCTGCTGATTCAAAAAACTATGACCTGAGTTATCGCCTGACGCAATGGCATGATCGCCACATTCTTGTCAAAGCTTTAAAAGGGGTTGAGGGAATCAAAAAAGTCACTTCCTGCAAAACAACTCAGGCTAAAATACAGCTCGCCAACCGTACTACCAGCAATGCTATTGGCCTTGTAGTCCCTAAAGCCCATGACTCCACGCTAAAACTCCCAATCGTAGAAGGCAGTTGGCTCAATAATCAAACTCCTAACCAATTGGTGATTAATGGCCGAGTACAAGTACTGTTCCCTCATTTACAGATAGGTAGTAAAGTAAAACTTATGGTACATGAGCAAATAGTAGATGTTGTAATTACTGGCATAGTCAAGGAGTTCAGCAGTGAAACGTTATACATTTCGGAAACTACTTACAACCGTTTATTTGGTCAAAAAGAGCTCGTTAACCAGGTTTTTATAGCGCTCAAGAATCCTCCCAAAGAACCGTCTAAAGGCTTTTGGCAATGGATGCGTCGTTTACACGGAAATGCATCTAATACTCATAAACACACCCCGGATTTATTAAAACTGAACCAAAAAATAGAGCAGCATTGGCAAACTGCTGGTGTTGAAGTAGCAGGTGCTTCAGTAAAAAAGGCTGAATTGGGTATGGTCAAGGCTCACTTAAACATTTTGACCTTTATGGTGTTGGCAGGAGCCTTGCTGGCTTTGGTAGTAGGAGGCTTAAGTCTGGTACTCACTATTCGACTCAATATAGTAGAACGTACCCGCGAAATTGGAGTAATGCGTGCCATAGGTGCTTCAGTAAAGATGGTGTTTAAAATGTTGTGGATTGAAAACCTTTTATTAGGCAGTATTAGCATCGTTATAGGAGCTTTGCTGTCTTTTCCATTAGGAATGATTATTAGTCGTTTTTTGGGAAACCTCATGTTTGAGACTCCACTTGACTACAAAATATCGATATTGGGTTCTTTTTCAACGATTCTTATTATGTGGGTATTTCTTCGAATCGCGCTTGCACTACCGCGTCGCCATTTAAAGAAAGTAAGTTTGAGAAAAGCCTTGGTTTGGGAATAAATACCATAGACAAATGGTTGAGAAAATCACTACGCTCAACCATTTCATCAGCCTTCACGATATTCAGTAGAAGTTACGCCAAATTGTTTTTTAAAGCATCCGTTAAGATAAGGGCTTTCATTGAAGACAGTTATCAATATACCCGCTTGTTTAAGTCTAATTCATTGGATAAACTCGATATTAGGCGGTATTGTCAATACTTTGAGCTTGTGTTTTTTATCCAACAGTGAAATGTTTATCAAATATATCCAGGTACTTGGCTTTACCACAGAGAAATCCCCAAAAGCGCCATAAACATACTCTAAACAAGTATTTTGATTGATTAAGACTATCATTTGCACGATATGTCCAAGCCAACTTTCGCAGTGTTATTTACATTTGCAGTATTGTGAGCGAAGGCAAACCTCAAACAGGGAATATTTACGATTTGTTTAGTAGCTTGCGGTGATATCAAATAAGTCCAAACTTATATCAACCATTATTAGGGTTATAACAACATTTACAATTTAGTTGAATATTTCATGAGAGGGTATATCTACAACAAACTATCAGGAAACCTATCTCCTCGAAGCAATAACTTAGAGGAAAACACCAACTCCAAGGAAACCTACTTCCAAACAATGGTTCACTCCAAAGTGCTTTCTATATCGAGCATCTGTTTCTATAACGAAAAACGCGAAACCTGGGTAGACTCAATAGCCCAAGAAGTAACACCAGGAGGTATCATTGACCATCTAATCAAAACTATTTCAAGAGACATTTTTCAGTAAAAGGGGATCGCTAAACTATTGGATAAAAGTGTCTCCAAATATAACTCGGAGATTTTATCATCTGTTAAATAGTTTACCAAGATAAAAAATGGGTCAAACCTGTATCAACCATTACTAAGCTAATCATAACATTTACAATGTAAGTGAGTAATACACTATTTTCATGGGCGGACATACACACGAAAAATTATCAGGAAACCGATCTTCTCAAATCGGTGATTTAGGGGATGATAATACATTTGAGGAAAAAACTTACTTTGAAGAAACTATTGACCTGGAAGGAACAGACATCGAGAAAACTGATTTGGATGGTACCGACAATGAAGGGACTGACTTTGAGGAAGATGACCTCATTTATCAGAACGGGCCAGAAAACGGTAAAATCCACAAAAAGACTACTCACAAGTTCTTTGAACCCATTACCCGAAAAATTGATGTAGATGGGGACCAAATCCCTGAATTGGAGGTTACTTTTACCGCACTGGATGCTAAAAGGGTACAGGCCAAAATCATCTATTTACCTACTGGGGCAGATACTACTTTTACCTTTGCTCCTTTAGCTGGTACCAAAGGCCTACAATTATACCATCAGGATCCTTCAGACGGGGTAGTCCCTCATCGGTTTTACTTCAATGAACCTGACTATACCAAGGTATTTTATGCCAGTCAAAAAAAATGGGGGAAAAGCTATAACGAAAAAGCAGAAAGAAGACGCCAATATATTGACTCATTTGCTAAGCTGGATACACTTCCTTCAGAAGATCTGATCAAAGCAAATACCGAATTTGTAGGTTTTCTGAGTGTGCTGGATATTTCTTTTAAGCCCGAAAGAGCTACCAATAGTTATGCTTATTTCATAGAGTTTGAAGACTCCAACCAAACTTGGTATATACAAGATCACGAATTTGAAAAAAGCAACCTTACTGGTGAGGGACAAATTGTACATGACCAAACCGAAACCCGCACTGAAGCCAAACAAGCCAAAGACCGCAAGGTGTCTTCGTTTACGGTGCCTATAGCAGTAGGGCGCAAAAAACAACATAAGTTTATGATTACCTTTGAAAAGCATCAGGATGATGACAAAGGTATAGCCAATATTTCTGTAGACAAATGGCTAGGCACCCGAAAAATACCGATTCCTAGCAAATTTGCTGACCTCAAACGCCCCATTGTTACCGAAAAAACCAATCATCTTGAAATTCGCTTCAAGGGTGCTTATGATACGGTGTTACGTATCCACGAACGTTATCAATTAATAGAAAAAGGAGAGGAAGGTGATTCTGATGATGAGGTATTTGCCTTGATTGTACATACCGATGCCTTACCAGACGTGGGACAGAAAAAAGCTTCCAGTGATGCCAAAAAATTATGTGGTAGAACTTCCCTCATCACTTACAAGATACAGTACATCGATGGTAGTTATAAGGCTTATCATAACACTGGGGACGATTATACCGATGAAGGGGAATTTGAGCAACATGCCACTCAGGATGCCAGGCTCAGGATTAGTAATCAATCTGATTCGCACAGCGAACAAGAGGAGCTACTGAATATAGAAATACGGGAACTGCGCCTGATAGAAGCTTACTTACGAGACAAGTCTTTTATTGATGTAGGGGGCCAACCTGTGTCGGGTTCAAAAATATTTATGGACTACCTCGATTTGGTCATTGCGGTGCGGAGAATGGGGAACCAGCTAGCCGTAAGTCAAGAGGCTAACAAACAATCCCCCTCCTGGCTTGCCATGCGGAAAGATGCCGAGAAAAAAGCCATCCGTTTTTTATATTCGGGCTATCCGACGATCAAAAAAACAATGAATCAAATGGGTATCGAGTCGCCAGTCAAGAAAAAAAGTACTGGACCTTTGGTTCTTGATCCCAGTAAAATGCGCCATCACGATCAGCCCAAGGAACTCAAGATTACGTTACCAGTCGAGATCGAAAATATTGCGCTTTTCTTAAGAGATCAACAATGGACTAAAGTCAAAGATGCCATCCGTTCGTTCCATCGGATATTTGAAGATATGACCTTTTTGGATAAGAAAACCCAAGTAGAGGAACTATTTGAGGAGAAAGCTAAAAAGGAGGCAGCAACGATCAGTGATCCAAACAAGAAAAAAGAAGCAGAACGACAAGCTCGCATCAAGAATTCTCGAGACCAAGCAGAAGCCATCAAAGGAGTAGCGGCTGAATTTAACATGGACAAGCGCTACAAGGCGTTTGTTAAACAAAAGCAGACACCAGAGAAGGTTCACAAAGTAAAAGCCTTGTTTTACCCTGAACATCTCAATGTGGGACCTGATATCAAGGAGCCGGTTTCTATCGAACTCCCCTTATACTATTACCAAAAAGACGGCCATTGGCATTTGGTGAGCTTGGTGAATAAAGCACCAGGCAATACTTTTACTTCTACCGAATCTACCAAAGTAAAAGCCGGAGAAAAACACCCGCCTTTCGAGATGTTCACTGCACTTGATCGCGATGATCACCTGCCCAAAGGTATTTTGTATTATGAAATACCAGGTGGTGATAGTAAAAAAATACATATCACCAGTAAAACTCCTTGGTGGAAATATGCCGGATACGTAGCCTTGACCTTATTTGCCATTGGTTTGGCGCTATATACTGGGGGACTGGCAGGTGGGGCCATTGGGGCCGCGGCCGAATCAATCGCTGGAACTACTTTTTTTCTGGCAGGAGCAGTGGGGGCCACGGGCGCGGTTTGCAATATCATAGATGATAGCTACCAGGACAAGCTCACTCTCAAATCTATTGTAGTCAATGGGCTCGATATTGTAGGGGCCTTTATTGGTGCCCTGAAATTGTTTAAGATAGGCACTTCGGTCAAAGCTGCCAACGCGACCAAACTAGGTACTGAGGCCAGTCACTGGGGCAAAATAGGCTTAAAATCACTCAATGCTCGTTATCGCTACATTTTGCTTGAGAAACTAGACCTGGGAGTAGATGCCACGATGGTTGTCATTGGCTCGGTGGATGGGTTTGCGCAGGTAATATCGGTCATGGAAGGACCAGGTACCTTGAGCCAAAAAACCGAAGATATCTTAAAGATTTTGCCCTTGTTGGTTTTACAAGGAGCATTGTTTTTAGGTACGGTCAAAGGGCGCCGAAATAATATCAAAGATGCCGAAAAAGGCAAAATATTGGGTGCGGTTGCCAAAGCCTCCCCAGGTGGGGGAAAAGGTGAAGGCAATGCTCCACCAAAATCTGCGATCGAGGTAGATCCCAAGGTACATCCAGGCTTGGCTAAGCTGCGTGATGGAGGAATTTTTAGTAAGGAATCGGTAGATGAAGTATTGGCCCTTATTCGTCGCCCTGAAGATTTCGAATCGGTGGCCAAGGCCATTGCCAAACTTGACCAAACCAAACTTAAGGGTTTGTCAGCCCGCTTCTCCGAAAAGGATGTATTATACCTGCTCTATTATTTTGATGGCAACCTAAGCAAAGTCCACCTGCATTTACTCAAAAATAAAGGGCGATTTGGCGATAAAGGACACCAGGTATACCACACTGTGCGGGAATATGAGTTTTTGAAGTCTAAGGTAGAAAACCCCAAAGACATTCAAAATACGACCAAATACAAGCTACAGGCCGATCAGTTGAAACAAAAATTTGGGGAAGCCAAACAGGCGCAAGAGGCTGAAGCCCAGGTCTGGAATCAAAAACGTTCGGAACTAAATGCCCTCAAAAAACAACAAAAAATAGATCAGGAAAAACTGGAAAATACCGGCACTGAAATCCGTGCCAAGCAACAGGCCCTGGCCAAACAAGAGATACAGGAAGAGAAGTTTGGCAAGCTCACCGAAGGTAAAAAGATGATCAACGAAGAAGGGGTGGAAAGCTGGCAGCAAGGCCAACAAAACCGCTTGAATTACCAAAAGCAAGAGCTGAATAAACTGGTAAAAGTTGAGCAAAAGCAGGCTCAAGAAATGACTCGACTACAAGAAGCATTTGAGGCCAAGCAGATGAAGGAGGCCGATCAGTTTTACAAAAAAATGGGTAAAATTGAGCACGAACAAAAGCAGATTCTCAAAAATGACAAAACCAATAAAGCTGCCCTCGATCGCCTCGCCAAGCAAGACGAGGAAATAGATGCTTTTATCAAAAAACAGGAAAAAGCAGCCAAGGAGTTTGAACAAAAACAGCAAGAACGCCGCACCCAGCTCAAAAACACCCGCCAACAACTCGACCAGCAACAAGCCAGGGTAGACCAGCACCAAAGGCTTGGCAAACAATACCAAAAAGCGGCTCAAGCGATCAAGGAAGGCATCGAGCTACGCAAGCAAATTAGCAAGTTGCAAGACCAGCGCGGTGAATTGCTCACTAAAGTGCAGGAAACCGAAAAGCAAATTATGAACTTGCGCTTACAACTGAACCAGTTGGGGGCCTCTAAAGCCAGCCTCAGACGACAAATCCAGGAATTGACTGCGACCAAAAACGAGCAACAGGCCCTGGTGGTACAAAAAGATATGGAGATTGCAATGGCCGAGGAAAAACTGGCTAAACTTGCCAAAGATGAAAATGCCTATTCGTTAGATATCCAAAAATCGATTAAGGGTGAGCTTTCTGCCGAAAAAATAGGCGAACTACTAGATAAAAACGTGGCCCCCAAGGACATTGGGCAATTAGAACAATTTGTAGATCAGCAAGCCAAACGGGTGCAATCTTTTACCGATAAAGGGCGACAGGCCGGGAAACAGTACGCTATCGAAAAAGAGAATCTGAAACAGAAAAACAACACCAAAACAGGTTTGGAGAATCAAAAAAGAGATTTGGAAAGAGATATTGCCCGCTTGACACCTCAAATCGGTAGCAGCTCCCATATTAAGCCTATAAAAGGGAAAAAAACTAGACGCAACAAAGGAGGTGCCCCCAAAAGACAAAGTATTATGAAACGCTTGACCAATGCCCAAACCGAACTAAACAACGTACAAGCTCAGCTTAAAAAACTGGAGCCCGAGCTTAAAAAAGCTCAAAATGATACCAGACACTGGGAAGCCAAACAAAAAATTAATCAGGCAAAAGCCACCCAGGAACAAGCCAAACTAGAGGTATACAAAGAATTTTTGGCCCTACAAGAGAAAATAGCCAAAGGCCGTAAAAACCTCCAGGCCAGTGAGCAAGCCTACGATCAGTTTCGAAAAAAACTCAATCAAAGCGAACGGCAATTGCGCCGCACCGATGTCAAAGCTGGGGCTTATCGAGCGCCCCAAAAACAAGCTTTAGATGAAGCCGTAAACCTTGCCAGGGTCAAGTACGAAACCGCTCAAAAGCGCTTTGATACTCACCGATTGAGCCGCAGAGACTACAAACGTAAATACAAAGTAGCCAAACAAAATTATGAAGCTTTACAAAGCTTGCAAAAAAGCCAGCAAGCCGCGGAAGCAGAACAGGCCGCTAGAGGCGAAAAATTGACCCTCAGCTTCAAAACCATCCACCAAGCTGCGGTCAAACTTGTGAAGCAACATAGCAAGCCCCCTGCTATGAAAGCCTGGTGGAAAATTTGCAAAATAGGTCGTAAGTTATTGAAACCCTCTGGCGGACCAGTGCCTACTCAAGAAGCGGCCGCTCTACTGCAAATTACAGCTCTGGAAAAAGTACTCGACAACCACCTGACCGATAAAAGCTTGCCCACCTTGCCTAACAATGAGGCCGATCTGTGGAAAATGCTCTACGCTGAGATAGAAAAATCAGGCAGTAGCTATTACGCCTCGGGCCAGTACAGTAGCTTGCTGCAAAACCTGCGGGGTATTCAGCAGCACAACGCCAAACTCCTCCAAATCCAGGTAGAAATTCGGACTAAAGAGCAACAATTACGTAATTTGCAAAAAGTAGCCTGGAAAGACCAGGAACTTTCGCAGGCCGAAGAAGTTTTACTAGAGGCGCTGGACGAAGCCGTGAGCCTGGAAGAAGGCCGCCTAAGCCAGAAACAAATAGAGGAAATCAAAAAAATGGTGGAGCAAATTCAAAAAGAACAGGAAACTGACTCGCCTAAAAAAGAATGATCATGGGCTTTACTACCATTCTCATATCAAATATTTTACACATTGTCCTTCAGGGACGATGGCTGTTTACTTTTTTACTTGTATTATTGATGCAAACCACTCCTGCTACTGCCCAAAACAAATGGGAAATTGCCCTGGAATGGGCCAATAGCTATAAACATTTCCAACCGCGACAATGCCTCAAAATCGTGGACCATATTTTGCGGCGAGACAGCACTCAAGCCGAGGCTTATTATATCAAGGCCCGCATCATCATCGAATGGGGTTGGTGGCGCGAGGCCATTCAATGTTACAATGAAGCTCTACGATATCGCCCCGAATGGAGCAAAGACAAACTATTGATGGGGCAAAAACACATGGCAGAACTCAATAGTAAAGCCTATCCCGAAGCCTTGGCTACTGCCGATACTCTCATAAAGCATTACCCTAAAACAACCGAATATTATGAGGATAAGGCCACTATTTATCAATATCAACGCCAATATACTCAGTCGTTGGAGTGGTGGGATAAAGTCATTGCCTTAGATCCTAATAAATGTAAGTATCACGTCGAGAAGGCTTATGTCTATAAGCTTCTGGAAAATTATTCTTCAGCTCTGCAAGAGTATCAACTGGCCCTTAAAAAAAGCCCACTGGATAGTGAAGCTGAACCTGAAAGATATCGGCAGTATATCAAAGATATGCAGACGAATCTTCAATACCGAACCGATGAACAGCGGAAGCAAGCCAAATTAAATAAGAAAATAGCCCTGGTAACCGCTAAGATCAAAGTAAAACCTGAAGATTATGACCTATATTGGGACCGTGCTCTCATTTATGACCGTGCAGGGCGCCACCAAGAAGCTATACAAGATTATAACCACATTCTTACCTTGGACACCAGCAAAATGTCTCAGGAAGAGTATTTTAGAGTCTTACAACAAAAAGCGCGTAACGAAAGAACTATAGGGCTTTACAAACAAGCATTGGAAAGCATTAGCGTTCCCCTGAAAGCCAGCAACTATGCCAGTACTTTTTTATCTTCTCGTCATTTTCTATATTATTTTGCTGGCGAATATGACAAGGCTTTAGCAGATGTAGAGATGCTGCTTAAACGTGAACCCAAAAATGGTATTTACATGGCTGCGCGAGCTGATACCAAGCGGAAAATGGGAGACTACCTCGGGGCCTTACAAGACTACAAAGCTGCCGATAAACTCGGAAACCCGGGCATTCCAGCAGACATTCAGGAATGTAAAGCGAAAGCAGGTATCATCTTCAATAGAGAAGCCAAGAGTGAACTAAGACATTTACTTATCATTAAAGATTTGGATACGCTACTGGCTCGCCTGGATACCTACCAACAACAACACCCTCAGGAAAAGTTGATTTATTATTACCGAGCTTTAACCTACGCCCAATACCACAAATATGACTTGGCTCGAGCCGCCTTCCAAAAGGCTTTGGAAATGGCTCCTGAATATCAGAAAGATTTTGATTTTATGTGGGCTCGGGCCCAAAACCTGCATCATGGCAAATACTATCCTGAAGCCCTCCAGGCCTACAAGGATATTCAAAAAAACATTGTGGGGCATGGAGGGGATACCTCCTGGCAAATGGGGAAGATTTACCAAGAAATGGAAGATTACCAGAACGCTTATGTGCAGTTTAGTATAGGTATCCAGATGGCAAAAGATCCTGATCTCAAAATTGCTATTTATTATGAACGGGCCATTCTATATCTCCAAGACCTTGAGTATTACGATAAAGCCCTCAAAGATTTAAACATCATCAAAAAAACCAATCCCGGGTTAGCCCAAACTGCCCTGGCTGAAACTCAGGAAATGCTCAATATGCTGAAGGAAGCTGATGAATTAGAAGAGCAATTGAAGAATCCTGCAGTCAAGCATCGGGATTCTTTATTGGTCAAAAGGGCTCGCTTGCTTTACGAGGCTAGTTATTATGGAGCCGCCTGGAAAGATTTCGAGGCCGCGGTAAAAATCAACCCCGACCTCATGAGTGACCTCGACTTTGCCTTTTACTGGGCCGAAACTGGGCAATTGGGTAAAATAAAATACCCTGAAGTCATCGAAATTCTGAAAAAAGCCATTGCCCTGCACCCTAAAGACGATGACTTACTGGCGCTGCTAGGCAGGGTGTATTTGGCCACCAAACAATACCAAAAATCGGTGGAGGCGTATGACGTGATGATCAACCAAACCCAGCAGCTAGACGATTACATAGAAGTAATGGCCGAAAGAGGCAAAGCCAAAGTGGGGCTTAAAGATTACGAAGGGGCCTGGAAAGATTTTATGGCCTATCTGGAGGATTACCCCTCGATGGAATACTTTATTGAAAAAGAATTGAAAATTTGTCGGGAAAAATTGAATAAGGACTAGCTTGATTAGCAGGCTATCAATTTTGAGAAACACAACACATTGAACAAGCATTATTTGATATGAAAGCATTTCACCAACAAGCCATTTCGGAGGAAATACAATGGCTCGATACATTGATCAAACATCGGGTACAAGAGCTTAACCAAGAGGAAGGCCAAACGGCGGCTTCTATTGCCGACATTGCCTACCCTCCCTCCCATCACTTTGAGTGCCACTATCAACAATTGTTGCAAAAGTATGAATTTGACATTCCCGAACGACTGCTATTGGCATTGGCCATTGCTCGTGGCGTATTTCCTCAAGTGTTTAAACCTTTGGTGAAAGTATACAAAAACATAGACAAACAATATGAATTTGGAGGCATCTTAGAACCCGACTCAAATCGGTTTATCCCTACACTACGCACATTGTTTTTTCTATTATCGGGGCGCAACCTTCAAGAGCAATTTTACCATCACCTTACTTTTACGCCCCAGCATGTACTATTCGAATACAGTATTGTAAATCTGGAAAATGATCCGCGCAAAGAGCAAGTGGTACACGATGATTTGCTTTACCAGCGAATCAAAATCTCTGATGCTTACCTCAAATACTTTTTGGGAGGCGAGATGCCTACTCTGGATAGCGAAGAAGGATTCCCGGCTACCTTACTTGAAACCGACAAAACCTTTGATGATTTGGTATTACCTGATCAGGTAATTAAGCAACTGGATGGCCCGATGAATTATATCAAGGGTTATCGAGAATTATTGAAAAAATCTGATACCAAAGGCAAAATTAAGCCAGGATATTTGATTTTATTGCACGGTAAACCGGGTACAGGTAAAACGCTCACTTCGTCAGTAATGGGCAATTATCTAGGGGTAGAAGTGTACTACTTGAGCTTGTCTCGGGTAGTGTCTAAATATATAGGTGAAACCGAGAAGAACCTCGAAAAAGTTTTCAATCGTTTAGAAAAAAAGCTGTGCATCTTGTTTGTAGACGAAGCCGATGCCCTGTTTGGAAAGCGTACTGAGGTACAAGACAGCAAAGACCGTTATGCTAACCAGGAAGTGGCCTATCTCTTACAAAGAGTCGAACGATTTCCTGGGGTGGTGATTTTGGCTACCAATTATGAGCAAAACCTGGACGATGCCTTTACTCGCCGAATATTATCACACATTCATATTCCACTACCTAACCAGGAAGCCCGTACCCAGCTTTGGCAACGCAGCATTCCTCAAAGCTTCCGTTATGAATACAAAGCCCTGGCCCAGCAGTTGGGAGAAGCTTTTGCGCTTACCGGGGGAAACATTAGCAATATTATCAAACAGGCTTGCTTAAAAGCCACCCAGGAAAACACACAAACCCTTTTGTACAAAGAACATTTAGAAGAGTTTATAGAGTACGAATTCAAAAAGGAGAAGCGTGACTTCAAGGAAACGAATTTCCGCAAAATACCAGACAAAGTGGGCTACCTTAAACCTTCTCCTGCAGATGAAGCCCCACTCTCGGAAACCCAGGAAGCCCAAGTAAAGCTGTGGCTACAATATTTACCTTCAGGTTGGAGTTTTGTACCCGACAGGCTCCCCCAGTATTTGGCTCAACAAATACAACTCACCGAGGAGGAAATTCATCAAACCCTACAACTGGTATGGTCACGTCACCACCAGGATGTCGTGAAGGCTTTTGATTTTTCTAAACTGGCTCCTGGATTCAAGGCCATTTTCAAAAAGCATTATGCCTCTGAAAAGCTCGCCGAAGATGCCTGGAATAATATCAAACAAATGATTGAACAGGCCATAGGGCATACTCCAGCAGTAGCTCCCGACTCCCTTAAAACAGACACGAGTCAAACCACTCCTTCTAACCAAGGCAACGATGCTTGGATATCTGGCCCTGAGGCAGAAAAACTTTGGAACAAACATTTGCCTAAAGGCTTCGAGTTTGTACCTGCCAGTTTACCCAAAAATATCAGCCGTTTTTACAAAGTAAGGGAAAGTCACATTAAAAAAATATTGGTTAAAGCCTGCACCCTGGCCTCTAAGGAAGGTACTCAGCAGATTCAATACACAGCACATATTGCGCAACATTTGGAAGAAGTATACAAAGAAGAAAATATGGAGTTTAAGTAGATGCTTAAACTCCGAAACACTTTCTGGGTACCCATTAATTAGCGAGATATATCCCTATAAATTTATATACCATCGTTCAAGGCTTAACACATAGAGCCTCCTCGATCTTTTAGAAACTTGTTTATAATCCATCATTACAAACTGATGTAAAGCCGAGTACTACCCCTCAATACCATACTAAAATCTACCTGTCCATTCATTGTCCATTGTGAATTCTAGCCTGAGAAATGTTAATCAGCGTATTTGCTGTAATCAACCACATTACGCTTCTCAAACCAGCATTTAGCTTACAACTCAGACTCTATTCACAAAGTATACAATGACTCATAAGAAAAATAAGATTTGCCTATTTGGAAGGAATACAGGTATTCCACCAATGGCCACAAAACCTCAAAAATCGCCAAAGTGGTGGTTTCATATGTTCCATATCCTGGTGTTGATATTATTGCAACTCCAGGTAGCTTTTGCCCAACCACCTACCGCAGTAACTTCTGTCGAAATTCGTGATCGTAATGGATACCATACATATGGTGTACTCTCCAATACCCCTATCACTGATGTTCCATTAAATAGTTTGAGATTCATCATTAATTTTGACAGAGCTACCGATCCTGCTACTGGCGATAATTTCGATACAGGAAGTGACGCTGATGCCTTAGTCAATATCATAGAAGTGGGTGGGCCAAACACTGATTTATTATCTGTAGCTCAGACTAGTATCCTTACCGCCTCCGAAGCAGGAAATGAACAATCATTTCGGATCAATGTGGTTTTTACTCAAGATTTAAAACCCAATACTGAATATACCTTTCGAATAAACGCAGAAGGAGCCAGAAGAAAAGGCGGCAATACTGCAGATGACGACGTGGTACAATCCGAATTTACTTTTAGAACCACCCAAGCACTTGTGGTCACGCCTGGAGCTTCTTCCAGTACCATTTGTAATGGTGAGATGGCTACGCTTACGCCTATTTTTATTTCTGAAACTTCACAATATGGTTTTATTCGAAATGTACCCAACAATCAATATATAGATATTGTCTCGAGCGATAACACCTTTAGTTTTGATAACAATAATGTAAATAAAAGCGTCACTGCCACCTTTTTAGGCCCTACCACCAATACAAACGAACCTCGGGTAATTAGTGTAGATGCCAACACAAACCGTATTAGAATCACTTACACTACTGAAGATGCAACCAATATCATCAGTACACTTAGGATTTCTGGTGTAAGGGTAACCTATACTGGCAATGCTGCTACCGCCAGTACAAACCTACAGTTAGCAACTGCCAATAATAGACATCATCGTTTTAATGGATTAACTGGCATAGCACTGGCTACTGTCAATGGGGGCACTCAAGATGTAAGTTTAAATTTTCCTAACAACAGTGTCATCACTGGACCTAATCGACTTTGCCTCAACCCTACGCCTTCCACTGGCACATATTCAGTGAATACTGTACCAGGAGCAGATGCTTATTATTGGACAGTAGACGAAGGGTATTATAACGTGGATGTAACTCCAGCAAGTGTTACCCGATTAGCCAACAACACTTTTAGATCAACCACTACTCAAATTAGCATTACGCCTCAACCCACCCCTCCCAACAATAATTACCCCGCCATTGTGATACGGGCAGGTAATAATTGTCGCCGAGGAACCAATACGCTGAATGCATCCATTACGGTAGGAAATCTCAATGACAATAATTTAGATGGAGCCGATTTTCCTAACCTCTCGGTTACGTTTTGTAATGGTGAAGGCTTCCAACGAATTACAAGGCCAGCAGTACCAGGAGCCACCCAATACCAATGGACCATTCCTACGAATATTTTTACCAACGCCACCAACACGATCATCACTCCAAACAACTTTGTGGAATTATCGCCCAATGCTGTGGGCAATGGGGTAATCAGAGTACGCGCCTTCAATAGCTGTAACCAAGGGGTAGAACGTGATTTAAATGTAACTGTAACTAATACCCGAACCGACAATACGTTGAATACCGCTTTTCCCAATAACAATGTGGCCTACTGTGTAAGCGATGGTGTTCAACGAATTACTGCTAATCCTGTACCTGGTGCAACTCAGTACGAATGGGTTTTCCCTAACAACTTTACTGGAGCTACCAGTCCAGTACTTACCGCTAATAACTTTCTAGATTTAAATCCAGCCCAAGCGGGTAATAACCTCCAAGTCAATGTGCAAGCCCGTAATGGTTGTCGCAGGGGTACCCAGGCTACTTTAAATGTAACGATCAATAACCCCACAGTTCCTACATTTAATATGACCACTCCAGGGAATTTCAACCCAGCCTCGCATGCCACCAACAATACCGCTCTGGACATTGCCAACAATGCTGGAAACCAAACCATTACCGAAAATGGGGCAGGAAATGCGGTATTCTCAGGTCCTGGAGTAGCCATTGATAATAATAATTATATTTTTTACCCAAACCTGGTTACCCTCAATACGCCACTCAAAATTGACTACACTTACACCGAGAATGGCTGCTCAACCAACGGTTCGTTTTACATTCGGGTTACCAACGCTTCGGCCATTATTACCGGGCTCAATAACAAGTACTGTAATAATAATCCAGTGCAAAGATTCAATGTGAAGCGACAAATTGTGAGTTTCCCCATCGCTGAAGCGGATGTTATTTTGTTCAAAGTAGGAGCTGGCAATGTGCTTACCCAGATCCCAAGGGGTGCCAATACTGGCTTCAACCGGGACAATGCCAACGATACGCCTACTGACTATAGCTTTACCATTAATCCCTCGCAATTAGAACCATCTCTTAACCTGGATAGTGTTAAATACCGAACTCGGGTAACCATCAATGTAGGTGGCTCTCCCATTGCCATCGATCAGGATTTCGATATTTTTCCAGCTCCCAATCCAGGTATTTCAGTAGCCAATAATAACAGCTCTTTCAGTGTTTGCGGAAGTTCCTCTCACCTTTACCGAGTGACTACCCCCAGTGTAGGCAGCACTTATCAATGGCAAATTCTCTCTGCGGATGGGGTATTTGCCCGAACAAACAATCAAACTACTACTGGAGAAACGGTTACGATCAATTGGAATGCATTTACAAACCAAGACCCAACCCAAACCAAGGCAGTGACGCTAAGAATTACCGAAACCAATGCCAATGCCTGCATCAGAAGTTTTGACCAGGTAATCACTGTATTTCCTCAACCACCAGTCCCTACGTTCCAGGTAGTAGGGAATGATCCATCTCCTTACAATGTCTGTACTGGAGAACAAGTTACTTATAGTTGCGACATTGTAGGAGCCAATAACTACCGATGGATCGTCAACAACGGCACGATTACTTCGGTAAACAATTCCGCCAATAGTCGCCAAGTGACCATAGTATGGGGAGTGGCAGGCGCCGCCGCAAATCTAGCCGTAGAGGTTACCAACGGAACCAACAACTGTCAAAATATATCTGCCACGCAAAACGTGACTATTAATCCCTTGCCTAACTTCACTTTTGCCCAGGCACCCAATGTACGGGCTTGTGTATCAGCCATTAACCAAACCTATAGCATCAATGGCAGAACCAATGGTAGCACCCTACTATGGGCTATCGTACCTGCCGCAGCAGGAACAATCATAGGCCCCAATAATGGTAATCAAGTAACCATCAATTGGGGAAACACCTCTGGGCAATCCTACAAAATAGTAGTCACCGAAACTACTCCGATAGTGAATAACAATGGAGGATGTTCGGTAACAAAAGAACTTCCGGTAATATTGGATCCACTTCCCAATATTTCTTTTGCAGGATTTAATAATAATGATAATTTTTGCCCAGGTGCCATGATTAATTTGTCACCAAGTGTAGAGGGTATCCCATTACCTCAAAATCAGTTGGTAGTTGGCAACAATAACAACGAGGGATATTATATCGTCACTAATCCTGATGGTTCACAGAGAAACCTTGCGTCAAATACTTTGAATAATCTGTTACAGGGTCGCTATAGTGTAAGCTTCACTTACCAAAACAACAATGGTTGTAGAAGTACTACTCCCATCAGGAATTTTAATGTAGTTGCCCCTCCTGTTGTCAGAATACAAAGCAATACCAGCCCCATTGCTAACAACAATACTGGTAGCTCCTGTGCCAATGCCACGCATACTTATACCATCAATGGGGTCATTAATCCTACCAGTACTTATGAATGGGCAGTAACTGGTGGAGTAAAAACCAGTGAAACGATTGATAACAACAATGTATCAGTTACCGTGACTTGGGGCACTCAAGGACTTGGAACACTTAGATTGAGAGAAACCAATAATACAGGATGTACAGGAGAAGTTACTGCTAATATTACCATTACCGCCCTACCTACGCCTACTTTTGCCAACTTGGTGACCAACGCCTGTGTAAATGCTATCAATCAAGTATACACACTCAATAGTGTTACAGATGATCACCTACTGCGATGGGTGGTAGATGGCGGAACTATTCAAGGTGGAAGCAATGTAAACGGTAAAAGTGAAATTACTGGTAACGGAGCAAATCTGGAAAGCATTACCATAAATTGGGGAAATGGTGCTCAGGGAACAATTACTGTCACTGAAACTGATAACCGAGGCTGTATTGGTTCACGCTCCGAAAACATTACCTTAACTCCGCTGCCCAATGTTACATTTACGGGGTTGGTAAACGCTTATTGCGAAAGTGATGGTGCCATTACCTTATCTCCCACCGTAGAAGGTGCGCTTCCTCCTAACCCCGCCAATGGTAAATTCATTATTCGGGATGCTTCTAATACCAATATCATACTAGACCTTGGTGCCAATATCAATACTTTTACTCCTGCCCAGGTGGTAGCTACCGCAGGAACTGGCGATTACACATTAGTATATCAATATACCAACAATTTGAATTGCTTCAATGAATCATCGCCGGTAAACTTCAAGATCACACCAGCTCCTAAGAATGTGAGGGTGAACATTGCTCGTCGTTTTGATAGTCGTGCGTTGGTATTTAACGCTCAGGCTGACAATTCAAACCAAAATTGGAAATGGAATTGGACGTTGGCAGGCATTAGCCAAACCACCCAAAGTGGACAGTTGAACCTCAATAGTCGCCCACCACAAAATGTTACTTATACCTTAGAGGTGGAAAATGATACTGGATGTAAAACCAGCTTATCAAAGGCTTTTAATATAGAATTTAGCTTTCAAGGGCAATGTCAAGGGGCGCCTACCCAATTTACAGATAAGACTAACTTGGGAATTAATGTCATTGGAGGGTGGTCTTGGAACTTTGGTGATGGCCATACTTCTACCGCCCAAAACCCCATGCATACCTACACCAATCCTGGTAGTTACCTTGTAACGCTCACCGTCACCGAAGGAGTGGCGAGTTATTCATTGACCAAACGCATCGATATCTTCCCTGTAATCACGGTTACCCCTACATTGGTGTATAATGAAAGTTTTGCAAATGGTGCTGGAGGGTGGATTAGCCACGGAACCGTGGATTCTGCGGGTGTAGCACTGGATCGCTCCAGTTGGCAACTAAAAACGCCCAATGGTTTTGGTAACATTCCTGGCGATAGAGGAAACTCCTGGGTAACTGACAATACGGGAAGTTCGGTGGCTAATGCTGATGCCAAATACAATCCAAACGAACAATCTTATGTAGAAAGCCCCTGCTTTGATATTACCACAATGCAACGCCCTATGCTGGCATTTAACTATTTCTCAGATACCGATCGAGGTTCAGATGGGGTTGTATTGTTATATACCATCGATGATGGAGCCACTTGGTGGAGAATCGGTGCTCAAAATCAAGGACTGGAATGGTACAATTTCTTGCCTATTTTAGGAAAGCCCGGCGATCGCTTTACGACTGCCAATACCGATAATCAAGGTTGGTCAGGAAATGCCCAAACCAACGCTACGGTGAAGACTTGGAAAACTGCCCGTTTTGGCTTGGATGCCGTGCTAAATCGAATGAAAGCTGCGAACATTACTCAAAAAATTGTGCGATTTAGAGTAGCCTTTGGTAGCAACACTGACAACTCTCCCAATGTAAAGTTTGATGGTTTTGCCTTTGACGATTTCCAGATCAATGAGCGGAATCGTGTGGTATTGACTGAGTTCTTTACCAACCAGTCAGCTGATCCTAATGGGGCCAATGACTTGGTTTCTCACAACTTTTCTGCTGCCAAAGCCGAAGCCATTAACATTCATTACCATACCGATTTTCCTGGAATAGACGAAATCAATAAAACCAGTGAAAAAGATGTTAGTGGTCGTTCTTTCCACTATGGTATCCGAGCAGTGCCCCGTATTGTAGTAGACGGCATCACCCGTGATACAATGCCAAATTTAACGGACAATAACAATTGGGCAGAAACGACCTTTTCTACCCGTACGCTAATCAATGCCCCATTTATGATAAACATTACCAACTCCACCGCTAATGGGGGAACTTTGACAGTAAATGCTACAGTAAATGCCATTGGAGCCATCAATAATCAAACAGTGATGCACGTAGTAGTGATAGATTCTACGGTCAATTTAGGAGGTGTTACTTATTACAATGCGGTGCGCAAAATGCTACCCGATGCGGCGGGTACTTTCCGTGGACAACCGTGGGCAATAGGCGATAATCAGGCCCTTAATTTTACCTGGAATTATGGTGCACTAGGGCTTGATCCATCCAGGTTTAGAGTAGTGGTGTTTGTTGCTGACTATAGCTCCAATGTCATATACCAAGCCGCAGTAAGTAATATACAGATTGCTCGAACTATAGGAAACAACGGAGGCAATGGCTTTGGGCAGGTAACGAGTATTACCGAGGACCTCAAAGGCAACAACGTGAAGGTATTTCCTAACCCTGGCCACGATCATTTGAATGTTGGCTTACAAAACAATGGGCTTTCAGCGAAGGCCAGGTGGGAGATTGTTTCTATCAGTGGGCAATTAATGAAACAAGGCGTATGGCACCAAGGCTATAAGCAAATTCGCTTGAACATTGCTGATTTGGCCGAAGGGGTTTACCTCATCAAAGTATATAATGAGCATACTACTTTTTTGCGACGATTTACCAAGCAATAAAGTGTATGTACCTGAAAACCAAGGTATAAAAAAGCCCCTGCACCTAGCCTATGTGCAGGGGTAAAGCTTTGGCAGGATTCAAACTAAAATCATAAACACCTGTCTATCAACATTTAATTTTTAACAAATAGGCAATTGGTAACCTATTTGGTAACTTATCCTGCAAAGGCTTTTCTAATAACTATTTTTCTCTATTTTTAACACTTTTCAAAATAAAGTCACATATAAGCAATCTTTTTGTACACTCCAAAAATCCTTTTTTGCTACATTCGTAAACAATGATAAGTTAGCTTACCAAAAGCTATAAACATTTCACTATTCATTCAATTTTTTATGAACGAAGCACAAGAACCAATCAATGGTCAAGATCAAACTCCTCCAACCTCGCAGACTAATCAAGAACTCCGCTCCCGCATCATTGGATTAGAAATGATTCGCTGGAAAGAGATGGAGTTTATCCAAAGTGACAGTTTCAAAACTTCCACCGACGAACAATACCAAAAGGTAGCCTCTTCACTTGTGAGCAATCAGTTCGTAGCTCCATTTTATGCGTGGCGAGATGAAAATAAACAACTTTGGTGTGTTGATGGCAAAAGGCGTGATACAGTACTCAGGCAAATAGATGCTGAAGGTGGGGCAAGGATCAAAGATCCGGATTCTGGCCAAGAGGAGTTCTGTGCCATCACTATTCCTGAAGAACTCCCGGCGCTCTTGATCGATGCCGAATCTAAGGAAGCCGCAGCCAAACTCGTATTATTATTTTCATCTACGTATGGCGAAGTAAGCCAGGAAGGACTGGCCGAATTCATTAAGCAGTACGACCTCAATTTTCCTTCTTTGAAATTTGAGATCAACTTGCCTGAGTTCTCTATCCCTCGCTTTGAGCAAAAATTTGACATGTTTGGTCTTGATAGCAACGGAAGGCAGGAACCTTACCCCGAAGAAACAGAAGAGGAGACAACTAATGGGGAAGCAGAAGAGACCATTGTTGTGCAGCCTGATGATTTTTTTGAAATTAATGACCGTCACCGTATCTATTGTGGTAATAGCCTTGAAGAGGAAGGCTACAAGCGGCTATTTGAAGACCAAGATGGTACTCTGGCCCGCATATGCCTCAGTGATCCACCGTACAATGTGAAGTACAGCGATATTGGAGGCTTAGGAAAATTACAGCATACTGACTTCGCCATGGCCTCGGGCGAAATGAGTGATGAGGAGTTTGTGGAGTTTCTCTCCACTTATATGAAACTTCAAAGAAAGTACTCAGTGGATGGGAGCATTCATGGCCATTTCATCGACTTTCGACATGTATGGCATATGTGCGAAGCGGGCAAGACCGCTTATGGTACCGTTATGCCCAAGCAACTCCCGGTCTGGCATAAAAGCAATCCGGGCATGGGCAGTTTCTATCGGGCGCAGCATGAGTTTTGCGTGATGTACAAATCGGGAGAGGCCAAGCATGTTTCCCACCTGGAACTCACCGAGCGCATTAGAACTAACATCTGGGAGTACCCATCTGCCAATGACTTTGCGAGTGAGGACCGAAAGGAAAACGGTGGGATTCAACTACTTGAGGATCACCCTACTCCAAAGCCAGTGAGAATGCTTGCTGATGCGATCCTGGACCTCACCAACGAAGGGGAAATTGTCCTGGATAGTTTTTTGGGTTCAGGTAGTACCATCGTGGCCGCAGACCGGGTTGGCAGAAGAGGTTTTGGCATTGAGCTAGAACCCAAATACGTACAACGCGCGATCCGAAAATTCATTCGCTATGTTTGTAATCAAAACAAACCTTTTGAAATTAAGTGCAACGGAAAGGTAATGAATGAGGACGATCTTGCCCCTTTTATGCCCATTACCGATTAGACACAAATGAGACATTGTATCCTCAGGTTTGAGCCAGAAAAACAGCCTTTTTGGGCATAATATTTCTACCCACTATTTCAAAAAAACATTCTGAAATTAGTGGGTATTGCTACTGTCGAGCTTTAAACTTCCATTCTGAATAATTTCACCTACCTAATGTCTCTCTAAAACGTGATTTTTAGTCTCGGAGGCAAGTCGCCACTTCTTACAAAAGCCAAATAATATTTCAAAGTAAGGAGTGAAATGAAACAAATGAGACACTCCCATGCACGTGCGCATACGAGGCGGAATACGTTATGAGTAAAAAAGAGCCAAGGAACATATTATTCCCAAAAAAAGTGAAGTTTTAATAAAGAATGGGGTTATAGCATTGAAGAACAGCAAGTCCATTTTGGTGTGTACAATCTTCAAATCGGATATTGATAGATTATATACTTTTTTATATCTTAAAATTTACCTTACCGTTAAACTAAAATAATTATTTATATAAGTATTCAAAAAGTCTAAATACATTCTTTTTCTGGGTTCGTTGAGTTAAAGATATATAATTAGAAATAAATCACAACAAAACACCTGTATTGTCAATTAAAATATCGTATACAATCATAAAACATATAAATTCTTATTTTAGCGATTGATATAAGAATTTATTAACTTATTTAAAGTTTTCTTCTTCTTAGAGCTAATCATTTCCAATGTTGAGAGTTATAGTATTAATTTTTCTATTATTATTTACTTATACTACTCCATATACTCAAAATCAATCTTTCATTGATTCTCTTTCAAAAATCTTAACATCAGATGCGTTCAATCAAAAAAAGGCAGATGCTTGTTTGAAAATTGCTCGAGAGTACGTGTTTTCAGATTCTTTGAATACAATCAAGTATACTAACCAAGCTATTCAATTAGCTAAAGAAATCAATTATTGGGAAGGAGTGATTGATGCACAATATATGGTTGGTGTTTTGAACTCAATAAGGGGAAATTATATAATATCAGAAAATATTTTCAAATATATCATCAAAAAAGCTTCATCTATTCATTATCTAGCAGGTAAAGCGCGAGGGCTTAACGGATTAGGGATCATTGCTGACTACCAAGGAAACTATGTAAAAGCCTTAGATTGTCATTTTCAATCATTAAAAATTAAACAAGCCTTAGGTGATATAAAAGGCATGGCTAAGAGCTATAACAATATAGCAAATATTTATAATACACAGGGTGATTATACAAAATCCTTAAACTATCATTTTAAATCTCTTGAGAAAGAAAAGAAACTTGGAAATAAAAAAGGTATCTCAGAAAGTTTTGATAATATCGGTAAAGTTTACCAGGGGCTAGGTGATTTTACAAAGGCGTTAGACTATCATTTTAAGGCATTAGATATTAATGAAAAACTAAAGTACAAAAAAGGAATTATTAGTAATTACAAAAACATAGGGACTACTTATTATAAATTAGTAAATCTCGAAAAGGCATTGAATTACTCTATTAAGAGTTTGAAACTTAGTCAAAGTACTTTTAATCAAGGTGAAATAGCAGCATCTTTGTATCTAATTGGCCTTGTATATCAGAAACAAGCAAGGGCTGTTCTTGCTAAAAAGTATTTGAGTAAAGCTCTTTCTTTATCGCAAACAATAGGTATATCTGAACAAATTAGAGATATAGCACAGGCTCTTAGTCTAATAGAAAAAACGCTTGGAGATTACCAAGCTGCCTATGAAGCTCAAGTACTTTTCAAGCAAATGGCTGACAGTTTACAGAATGAAAACCAGATTAAAAAAATCACTCGATTGGAGGCAACGTATGAATTCCAGCAAGAAAAAGATTCTGTTTATTTTTCAACAAAAACTCAACAAATAGCTCTTAAAAAAGACATCGAAAATAGAAAAATTACTCAGGTTAGTACTTTTATTGGCCTGGGCTTATTGACAGTTTTGCTTTTAATTTCATTTTTATTTCTACAATCAAAACGGAAGTCTAATGAGTTATTAATTCAAAAGTCAAAGCAACTAGAAATCTTTAATAAGCAATTGAATATTCAAAATAGGAGAATAAATGCTAGTCTGAAAGCCGCCCAATCTATTCAACAAGCGTTTTTTACTTACGAAACAAAATTGGCTGATTTATTTGAAGATTATTTCCTGATAAATTTACCCAAAGATGTTGTTTCAGGTGATTTTTATTGGATAGAACAGATAAACGATCAAACAATAATAGTAGCGGCCGATTGTACTGGCCACGGAGTACCAGGAGCGTTTATGACTTTAATTGGGGATAACTTATTAGATAAAATCATCAAGGTGGGCAAAGAAACTGATCCAGCAAAAATACTTGAAAAACTTCACCTAGAGGTTCAGTCTTCTCTCCAACAAAGAATCACTGGTAATAACAAGGGCATGGATGCGGTAGTAGTTACAATAGAAAGAGATTACACCAACGCTTCTCTCACTTTTGCAGGAGCCAAAAATGGCCTACTAGTTTGGTCCAATCAGCAACTCAATGAGCTTAAAGGGTCACGTAAGGCTATTGGTGGAATTCAAGATGTAAAAACGCGCTTTGTAAATCATTCTAAAATTTTAAGAAAGGGCGATATATTGTATTTAGGTTCCGATGGATTACGTGACCAGAATAACAAGGCTAGAAAATCAATAGGCGAAGAAAAGTTAAAAATCCTTATTAGCAAAATTGCTACTTTACCACTAGCAACACAAAGAGCTAAAATTGAATCTATGCTATTTAATCATATGCAAGATACTGAGCAGCGAGATGATATTTTATGGATAGGAGTAAAAATTTAATATAAAATACTTTCAGGAATTATTGGAACAAATGTTTTACTTCATAATTCTAATATCTTGAACAAAATTCTAAGATAGAATATCGGAATTTGATTATAGAGCTATACTCAAAGATCATACTACACTGATAAGTAGATATTTTTGAAAAACACAACTTTATTGAATATAACTCATGTTAAATGGATGATTTTCTGGATTGATCATCTAATAACCGCTTAATTTGCACTCTTTACCAGGTTATTTATTTTGCTGACTACCTTTCAGATGTCAAAGGTAACCTAATATGACACACAGATCAATAATTGAATATCGGGTTGAAAGTATACATTATCAAATATTAATAAGCTATTGCGGTTTAATTCCTATACATAAAATATCATCTCGCTGCTCAGTATCTTGCATATGTTTTTGCAGACGCTCTTCTAAAATTCTTTGTTGTGGTTTAAGTGGCTTTTGAACTATACCATTAAACGTTTCTATTAAGCCTTTTTTACTAAATTTTTTCCTATGAATATCGTTTTGATCTTCAAATCCATCGGTACCAAGATAGATCATATTTTGTAGAGGTAATTGTATTTGATGGTTTTGGAAATGTATAGCTAGGTTTTGGTACCCACCAATTGAGCGGCGTGTCCCTTTGATCTCTTGAACTCGAGATGGATTTCCTGCAGATTGATAAATAAGTGGGCGACGTGCACCTGCAAAAGTAATATTAGTGGCTTCTTTTTCTTTGCGTAAAACAACAATTGCCGCATCAAGTCCATTATTATTTTTAAATTTATCTTGCTTTAATAATTTAACAACCTGAACATGTAATTTCTCTAATATTTCTGAAGGAACAACACATTTCTGTAATTTTATAATTTTATCCAACAAATTATAACTGATTAGGCTCATAAATGCTCCTGGTACTCCGTGGCCAGTACAATCAGCCACTACTATTATTGTTTGATCGTTTATCTGTTCTATCCAATAAAAATCACCTGAGACTACATCTTTAGGCTTGTAAATAATGAAGTATTCAGCAAAAAATCTTTTTATTCGTGAGTCAAAAGGCAATATAGCCTTTTGAATAAGTAATGCTGACTTGATACTTTGCTGGATTTGATTATTTTTTTCTGTAAGGTTTCTATTTTGAACTTCAATAAAATTTCTCTGGGAAAGAATTTCTTCTTGACTTTGTTGTAATTCTTCATTTTGGGTACGTATTTCTTCAGTACGCTCTTGTACAATGATCTCAAGGATTTTTTTTTGTTGTTTAAGGCGCCAAGAGTTAGCTTTAACAATGCTTATAATTATTGTAATACTCAAAAACACATAAATGGCATAGGCCCACCAAGTACGATACCAAGGGGGAAGGATTCTAAATTTAAAGGTAGATACTTCACTCTCCTTTTTATACAAATTAATAGATTTTACTTTGAAGATATAATTACCCTCTGGCAACGAAGTAAATATGGCTGTTGGCATAGATTGCCACTTTGACCATTCGTCATCATAACCAACCAACTGATAGCTATATTTATTTTTGGCAATATCTTCGTAACTCATCGCAGCAAACGAAAATTTTATATCACCTAGCTCATAAGGTATACAGATAGTTTTTTGTATATTACCATAACGATGTATAACAGAATCCTTAAGGACAACTTTATTGATAATCACCTGATAGTCAGTATTTATATTATTCGCTTGAAGGCTATTATATACTTTTAAATTACTCTCATTACCAATAAGTACTTGATCTTTATCTACCCAAATAGGTGCATCTACGTCTACTCGAAGCCCCTGTGTGGCTACGGTAATTTTATTAAAAACCTGGTTGGTCATTTTGTATGAATCATCAGGTTGTCTCGTGAGCAATCCTGCAATTTCACGATTGGGGAATTGCTGCCCTCCCCAAAAATACACATTACCAAGAGAATCTTCTGAAAAAGTATATATACAAAACTGATCATTGAGAGGCTTGTTGAGTGTAGAATGGGCGACAAACTTATCAGCAGATGAATCATAACGATAAAACCCTTTCATGGTAGTAGCAATGATTTGCCCATTTTTAAGGCGATAAATTCTATTGTTTTTATTAGAAGGTAATCCCAAACCTTTATCATAAAAGTGAAGTGTAAGTACTGAATCCTTATGGGCGTTAAGAGTTAACTTATAAATTCCTTCGTTAAAGTGTGCGATCCAGAGATTCCCTTTGTCATCCTCTTGAATAAATCTAGTTTCTTTTTCAAACCCTTTTATTTTAATCTTATACCAATGATTTCTTATCTTCTTTAATAGCCATATACCAGTATCATAAGTTCCTACCACAAATGTGTTATCAGGATATTTTAACTTTGTAAGAGAATGTACGAAGCGAAAACTAGCTAATTTCGTGGCTATATCATTTTGCACTAAAAAAACTCCATCTCTTCGTGCCAAATATACTTGATTGTCATATGTATATACATTCCAATTTTCTCCTTCGGTATTTTTTACCAGTTTAAGATCTCTAAGAGAAGCATCACTAAAAAATAAGCCTTTAGTAGTACCTATATAAAAAGTGTTTTGAAATTTATTCAAGGTAGTAATTAACCCACCTTCGAGCTTTTTATGCATTAATTGCGAAATAGGTGAACTAAGTGAGACCTGAGTAATTCCATAATACAAAGGAAGCCAAAGATTATGTTGATGATCTTCAAATATTGTGTAAACTCTGTCACTTTTTAATCCATTATTTTTATTGAGTTTATAAAGGAAATTTAGTTTCTTATCGAAAATAAATAGGCCTTGACCGTATGTACTAATGGCTAGCTTACCATCATGCAATGGTTTAATTGTTTGGATACGAGTATTTTTAACTAAGTCTAAGGTAGGTATTGATTTGAGCCTTTGGCCTTGGGGTACTTGAGTATCGTAAATTGAAAACTGTCTTTGGTTATCTAATAATAAAAAACGGTTGAAAGTCAGGGGAGTAATCTTAATCAGTGAGCTTATTGAAAGCTCTTTAAAAAAAGGAAAAGCCTTGATGTTACCATTAGGTAAATATTCAAACAATTGTGCATTTTTTCTTATCAATATTTTTTTTCCCAGAAAAAACATATCGTGAGATGGAATTTCAAGCACTTGAAATGATTTATTCTGATAAATAAATGTGGTTTTTATACCTTGGAATACAACCACGTCTTTAACCATGAAAATGTTATAGATAGTTTTAAGTTTAGATTTTTCCCTATCAGACAAGTATTTTCTTAGAGATGTAAACTGAAGCAAACCACTCGAGTCTCTTTTCATGAAGCCTAATTGACGTGCCCCTCCTACATAAATTTTACCGTCATTATGTAAGGCAATAGAGAAAACAGCTTCCTTTTTAGGTAAATAATGTAATTGCCACTTCAGGCCATCAAATTGGAGTATTCCATCCATATTAGCAAAATACAACATGCCTGATTTCTCTTGAACGCCTTGCCAATTGATAATTCCTGCCTTGTAATCCTTGGGGGTGTAATGAGTAAGAAAGGGGATTTGAGCATTAGTTTGAGTAGTGAAGCATATACTGAGAATGAGAGAAGGTATTGTTATATATACTCTTCTAGTAAAAACCATAGTAAGTTTTAATTTATTGAATGATTATTATCAATATAAGTTTTGAATGGATAGGAACGATAGGTTTATATATCGATAGAAAACGTTACTATTATTTTATTACAACTTTAATTATCCAATAAGTGTTCATTTTATTTGCGATAAATCCAATTTATGTTATGTATAACTTCAAAGTTTAAGTTATAGGAGCCTCGATAAGTACTTTATCTCAATTTTAACAGAGATCTTAGTCAGTCATTAAATATTAGTTAACTTACATTGATTTATGTTTTTATTAACATAAACATTAATAAACAGCTATTTATAAAGTATTCTCAAAATTATCTACGCTGAACAAACCATCAAGCAAAACATTTTTTTGTAGGGCAAGTAACTCATTAAACTATACTTACGTTTTTGTATAAAAAGGCAAGTTTACTCTTATCAATCCTATCATAATCAAATATGTATAAAGTAAAGGCAAAGTACTTCGGATGGTTGTATTTGATATTTTTACTGCAATGCAATTATGCTTTTCCTCAAAGCAAATCAAAGATTGATTCTCTCAAAAAAAAATTAAGGAATAACCTTTCATCAAAAGAACAAATTGATACTTACAATGCAATTGCAAGGTTTTACAATAAAACCGATTCTTTGATGGTGAGTCAATATACGATCAAGGCTATTAACTTGGCAGAAAAGATTAATTATCAGAAAGGTTTTGCTGATGCTTGGTACAATCAAGGTTGGATTACCATGGTTAATGGGAATTATAAGCGGGCCCGTTTTTTATTTTATAAGGCCTTACGAATTGCTAAAAAAACGAATTATATCCAAGGTAGAATACAAGCGATGAATGGATTGGGTGCTATCTATCAAGATGAAGGAGACAATGCTCAAGCAATCCAAATGTATCAACGATTGATAAAGCTAGCAAAAAAATCAAAAGACATAAAAGGCTTAGCAAAAGGGTATGGTAATCTAGGATTAGTGTATTCTACTCAAGGTAAGTATCAAAAGGCGATGGCTCTGCACAAAAAAGCATTAGAACTTAATAAGAAAGCAAGTAATCCTTATTTCATCGCAATGAATTATAACAACATCGCAAATATATACTATTATCGAGGAGAGTATTCCAAAGCATTGGTAACATACAAGAGGTCACTTGTGATAAGAAGAAAACTAGATAATCAGCCAGGGCTCGCAATAAATTATAACAACATAGGAGTTATTTATAAACTGCAGGGAAATTATCCTCAAGCCTTAAACATGTTCCAAAAATCACTTAATATTAGATTAAAGACTGGCAATAAGCTTAAAATAGCTTTGAATTATAATAATATAGCTGGAATTCATTATGCTCAAAGAAACTACCCTTTATCATTAAAAATATATCAAAAATCGTTACAAATTCAACAAGAAATAAAATATAAAAAAGGAATCGCTAAAAGCTTCCACAATTTAGGAGTTGTCTACCAAGCTCAAGGTAAATATGATCAAGCATTTCAATCATATCAAAAGTCATTCAAGTTAAATCAAATTCTTAATAACAAGCGGGGTCTGGCTGATAATTGTTTGAATTTAGGAGTTATTGCCTTGAATAAGGGAAATAAAGAACAAGCTTTGGGTCATCTCGAGAAGGCCTTAACGATCCGGCAAAAATTGGGAGAAAAAGATGAAATTGCACAAGTTTTAATACAGCTAGGAAAAACTCATTATAGTCAAAAAAATTATTCTAAATCCTTAGAATATTTGGAAAGGGCTCAACAAATGGCTGAAAAAACGGGGAATTCTGAAAGCATAAAGTCTGCATCATCGTATTTATCAGAATTATACGAAGCAATTGGGCAACCACAGAAAGCATTAGAAAGCTACAAACTTTTCAAAAGAATGACTGATAGTTTATTAAACAAAGAAAATATAGAACAAATTGCTCAATTAAAGGCTAAATATAAATTTGAGAAAGAAAAAGAGGTTTTGCAGATCAAACAAGTCAATGCAAGAAAACTGTTCGCTGAACGCTTAAAAGCACAATCAGCTAACAAAAAAATGGCTTATTTGGGATTATGCACGGCTGTTTTGTTTTTAGTAGTCTTAAGTATTTTTTATTTTCTTAAACAAAAACATAATCGACAACTCTCTCAAAGTAATGAACAATTAGTGTCAGCCAACTACCAACTCGAGGAACAAAAAAGTGAAATTATTGACCAACGAGATTTCATAGAAAATCAAAATAAACAATTAACAGCTAGTTACAGAAGAATCAATCAAAGCTTGAAGGCCGCCTATAATATACAACGTGCTATGCTCTTACCATATGATGAGCAAGTGGCAGTGATTTTTCCTGATCATATGATTTTTTATCAACCAAAAGATGTAGTCTCAGGAGATTTTTATTGGATAGAAAAAATTGGTAATAAGATTTTCGTTGCCGCTGTAGATTGTACTGGACATGGAGTACCAGGAGCCTTTATGAGTATGATTGGTAACACCCTATTAAATCACTTAATTAAAGTGAAACAAGTCTTTAATCCTGCTCAGGTATTAGAGATGCTACACCACGAAATAACACGTTTGTTGTTACAAGATATATCTAATAATGTTAGCGGAATGGATATAGCACTTTGTATGTTAGAGGGATATCATGATTCTCAAGAGGTAAAAATAACTTTTGCTGGTGCCAAACGTCCTATGTATTATATTTTTCCAGAAAAACTGACAGTGGAGCAAATACGGGGCACTCGTAAATCAATTGGGGGGAAACGTTTTACTGATACGCGATTTGTGAATCAGCATTTAAATCTCAAAAAAGGGACTACCATCTATCTTATCAGTGATGGTTACTCTGATCAAAATGATATCAAACGTAGAAGTCTTGGCTCAGGAAATTTTCTTCGTTTATTATTGGAGGCACAAGAATATGACTTAAAATTTCAAAAAAACTTTTTCAGGAAACATTTAGAAAAATATATGCAGGGGGTAGAACAACGAGATGATATCCTTATCGTGGGTTTTAGATTATAAAGTATGAGTCAGCTTACAGATAATATTTGGTTTAGATTATTTATAATCTAGCCTGATGATTAGCTATTGTGATCTTAATATAAATCTAAAAAACATTATTGCTGATCACCCTCGATCATATTTTCTAATGTACGATAAAATTTATATTTTTCAACAAGTTATCAATTTTGTTTAACATTACTAATCTATAAGCGTTTTGTAAAAAGTGATCATATCTATTTTTTAATCAAGACTTAGGAATTTTTAAGAAAACTTAACGCATTTCTTCGCCCATCTTTACTTTTTATAGGTAAATCACAGAAACATATATAAGATTTGTTTTAACAAACCTAATAAAGTTCATAACCCCTAAATTCTACCGTTGTACTATTATTTTTCACCTGTCATCGAGAAAAGGTGAAATAGTCCTTTAATTGTAGGAATTTGCTTCCATTCTTATAATACATACATACCTGGATACGGTGGTTAATTAATAATCTTTTTTTGCTGTATAGGAATGCATCCCTAAAGTATCCAGGTGTATGTTTTAATCTCGAGTTATAGTGATGTATTTATCATGAATAATAAGTGATTTGAGATGAATCCCAAGATCTAATCAGGAATGCAAGAACAACTAAATCCTACCCCAAAACAAGATAGGTTAGACTCGCAAAACGAATCTAAGAAAAGGACCAAACAAGGCTCAGAATCTAAAAACCAGTTACAAGAAATCAAACCCTTAGTTAGTCAAACTGGATTACCAGACGAAGGAGATAAGCCTAATACAGGCACGATCAAGTCAAAACATCGTCCAATCAAGTCAAAGCACCGCCCAATCAAAGCTAAACATACACCGCACAGAGCCAAACAACAACCAATAAAATCGAGACAAAACCTTCTCGTGAAATCTCAAGACAAAAAGAAAGGAAATGATCCGCAGATTACCAATAATTCGAATTTTAATGAAAGAAACTTAGGAGATGAGGGCAAACCAGTACTAACCGAAACGGGAAAAGAGATACTATCTAGCCAGAATAAAAGTCTACAACAACTAAACACTCAGCTTTTTTGGTTGAATGTACCAAAACTAGATGCAGATAATGCTGAACAAGAAGGAGTAGCAGACACTAAATTCGGTATAGGTCTCAGCTTATTTGGTAAAGAAATAACTACATCAGATAATTACAATTTGCAAATAAATGAAAATGGAGGATTTGAATATCATAACTCGAATATTACATTCGAGGGGAATGACAATGAAGCAGTAGGTTTTAAGGATATTTTTATTTTTGAAAAGTTTAATATTACCAATATTAGGTTTAATAGCGAAGATGGTCTTACAGAACTTGGTATTTCTTTTTCTAACATAAAAGTTGGACGAGATGGGTTAGTTGAAATACCAGAAGTAAGTGGTGAATGGTCAAAAGACGATGGATTCATCTTTAGTGCTTCTGCCAGTACATTTATTCAAGATGAAGAGATTTCAGGAGAAGTAAATTTTGGATTGAATAATGATGGGGATTTCAAAAAAGGTGGATTTATAGCCCAAAATAGCCACTCGTTACAAATTCTACCTGGCATACTTGAGATTACCTTGTCTGAGGTAGCTCTTGATATAGACGAGCAAAAACAGATTACAGGAAAAATAGCTGCTCAAACCAAATTCAATACGCCTCAACTTAATGCAGATACCGATAATATTAGCATAACTTATCATGAAGGTTGGGAATTTGATGTTTCTAATATGCAAGTCGAAGTGACGTTACCAGAAGATATAGTGGTCAATGCTGAAGCTTCTTTTAACTATAAAACAGCTACTGAGGAGTTTAACGGAGAAATCACGGCTTCGTTGAACAATGTTTCAATCACTGATTATTTGTTTCTCCAACAATTAACAATCAACGGGAGCTTAGATAATACCAATAACACTTGGGGATTTGGTGCTAGTGGTACAGGTCAGATCACATTGCCTGGAGATAAAAACATTGACATTGACGCATCATTTGACTTGATCGATAACACTTATGACGGAAGTTTTAGTGCTCAATTACCTGATAGGATAGAAGTTATTCCCAACTTACTAGGGATAAAGGAAATTGGTTTTGAGGGTAGTATCAACGATGAAGATTGGGGGGTAAAATTATGGGGAGGTTTTGATCTTACTAATGACTTTTTTAAGATAGATGCCCAGAAGATTTTCTTTACATACAACAAAACAAATGGCTGGGAACTTGGAGTAGAAAACTTAGGCTTATGGTTAGCAATATTGAACAAAGAATTTTATGGAATTATAAACTTTAAACTGGCAAATAATAAATTCAGCGGTGACTTAACTATCGGAACCAGCGAGGTATTTGAAATTATCCCTGGGATATTATTTATCAATGGCGGAGAATTAAAAGGAGGAATTGATGAGGATAACAAGCTCCATGCCCGCTTAACCTCAAGCTTATCTACATCCGAAAACACCTATCTCACTTTAAATGCCAGTAAAGTATTTCTCGATTATGATCAGCAAAAAGGAGAATCTTTTGCTGAATCTTGGACAGTGGGAATTGAAGAGTTTAATGCTGGCATTTGGAATAATCGAGTATCATTAAGCTTTCAAAACATAGAATTCAGTCTTGCCGACAAAGCATTGGATATTCAAAAAGTAATTCTTACTTATAAGCATGGAGGCAAGGATAAAGAAGAACCGCCTCAAAAAAGTGATTTCAGTAGTCTGGCCAATATCCTTCATCTATTAAAGGAGTTTCACATTGAGGCTACGCTAGATAATATTCAAGTAGATAACGAAGGGTTTCATCTGAGTAATAAAATACCCAATTGGTCGCTTAAAGAATTTGAGATAGAATACATGGGCTTTGGAGTGAAGATATCTATCAATGATGATAAAATAGAAGGTAGATTAAAGGGACATTATTCAACCACGCTATATCCTGTAAATCTTGAAGCTGAAGCAATCATTCCTCCCACTCCAATCGCTGTGGTAGCGGGTCTTAACCTCAAAGTAGAAGTGGGGGTTTCTGCTGATGTTGGGTTAATTTATAATAAACAAAGAAGTAAAGAAAGTGGTGATGGGCATTACTACCTCACCATAGATGGTGGGATGCAGTTTAATGGAGGAGTATATCTGGAAGCTGTCTTAGGAGCGTCAATAGGAGCAGGACAATTGGCTTCAATTGGTGGACAACTGTTTGGTGCTGCCGGTGTTGATATACAGGGTGATGCCAGAGCTGGTGCTACTTTATTTTATGATAATAATGATAAGAAATTACAACAAGGCTCCAAACCTGATGATAAATTAAATCTTCATGTAAATACTGAATTTATCCCTAGTATCCAATTAGGAGGGCGCTTAGTATTAAAACTTTTGAATCAAAAGTTTAATTTATTCCAATACACTTTTGCCAAGTGGGATTTTGGTCATTCAGCATTTGTTTTTGATGTGCTTCCTAACGATGAAGGTAAATATGAAATCATTGTTGATAAAAAAAATAGCCATATCAACGGAAAATCCTTAGAAGAGAAGACGCTGAAGGGTTTGTTACAAAAAAATGTTGAGGGAATTGACCATACTGCGGTAGAGGATTATGAAGTATTGCGTGATTTATTTGATAATACTGAAAAAGCCCTGAAGAAAAAAGATACAAATCTATATGAACATAATTTAGTAATAATGAAGGAAAACGCCGCATCTGTCGAGGAGGCACTGATTGAATTATTAGCCAATCTTGAAATT
Source organism: Microscillaceae bacterium (assembly GCA_003483885.1). GTDB lineage: Bacteria > Bacteroidota > Bacteroidia > Cytophagales > Microscillaceae > Microscilla. The sequence continues at coordinate 48,241 of DMXI01000174.1, forward strand.
AAAAAAGAGCAATTACAACAGGAACTTCTTTCACAAAAACAAAAGGAAAAAAGCGGTACTTCTTTATACAATTTACGAAGGGTTTTTAAGGATTATCCCTCCAAACAGTTAGAAGAAAATCTACAAGGTATTAACACGACTATTAAAAAGCTAGAAAAAGAAGTTGCCAAGGTTATTTTGATAAATCAAGATGCTGAAGCTGCGGTAAATGCTCTTAAAGAAAAGAGAGCTAAATGGTGGAATGGCCTTGATTACCGTAGGTTTGGCATTTGGGATGAGCTTTATAGAAAATCAGCCAATGACGAAAACATTGGGCGAAATAATTCTCCTGAGAAAAATGCCACATCCTCTCATAAAAGAATTAACAAAGAGATAGAAAAGTTAAAAATGCAAACCCAAGAAGAAATAAAAAAACGAACTCATATCATTAAACAGAAGATTAATGAAAATCAAGGAATTCGTAATCGCCAAGAACCTCATCATAACAACAGGAGCAGATAATCATATAAATGATTATCTAAGGATTTAGGAAATAAAACATATCCAGGACTTATGTTACCTTAGTTTATTTAAAACATTTTAATAATAATCGCTGAATAGCTTCATATATCAATAAACGCCTACTTTTAGTTGATGACTGATAAAGTTACCCCTTCCATACTAATTCCTACAAGATTTGTACTTGAACGAATAATTTTGACAATCACCACATACACACCTTAGATTGCGACTGTATTTAAAATATTCTCTCCATAGAGAATGTAGATAGTTTTTCTTTTAAGTATAAGTGTAATACGAGTGAAACACACTAAGCTTTAACTAAATATCTTATTGCCGCTGGCAGGCTTTATTTGCTGCCAGTGGCAATTAATAATGCACAGGCAAAATAATATCTAAAACACGAAAATATGTTTAGATTTAATTATATAAGAGTAGTAGCAGGATTGGTTATTACTTGTTTGATAACTAATTGTTCTCTATTTGAAAAAGAATTTATTTTTCCTTCACCAATTGCCCAACAAGCAAGTGATATAGGAGTTGCTGGTTTTACTGCTCACTGGGAAAAAGTTTTGGGGGCAACTAGTTACGAGATAGATGTAACATTGGACAGTAATTTTACGCAATTTGTATCAGGTTATCAGGATAAACAAGTAGAAGATACCTCCCTAATAATTGATGCGTTGGAGCCAAGTACCACTTATTATTACAGGGTTCGTGCAAATATTTCATCGCAAACTTCAATTAATTCCAATATCATCCAGGTTGTTACAGAATCATTAACTCAACCTCTGGTATACGCTGCTACCGAGGTTTCTTCAACAGGTTTTAGAATACATTGGCAAAAGATGCCCATTGCAACCAATTATCTGATAGACGTTGCCGCTGATGAAAATTTTCAAAACACCTTAATTAATTATAATTCTTTGAGGGTTTCCCCACCCGATACTCATTTGCTTATAAATAATGTGAAGGTAAATACTCAATATTTTTACCGAATGAAAATCCAGCAATCCAATTCTTTTTCTGAATATTCCAACACTCAAACTGTTTTTACAAGTACTTTATCTACTCCTGTGGCTCTTGCTTCTACTATGGTAGAGCTTACTAGTTTTGTAGCTAACTGGGAAACTCTATCTGAAGCGACCTCTTACCGAATAGATGTATCCAGAGATGCTTTGTTCACCCAATTACTTGATGGCTATGATAATTTATTAGTAAATGCTACTAGTTTAACCATTCCCAATTTAGAGGCAAATACTATCTATTATTACCGGATCAGGGCAATGAATGATAAAGCTATCTCAAATCATTCAAATGTGATTATGACTACTACAACCAACCTTACAACACCAACTGCTATTCCAGCAACTAAGGTGCAAAGTGGAGGTTTTCAGGCTAATTGGATCACAGTACCAAATGCTGGCTCTTATTTATTACAGGTCGCCATAGATGAAGATTTCACTCAGGTATTACCTGGATACAATAACCTGGCAGTAGCAAATAACTTTAAATTAATTCAACCATTAGAAGCTAATACTACTTATTACTTCCGAATAAAAGCCCAAGGCTTGGGTGCAGTATCTGACTATTCTAATGTTATTCAGGTTACTACTAACATGTTAACCGCACCAGTAGCCACAGCCCCAACCTTTCAAAAAGCTTTCAGTTTTACTACTAATTGGGAAATTCAAGTAGGCATCGATATATATTTACTGGATGTAGCTACTAACCCTTCATTTACCAATTTTGTAGTAGGCTATCAAAATCGTGAAGTAATAGGAGGTACACATACATTAGAAAATTTAGATTTTAATACTACCTATTATTATCGTTTACGATCTCGGCGATTAGCCCAAACCTCTATGTATTCTAATGTAATTCAGGTGAATCCTTGTATTAGCAATAACTGTAAGGTTGCTAGTCTGGCCTTCGCTGATCCAAATCTCATTTCTCAAGAGTTTACTTATGATATTCAGAGGCGTTTGACTTCTATTAACTTTCCAACAATACCCGGTGATAGAAGGACTCAAATTACTTATCACGCAGATGGACTCATTGACAAGGTTAAGCACCGATACAATGGAAGAGGGGTTTTTGAATACACATATATCTATGATAGTAAAGTATTAAAAGAAATCCAAAAACGTGATGATTCTAATAACCTGGTAGAATTATGGACATTTATCTACAATGCTCAAGGCTTACGTATTTCTTGGGCGGTGTATTCTGACCTTCTTAAAACGACCCTTATAGAGAGGTTTAACTACACTTACAATTCAAATAATGAAGTTGTGGAAGTTAGAGAAGAAATAAATGGAACAATTAGAAAATATACTTATGATGAACAATTAAGTCCTTATGCTCTTTTTAATCCTGATCTTTGCTTTTTTATAACTACCCATCGTGATACTTGGAGGCTTGGTAATTTTTTAGATGAAAGCGCATTCCGGGGTTTTTTACCAATCCATAATATCACTATTGAAGATATAAGTGGAACTCCTAGCGAAGGCATTGTGTATAGTTACAATTCAAAGGATATAGCCTTGAATCAAATCGGCTTTTTTGCAGGAACATATACGTTTATAGGTTGTGACTTTTAAAAGATAATAGAAAATGAAATACCCTATTCTATTTCTTTTTTGGGCATTCGGTTTTTACAATCAAGCATACTCTCAAACGATTATTGATAGCGCTCAAAATCTAAGGCTTACAGTGATGGAAGATATGCTCAATCTTAAAGTAAAAGGGCTGAAAAAAGAACAGATTTATTCGGCATCTAAGATGCTCGAGGATGCGTTAGCTACGCCTGTATCTTCTGCCTTCATCAGCCAGGAAATGATAAAACAAAGTGGGGTAGTGAATATACCCGAAGCGTTGCGTCTTATCCCTGGATTATTGGTGACACAAACAACCCATGGAAATTACGAAGTTTACATTCGAGGAAAACAGACACCTTTTGCAAAACATTTACAAGATGCTCATAATAAGCAGTTATTAGTTGTTATAGATCATGTTCCTCTATTCGATTACCTATATGCAGGAGTTGTATGGGAGGCATTACCTGTGGAACTTCATGATATAGAAAGAATAGAAATAATTAGAACTCCTTCAGTAGTATTTTGGGGGAGTACAGCTATTGGTGGAGTCATTCACATTTTTACTAAAAAGGTACAAAATGATAATATAGATTTACAAATAAATGCCCAGGTAGGCTCGGCTATATACACCCCTCAGCAAGATGATAATACGCCATTTTCAACCTACCGGGCTTCTTTAGGGATAAGAGCATCTGATAAATTAAACCTCCGTTTGTCTGGTAATTATTTATTTTTAAATCGTTTCCAAAGCGAATACTACCTACTTAATGAGCAACGATTTGTCACAAATGATTCTTTGTTATTTTTTAAGCAAAATGCTTTTGAGACAAACATTAATACTACTCTAGGGCAAAAGCGAATCGGGGGGAACTTTACAATGTTTTATCAACCTTTTTCAAAAACGCTTATAACATCTAGGTTTTCTATTCAAAATGCTCATTCTCAGGTTATTCAGTCAGATGACACTTTGGCTCTCACCCAACGAAAATTAGCAAATCACGGATTTAACCTAAACATTTATAATCGAGGATTTCACTTAAATACTGCATATCGCTTGGGAAAACAAAACTACGCATTAGGTTATGATGGAAATTCTTTTACTCATAAACAACTTCAATTATCATTGAATAAAAGCTTACATTTAGAATTTATCGATGTATTGACAGGTATTGGTTTACTACAATCTAAATATCGCCAGGTCAACCAGTCGGACTCTATACAGGCCTTTACCAATTATCATATTTTTATGAAGTCCGAAATATATCCTATCTCTCCACTACGCATTGTGGTTTCGGGACGAGGAGAAGTTTTTGAACAAATCAAACAGCCTTTTTGGTCTTTTCAAATCAATACATCTTTCAAATTCAGAGAGCATTTAATTAGAGGTAGTTATGTTTATAATGAGGCTCCTCCCCTATTACGACTCAATCGTTTGCAAATTCGTCATGATCTTTATCCACAATTTTCGCCTAACAAAACCCAAACAATAGAAATAGGGTGGAGTACAAAAATTGCGAGTAGAATTCGCTCAACACTAGAAGTGTTTTACTATAATAGAATGTATATCCACCATCTTTTCGATCGTTTTTTATTACAAACATCTCCTGATCTCCCTCCACGAAATCAAATGTTCAAGTCTGTACAAATAGGCTCCACGGCTCAGATTAGTATATGGTTTAGTAAAGTTCAACTAGGAGGGTTTGTCACTTTACAACGTTCTGGATCAAGTTTTAACAAATTGGGCAGAGAAAGCTTCAAGAACACACCATCATTTTTTGGTGGTTTTCACTGCAATTATATAGGCTTCCTGCAGAGGTTGAGCATCAATATTAATGGCTATTTCTACAATAGTTATATTTCTAATGATGTGTATCAACGTTTAACCATCGCTAATAAGATACTTATCAACACAAAATTAATATATAAGATTTGGCAAGAGAACACTTTGTTTGCCAATCTAAGAAATATACTGAATCAAACTGTTCAGGAATCTGCTTATGCTGATATCTCTCCTATTGCTTTTATGTTCGGAGCAAATATTACTTTTTAAGATGTAATATTTGCTCAGGTAGTAATGTGATGAACTTATTTGAACTAAATACTAAAATTCAAATCCCATTTGGGAAGCTATTTTATATTAATGATTGAAGATGAATAAATATTTACCAGCACTTATTCTTGTTTTATTTTTTTGGCTTTATTTCAATAATATATATGCAAAAAATATCTATCTAAAAGCCCAAAGCTTATCAAAAGATTCTTCGAGAGTGACAAGGCTTAATAAACAGTTTGAAGAGGCTATTAATCAAAAAAAATATACCAGAGCTATTGGGTTGGGCAAACAAGTTTTAGATCTATCTGATAGATACTTATTAATTAAGCAAAAAATAAAAGCCTTGCGTTTATTTGGAAAATTACATTCTCAAACCAATAAAACTATGATGGCCCTAAGTTATTATTTACAAGCTGAAAGTGTTTGTATAAACTATGATTTCACTTCTAACTTATCAATAGTTTATTACGATTTAGGATTATTCTATCAAAAACAGGCCATTTATCATAAAGCAATTCAATATTTCAAAAAAAGCTATGATCTAAAAAATAAAAATAAGTCAAACCAAGCACTCACAGATAATCTGGAACATATGGCATTTTGCTATTATGTTCTTAATAATTATGAAACCTCTCATATCTTCTACGAAAGATTGAGCAGGATATATCGTAACCAAGCAAAAGAGTCTTTATTTGTTAAGTCGCTGGAAAGGCTTTCTATCATTAACTCTCTAAATAAAAGGTATCAAAAGGCAATTAGCTATAATTTGAAACTAGTTCAATTATATAAGAAAAGAAATGAGACAATTAGTTTATCTAGTACTTATAACAATTTAGGCTTCTTATATCAAAGAACAAAAAGACCTCAACAAGCCATCGATTATTTTCGCTTATCCTTAGGAATCATTGAACAGAAGAATTTAGCTATAAAGCAAGATGGACGTGTCAATTTATTGATTAATACAGGTGTTGCGTACACTAATTTGATATCCTTTAAGCGAGCTAGAAAGCAGTTTGAACAGGCTACTCAATTATTAAAGAATAACTCTTTGAAAAGAGCCGAAATACATAATTATGCTGGTTCAAATTATTATCTCAGTGGAAATAATTACGATGCAATCAATGAAATAGAGAGGGCGATAGCACTTGCTCGTCCTAAGCAAGCCTGGCAGGTTTTATCAGTGAGTTATGCACTACTGGCACGAATTCATGAGCAAGAAAAAAATACTAAAAAGGCCAAGGAATATAAAATTAGACATTTAGCTGCCTTACGCAAAATTAAAGAAATCAAGAATCAACGGATTCAGCAAATGAATTATAATCAAGCATTGCTGGAACAACAGGAAAGACGTATCAAGAATGCATTGGCTCAACAAAGACAATTAGACGATTTAAAGAATTTGCAAGAGAAACAGGCTAAAGATCTAATTCTAAAAGATAACTTGCTCAAACTTAAACAAAATGAATTAGCATTACTTAGGAAAGCCAAAGAATTGGACATTGTCAATGTTCAAAAAGCTCAGTTAGATAAAATTCGCCAAAAACAAGCTTTATTATTGGCAGAAGGAATGCTTCGTGAGGAGAAACTCGCTAGTGAGAAAGCAAAAACTGCCTTCGTATTAGAACGAGAAAGAGTGGCTAGAAAGTTAAGGGCAGAACGTAACAAGCGCCAATTACAGGAGCTTATTCAACAGAAAAAACTTCAAAAACAAGAAATAGAGAAACAGAAAATCAAAGAAAAATATGGTATAGGAATTACGGTTACTGTTGTCTTAGTGTTATTATTAGTATTTTGGTTATTAATCAGTACTCGGAAAAGCAGAAAAAAAGAGCAAATACAAAAAATGGAAATTTCTGAGAAAAACGCAGAAATTTCCGCTCAAAATGATTTTTTACAATGTAAGCAGGAAGAAATAATAGAAGCTAATATCCTTCTCAAGGAAAAGAATATTCAAATAAGCCATAGTATTAAAGCAGCTCTCACTATACAAGAAGCGATCTTACCTACCCCTCAAAAAATAAATAGATTATTACCAAATCATTTTATTATTTATTTACCCAAAGATATTGTTTCAGGAGATTTTTACTGGCTGGAAAAAATAGAAGGTAAAACCATTCTTATCGCTGCCGATTGTACTGGACATGGTATACCAGGAGCGTTTATGTCTATGATTGGCAATGACTTACTAAATAGCATCATATTACTACAAGGGGTTCTTGAGCCTAAGCAAATACTTACAAGACTAAATGAAGAAATCGTACACGTCTTACAACAAAAAGATAAAGGCTATAGAAATGGGATGGATGTAGCCCTGGTAATCTGGGAAGAAAGTTCCCACAATGTACAATTGACGTTTGCCGGCGCGAAGAGACCTTTATACCTCCTTCAACAAAATATTGCCAATGTTCAAAAAATAAAAGGTGATCGCTATTCCATTGGAGTAGAGGAACCCATCTATTCACAAGAAATGATTACACTGCAAAAAGGGGATAGTATTTACCTGAGTAGCGATGGATATATTGATCAAAATAATATAAATAGGAAGAAAATCGGGAGTAGAAAGTTTGAAGAGTTACTTCTAATATCTCAAAAATATTCAATCAAACAACGTCAACAAGCTTTTGAAAAGTTCTTGATGAAACACATGGAAGGAGCCTTACAAAGAGATGATATTTTATTAATCGGCATCGAGTTTTAGTAAAAAAGGATACATCTTCTTGTTTTTGAATCAAGTCTTAGAAAGTTGAATGTTAAAAAAATATAATTATTGAATTTACAGATAAAGACAAATCATCAAATTGAAACTAAGTTTTAGAATTGATCTGATAAATTAATTTTTAAGTGTCAGATTAGCCCTTACACATTTCAAGACTTATTTCATTCATAATCGTTTTATGGGGCTTCTTTTTGTGTTATAAATCAGTAATTCAATTGTCAAGCAATAAAGCTTTTAAGATTTATTGCTTCTATTACCCATTTTAGATGTGATGATTTTTACCTCAAAATAGGAACTATAAAATAAATAACATTGAAACCTAACTTATCATGAATAAAGAGCCCGCGCTTAAAGTAAGTATAGAAGAAAGAGTTGACATTTTAAAAACGGTAGAAATTTTTAGCTCTGTAGATGAGAAAATGTTGACTGAAATAGCCGTAGAACTTAATGAAATAGATTTATATCCCAAGCAAACGTTATTTCATAAAGGAGATAAGGGAAACACTATGTATATCATTGTAAGCGGGATTATACAGATACACGATGGAGACTATATATTCGATCTATTACAAAAAGGGCAAGTATTTGGCGAATATTCCATATTAGATGAAGAGGTAAGATCGGCATCAGTTTCGGGAGTGACTCATTCATTGCTTTTGGAATTAAAGCAAGATATATTCTATAGAATAATGATGAAGCATGTCAGCATTATCAGAAGATTATTATCAGTGTTGATAAAAAGAGCACGAAGGCAAAATGAATTGGAGGAAAAAATTTTTGAAGGTAATCGCATAATTCAACGTAAAAACCAACAGCTTGATGTTGAGAAACAAAAGTCAGATACTTTATTATTCAATATTTTACCTGGTGAAATCGCTAAAGAATTAATGCTCAACGGAAGATCAGAAGCTCGAAGTTATAATTTAGTGACAGTATTATTTGCTGATTTTAAAGGTTTCACCAGATCTTCCGAACAAATGCTAGCCACTGATATTGTGAAACATTTAGAATATTATTTTACAGCATTTGATGAGATTATGGAGAAATACAAGCTTGAGAAAATTAAGACTATTGGAGATGCCTATATGGCCGCTGGTGGTATACCTCAACCTAATAAACGTAATCCTGTCGATATGGTGTGTGCAGCCTTAGAAATGCAGCATTTTATGCATCAATGTAAAGAAGATCAGGCAGGTGACAGTGATCTGATTTGGGAACTCAGGGTAGGAATCAATACTGGACCATTAGTAGCAGGAGTGATTGGGAAAAAGAAATTTGCTTACGATGTATGGGGTGATACTGTAAATATTGCAAGTAGGATGGAAAGTAGTGGAGAAATAAACAAAATAAATATATCAGAGCCTACCTATCAATTAATCAAAGATTACTTCAAGTGTAAGTCCCGAGGTGAAATTTATGTAAAAGGAAAGGGAATAATGAATATGTATTTTGTAGAAAATCTGCGAGCAGAATTCTCAAGAGATAGCACAGGTTTCAGGCCTACTCAAGCATTTTTAGATTCTATTTAGCAGGCAAAAATATTAACGGTTTGACCTGCTTTTATAAGGCTCATTTAATGTCCAAAACAAGGCTTAAATGTTAAAAAGAAAAATAGCTCTGTACTGGATAAACAAAGTTTCCAAGTGCAATAAATATATAGGTGGTCGAGCTTAGTAGTTATAGTTACGAAATAGAATTTCATTTTTAAGATGGAGTTCACCCCTCTAAGCAACGAGTGTTTTCTAAACATTCGTTGCTTTTTAATAAATGGTTATCAAGAAATTATATTACAATCTATTGCATCAATAAGCTTATGATCCAAAAGCTGCTACAATTGCTTCATTCAACCGATGAAACTAATATTTTACTTGCCTTAGAAATAACCAAAACAATACCAGACACAACTATACCAGAAAAGTTAGAGGCTTATTTAAAGTTTTATCAGCATTGCTATGAGCCGCAAATTCAGAGTTTACAAGTACAGCATATTTGTTTTTTAAATCAACCTGTTATTTATTTGAATAAGAAAAGACTACAAATACTTCCTGCTGAACTAGGTATACTAGTAAATCTTAAAGAATTGCACTTACAATACAATTCTTTGGCTTCTCTTCCTAAAGAAATAGGTTTGCTTAGAAAACTTGAAAAACTACATTTACGTCATAATCAATTAGCAGCTATCCCAAAAGAATTAGGATGCTTAAAAATGCTCAAGTGTTTAGACTTAGGTTCCAACAATTTGATAGGTATTCCGCAAGAGATAGGAAATCTTACTCAACTTACAAGCTTATCTCTAAGGCAAAATCGCCTAAAAAGTATTCCGCCTACACTTAATAAGTTACATCGCCTTTCCTTCCTTTGTTTAGATAATAATCAACTCACGAGTATTCCTGATACATTTGAAAAGTTGAGTAATCTAGAAGAATTGAATTTATCAGATAATCTATTTAGAGTTTTTCCCAAATCATTGGGTAAACTAAAAAATTTATCACGTCTTTATCTATATAGATGTAAATTGAAAGCAATTCCAGATGAGTTAGGGCATCTCATTAAATTAACAGATTTATATATAGGTAACAATCATATAAATGAAATTCCGAGAACGCTTGGAAATTTACAAAACTTACTCCATTTACATATAAACAATAATCAAATAACTGAAATCCCAGATGATCTTGGGAAATTAGATAATCTGCTTCAATTGCGTTTAAGCCATAATAAAGTTACTCAATTACCAAAAGAGATAGGTAAATTATTAAATTTGACACATTTGTATCTACAAGGAAATGAGTTAGAAATACTTCCTAATGAATTAGGTCAATTAAAAAGCCTTTTATTATTGTATCTAGACAATAATAAATTAGCAGAATTACCTAATGAAATAGGTTTGTTAAAAAAACTCACTGAATTGTATATATCAAACAATCTCTTAAAACACTTACCTAAAACTTTGGGTGATTTAACTAGGCTAGAGGAACTACATGTCTGTAGTAACCAATTAACTCAGCTACCTGATCAGCTCGGTAAATTATGTAATTTACAAGAGTTACATTTATCCTGTAATATGCTTGCAGAAATACCAGTTACATTAGGTAAACTCACTAATCTTACAAGTTTATATCTAGATAAAAATCAATTGTCTAATCTTCCAAAAGAATTTAATAACCTTCAAAATCTTGAAGAGCTAAGTTTAGCTAACAATGGCTTCTCTTGTATTCCCGGAGAAGTAATGGAGCTTTGTAATCTATCACGCTTATATCTGTCTAATAATCAAATTTCTTTAATTCCAAAAGAGCTGAATAATCTCAAAAGACTTTCTCAATTACATCTCTGGGGTAACAACATACCTTACAGCGAAATAGAAAAGTTGTATGAAATATTACCCAACTGTGAGATTTACTTCTGATTTCATCTATTTAAAATGTTACTTCTTAAATTATTCTAAATTATGTGATCTATTTGGGTAGCCCATTCAAAAAAGGGGGCTCGAGAGCAATCAACTTTACCTGAAAATAATTCTTTTAGGTAGTATCTTCTTTGGAATTGCAATCACCGAGATCTGTCTATGTAAACCTATATTTTTTTGGTATTGTCAATACAGTTGGCTTAAGTGGTAGACGTTATTAGTCCATTTTTTTCATCTTAATTTCGTATTTCCTCATTCACAAGGGTGTTTGAAAAGTATTGTTAGTCGTTTTTTTTGCAGTCATACATTTAATCAAAACCCTATTATGCGCAAGAAATACGATCGTGAAAAAATGCTTAAAAAGAGGTCAGAAAGTTATGAACTAGGTTTAGGATCCGTAGCTTACATTTGTTTTTACTCTGATTTCCAATTGCTTGATCGGTCATTCGATTGGGTTTATCCCAGCCATTTTGAGCAATAAATTTGTAAATATCAGCTTCAGTATAAATATGTTAATTGTTCAGTTACTAAAAATCGGGTGATTTTAGCTCATCCAAACGGATAGATAGGAAGATAGATAAATCGCTTAAAGATTATAGAGTGTATGGAAGGGATAGCTTTGGATTTTTGAGAACTTGTGCGCTATAGATGATTATACCACAGGACTTAAAATAGGCTCAGTTTTAACTTTGCTTAATGTGAGTATATCTAGTAGTCAAAATTTAAACCAGGAGGAGCTTGCATTAATTGATTATCTGACTTGGCATAAGCAATCCATTTGGCTACAAAACCACCTTTGCGCACAAAAACATATGTGTAATCATTAGGTTTGAAAGAGATACCCTCTTCTTTAATTGAAACTTTAGTAAGTATTTGATATTTAAACGAATAATAATCCAAATATTTAATAAGTTTTAACGCTCTAGTTGGAGATATATTTTGAAGCCCATAAATATTACCTTGACTTATTTCCCAAGCACTAATTTCATAATTACATTTTGGCAAGCTCGCACAATGGCTCAGTAAATTCATAATGATTAAGTCTAGTTGTGCAGCTATGCTAAAAGTCAATTTTAACGAATACATCAGCTTAATAATAGTCAATCAGATTTTCCTAGAAAAGAGTCAAGAATGGTGAAATGCTGATTACTTATGCTTCTGAATATTAGTCACCATTCTTTAACTCTGTTGATATGTGGTTATCACGCGTAAAAGTATTAGTAGGAAACAAACAATAAAAAAGTAATCGCTAATCAGCGGAATTTATAGGTTGTATAAGTCCTTTATGAAGATTTTTGACTATATATTTTTTTGTTTAATAAGGCCTCGAGCAGAGAAATATATCAAGCGTTAATTATATACAGCCTTATCTGATAATGAACGATATTTTAATCATTTTATACTTTATACCACAGGGTGTATATCCCATAAAAAGAGGCGTTTATCGTTTTTATTTTAATTCATCTTTTTCACTTAGCATCTTGCGATAAGTTCTTTTAGTTAAAACTATAAGAACTATTAAAAATCCTTTTGTGAACAATCATTTTCAACATTTAAAACTAGTATATGTGCAAAAGTAAGCTTGGGAAAATAGAGCAATAACAACGGTTTAAAATACATATTCACTATTATTTACTCCGTTATATTGTAGCAACCAAAATTTTGCAAGCCCTACCTTTGGTTAATTTATACCTGTGTGGGATAGCATTTTCAAAACCTGAACAATTTCAAATTTAGAAAAAGCATTACCCACTCAGGTAGCCAAAGGTCTTCAAAATATGCTCATTAAATCTATCGTAAATCAAGTTTACACATTATAAGGATTCCTTAGTAATCTGCCTGTTTATTGTAGATAAGTACCCTAATTAGAATTATTCGTACATACCAGGTATTTAAGTTTTTAAGGAATGATTGACAAACTTTAAATTGAAAATACAAATGCCTCAAAAAAACAATAATGTTCTTTTCTTATTGATAATATTCATATTACTTTCATTGTTATTAGCCACATTTAATTCGTACATCACGAAAAAAGCTTCTCATTCTCAAAGAGATACTCTAAAAAAAGAAAATCAACAAGTACAAGTACCCATCAGTAAGGCTCAAATTGCCAAGATTTATCATCAATACAATAATCTGTACTTAGAAATTATATCGATGGCTTACGAAGCAAAAATGTCTAAAGCACAGCAGATGAGTCATTATAGTGAAATAGACACGGTCCTTACAAAAACTCGCTTAAAATTAAAGAATACTTCCATTACAAGTGCTGGCGGAGCACTTAGGGCCGCTGCTTATTGCCTATACCTTATGCATATAAATATGCCTTCCTCTATGTCATCTTTTGCTGATGAAAAAGATTTTATTCACTTCCAAGAGGAGTTCAGAAAATGGATGGAGATAACTAAACAACATCTAGATAGAAAAATAAAAAAATGATGCTTCTCTAGCCGTTTGATAGATAACTATTCACCAAATAATAATTGAATAATGCCTGATCAAGAAGAGAACTTAGAAAAACCAACAATTAAGCCGATAAGTAAAAATATCAAACTCTGCAAAAGGGTTAAAACTCAAAACCTAGACAATGATTACTCATTTTATCAATTGCTTTTCTATAACACATGATTCATAAATTTGAGCAATTATTCTTTTCAACCAATCCAACAAATATCTTACTTGCTCTTGAATTGGCTAAAGGTATGCCCTCTGAGGAGATACAGGATGTACTAAAAGATTATCACAAATTATATAGATATTTTTTTGGGAATAAGTCTAATGAGGTAAAAGCTCATCAGGCTTACCTTTTAAATCAAGAGAAATTATCTTTCAGACAAAAACGACTTACTTTTCTTCCTAAAGAGTTAGGCAGACTTAAACATTTAAAGGAGCTAAATCTAGATCAAAACCAATTACATCGCATTCCAACAGAATTAAATCAGTTAAATAAACTCAATACATTAATTTTAAGATCTAATCATTTTAAAGAATTTCCCAGAACACTATCTCTGATATCATCTCTTACTCATTTGAATATAAGTGATAATCGTTTATTATACATACCTGAAGAAATCGGGCAGCTCCATCAACTTACAAAGTTATATCTTGATAATAATCAAATAACTGATATATCACCTGAAATAGGTAACTTAAACAAATTAATCTATTTATATCTAGATAATAACCAGCTTGTAAGTATACCAGAAACTTTTGGAAACTTAACTGAATTGAAAGAGTTATACATCGCTGACAATTCATTACAATGCCTTCCCCAAACTCTTGGTAAACTTACCAGGCTTACTAAATTAAATGTACAGAGAAATAAGCTAGTTAGCTTACCAACAACAATTGGTAGGCTTATTAATATTACTCAATTGTTTCTGAGTAGCAATCAACTTGAAAGCGTTCCATTAACAATAGCAAATCTCCAAAATCTACAACATCTACGCTTAGATAATAATTGTTTAAAAAGTCTTCCGGGAATATTTGGCCGTCTCAAAAACTTAGCAGTATTACATTTAAATAATAATTTTTTAAAAATTGTGCCGTCTGTTTTATTTAAACTACCTCATCTGCTTTATTTAAACCTGGAAAATAATTATCTCTCAGATATCTCGTTCGGTCCTTTAACAGTAAGCAAGTTGACTAATTTATATTTAGATAATAACCATTTATCAATTTTACCTTCAAGTATAGGTAACCTATTTCATTTAAAAGAACTTTACTTAAATGATAACCAATTAAGAGAATTACCTGAAACCATTGGTCAACTTAACGAGCTCGAACAGTTATTTATATGCGGAAATAGACTACAGTCGTTACCTCAAGCTATAGGGCATCTTACTAGTCTAATGGAATTGTACCTTACTAGCAACCTTATAACGAAAATCCCTGAAGAGATTGGAAATTTAATAAACCTTACGCATCTTCATTTAAATCAAAACCGATTATTCAAAATCCCTACCCAATTTGAGCATTTGCAGAGTTTACAAGAGTTAAACCTCTCCGAAAACTATTTTACCGAAATCCCATCAGAGTTGTATAAATTAAAAAATTTGACTCGCTTATATTTATCTAATAATCAATTAACACAAGTACCTGATGAGCTTAGAGGCCTTACAAACCTTTCAACAATTGATGTTACAAATAATAAATTTTCAGTGCAGGAAAAAAGTAAGCTTTATGACTTACTACCTGATTGTATGGTCTACGCTTAATTATTTTTTAAATTGAAAATTCTGAACGATTTATGCCTTAGGATATTTAAACAGATAATCACTTTTATTCAAAAAATAAGTCTTTTAAATCATAGCTCAGTTTAATTGAAATACTGGTTTTTCACAATTTTCCAATGACCAATCTACCCAATATTTTAGCCATTCTAAACGACCAAGAAAATAATTTTCAGGTAAGTTTTTAAAGTTCGTATCAAAGGTTATATCTCTAACTGGTATTGAATCGGGATATCTCGTTTTGAAAACCTCATAAGTTTTATCTATGATTTTTTTATTTCGTGAAGTAATTAACTTTACACGAGGATTCAATCTCAACCATCCTTTATGTATATCGTAAAACAAATCGGTAAATGCCGGTATATTAATAAAATATACAAACTGTTTCCATAATGTTTCAGAGAACTGTTTTTGACTTAGGTTGTTAAGAAAATCAGGTAATTGCCCATCCTCAAAAGTGGTTTGATGAATATTAGCAGCAACTTCTATAATCTCCAAATTTTCATAGCTCTTCATCATTGCCTCTCCTATTGTAATCGTATATTCCATATTAATTTAAAGCTTTCGATATTATCTTTCAAACAATACAAGCAATGGTCATCATCTCAATATTAGAAAAATAAAATATCACTACTAGGCATTATACAAAACAAATATTGTATACATTATATATCCCTAAAACAGAGTATAAAACCGTTTTTTTTCATAAAATCACCTAAGCAAATTACTTTTGAAGGCAATCATATTAAATACACCAAAGACATAAGCCGAACTCAGCGCAGGCATTGCCAAAAGCCACCACCCTCACAAAACATCTGCTCGCTTGGAAAACGAAATGTACAAGGAATCAATTTATTCGATTTCACCTATCAATACCTGAAGTCTTATATTAACCCTCTGAAAAAATCCGTATACTTTTTTTAGTAGAAACGGGCCAGAGGCCCTACTATAATGGTCACTCGGCTAGAGCCAAGCGACGAATAGGTATTCGTTCACGATTTATCGGAACGAACAATGTTGGGAGGCTTCTATCCGTAAATCTGTACGGATAATCGCAGTGGATTGATATTATAGTTTTCACAAAAAGCCACCCAAAAACAAATAGTTCTTGAGTGGCTAAAATGTAGTATTGATTATGAATTTATCAAGGCTTTTGGATTACCTTAAAGGGTTATTCGTAGAGTTAACAGTATCGAAAGTACGTTCTCCACTTATTATTTTTCTACTAATAGCCAAATAAGATACAACAAAGTAACCAGTAGTCGGTTTTTCTTCAGGAAAAATACCTATTTTCCATGTATTACTTTGCACGAATGGTTGGCAATGTATTATAGTTGTTGTCGGAAAATCTAAATTGTCTATGGCAAAACCTGCTATTGTTACAATCCAATCGTTTACACTGAGTTCAGTGTCTATTGTCTGGTCCCCTGCTTCCGCTCTATGAGTATGATATTGTATAGGTGCGTTACCATTAATGGTAAAAGTTCCTTTTATATCTAAGTTTGCTTCTGAAGCATTTGTTCCAATAGTTGTATTTCCAGCTACGTGTAACTTTGAGCTTGGTGTGCTAGTGCCAATGCCCACATTGCCCTCAAAAACAGTCACACTTGTATTTCCAGCTACGTGTAACTTTGAGCTTGGTGTACTAGTGCCAATGCCTATATTATTGTCTGAATCAAATATCAGTGGCGCTTTTTCCAGAACCAGGTTTGCCCGATGATCTGGATGATGTAGAATATTCTCATAAATGAAACTGATTTCTGTTAAACCAGCATCTTCTCCTGTAATCAAACCACTAATGCTCAAATTCAGCGAATCTCCTTGATTTAAGGTCAACGTACCTGTACCATTCAAATATATTGTCCATTCGGTAGCATTTGTTTGGGTGGCCTTATCTACTTCAATGGTTCCAGTATTGCTTCCGCCCGCAATCGTGACGGTTGGGCTGGTCAAAGCTGCGGTCAGTTGGTCACTGGTAGCCAAGGCTGCTGGATGATCATCAGTCAAAAAGGCTAATATGATCCGGGAAGTATTGGTGGCGTCTGCATTTGCTCCTCGAGTCAAACTAACTGTTCGATTAGCTACAATTTTCACGTTCAGGCTATTCTCGGCCGCTCCATCATTTAGCAATCGATTACTCCCTTCTACATAGGCGACCAAGGGAGCATTAAGTACCATTCCTCTGGTTAACAATAAGTGAGCAGTACGGCTGTTTTGTAGGCTATTATTTGCTTGCCCGGTATAGTGCATTTGCTGAAACACATACCTTACTCTGGTACTTCGGGTACCTTGAGTGATATCAGCCAACACATCTGTTAGTTCAATGTTTAGCTCCTGTTCACTGGCCAGCGATAAAGCAGTTTTACGCACCAGGTAAAGGTTTACCAGCCCGTTATTATTTTGCTGAGCAATTGCCCAATTGGCAGTATCACGTACTCCAATAGCATCTGTAATTACGCCATCGTTTGTTATAATACCTGGACGAAACTGCACCCAAATATGGTAATTGCTTTCTGAAGGGGCGCTGGTATTAGATTCCCATTCTATGATACGATCACTCACATTATGTACTACTAAGTCCAAGTCTTGAGCATTACTCTGAAGTTGTAATACACTTTCGCCATTACTGTCAAGCAATGTAAACTCAAGAGGGTGTAGCCGATCAAAAGTAGTGGCAGCAATTTCGTCAGTGCGTATAATACTGGCAATTTGTGAAGTGTTCAAGGCATTATTGTATATCCGGATATGGGCCAGCTTTCCTTGAAAATAATTGCTAAAGCTGCCATCAGTCCCTTTTTTGGCTCCCAGGTATATTTCGTTGAAGGTGCCCAAATCCTGGGTTTTACTAACCGCTGTTTCTACCAATATGCCATTACGGTATAACTTCATTTCGCCATTATTGGAATTTTTAGTCATCGCCCAATGTATCCAAGTACTAGCATTGTTATAATCACCCTGTACCCCTGTTTCTGTTACAGTATCGGTGCTATTAGCGTTACCTGCTTCAAAAACAAAGGAGCCAGTAGAAGGATATTTGACTTCAATGGTCTTGGTACCTTCAGTATTTTGAGTGTGTAGTACTGTAAAATCGACAGATGTACCTGGCGAAGTCTCTCCTTGTGCCCAAAAGCTGATCGTGAGATTATCTCCTCCCAAATCAAGATTGGTAGCGGGAATGTTTACATAATCATTGATGCCATCTAACTGCAATACATTGCTAAACCTGTTATCTGTGATCACTGATGGAGTACCTTGCAAAATACCACTTAATCCATTTCCAGAGGCATCAGTCACTATTGTATTGCTTCCCTGCACAGCCGTGTCATCAAGCGGCCAATAGGCCTGCAATCTTTGGCGATCATTCTGGGTTAAATCAGCCACCTCAGATGCACTCAGGGTTTTGCCAAATAACCGAATGTGGGCCAGCTTACCTTTAAAATGATTCTCAAAAGTAGTAGCTCCAGTTTTCCTGGCTCCCAGATATATTTCGTTGAAGGTACCCAAGGTCTGGCTTTTGCTGGAGGCAGTAGCCACCAACACCCCATTGCGGTAAATCCTCATCTCATCAGAAGTGGAGTCTTTGGTAAAAGCCCAATGCACCCAGGTAGTGGTATTATAATCTGCCACATTCACCGTAGAAGAAGCGGAATCGGTACTGCTGTCATCTCCGGCCTCAAAGCTTACCATACCCGTGGAGGGGTATTTAATCTCGATCGTCTTGGTGCCTGCGGTATTCTGGGCATGCAATACCGTCAGGTTAGACATGTTATCGAGAGAACTATCGCCCTGTGCCCAAAAACTGATGGTCAGATCATCACTGTTTAAATCCAGTGCAGTAGAAGTAACACTCACATAATCATTGGTTCCATCCAGTTGCAACACTTCTCCAAACGTGGTATCAGTTGCCAAGGTAGGACTGTTCTGCAAAATGCCCGTAAAGCCATTACCTGATGCATCCCTGGTGACAGTGTTACTACTCTGAGTTGCGGTATCGTTGAG
>DMXI01000389.1 GCA_003483885.1 Microscillaceae bacterium
TTGGCTATAGAAAAAAATGAAGGGTTTTTGAGGCTGTAAGTATTTGATTTTTAAATAGATACTTCTCACGTTAAGAAGACTAGACGTTAAAAAAATCAAGTTAAGCAAAGAGCTTAAGTTGACGCGTATGCGATTTATCGGGGGAGCTAAAGGCCAACGGCTGTCAGGTGCTATGGACTAAAAAACTCCTAACTACTAACCAAAAAACTATAGATTAAAAACGAAGACACCATGATTCAAAACAACGATATTCTTGACGACATTACCACTTTATATGAAATTTCTCTCTCCATAGGCTCCTCGTTGGATTTGTATGAAAACTGTGGTCATTTCTTAACTACTTTATTATCTCGCAAAAGCCTCGAGTATGCATCGGTATGGTTAAAAGAGTCCTTGGTAGAAATCGGGCAGCCTAATTCCAGTCAATACATCAACGTATTTTCAGTGCCCTCCTCCAAAAGTGCCATTGAGGCTATAGATCAGAGCCACCCCATGGTTAAGATATTAGAGGCTGAACCCCTTTATTCGGTAAGTAGTAAACAGCCTCAATTCAGTCATTTTGTACAGGAAAACAATATCCAGCAAGGAGGGTATGCCTTGTATAGCTTGGGCAAGATTGGTTTTTTGAAGCTTTATTCGGCCAAATGGACAGAGCCATTATCCAAGATAGAACTGAATAAACTACGTAGTGTGATCAAGAAATTTGCGGTTTCCCTGGAAGGCTGTATCTCTCATCAGATGTCTTTATACGAGGGCAAAATTCGCCTGCAAATGGAAAAAGAACTGAAGGAGAAAGATATTATCTATGGCAGTGTAGTAGAAGAATTGCAAGAGGGGTTGCTCATTACCAACCCCGATACTGAGATTATCTTTGCCAATCCACGTATGGAAGCTTTGTCAGGGTATCAATTGTCGGAGCTATTACACAAAAAAGCTTATAAAATACTCTTATCAGAAGAAAATTGGCCTTTTGTCAAGGAAAAAATAGCCAAACGTAAAACTGGAGTTTCAGAAAAATATGAAATAGAACAAATCCGTAAGGATGGTACTATTTGGTGGTCGCAAATCAATGCCTCTCCTTATTACAATGAACAAGGCCAGCAAATCGGAATCATTGCCTTGATTACTGATATTACTGAACAAAAAAATTCTAAGGATCAACTCAAAGAGTCAGAACAAAATCACCGATTGCTTTTCCACCAAAATCCACACCCCATGTTAATTTTTGATCCGGAAACGCTGGAGATTATGGCTGCTAATGATACCACCATAGAAAAATATGGCTACGCAAGGGAAGAATTACTGCAAATGACCATTAAAGACTTGAGGCCTAAGTCAGAGGTGCCCTTCTTGATGAAAAATTTACATAATGAACATGTCATGCGTAGTACCCACTGCCTCAAAGATGGAACCATCATTTATGTAGATATTACCGCTAAAGACATTACCTACAATAACCGATCAGCGCGCTTAGTGCTTATTCAGGATGTAACTGCCCGTATAGAGACTGAAAGCAAATTAAACATCACTAACTCTCGTATTCAGGCCTTGCTTCAAAATATGCAAGCGGGAATTTTGTTAGAAGACCCTGAAAGAAAGGTGGTATTGGCTAATCCGGTGTTTTGTGACATGTTTGATATCCCTTTATCCCCTGAGGAGTTTATTGGAGTGGATTGTCGTCCGTTTGCCGAAATTAGCAAGGGCTATTTCAAAAATGCCGAAACTTTTGTGGGAGAAATTGACGATATTTTAACGGCTCGGAATATTATAGTAGGAGAGGAGCTGGAGCTAAATGATGGAAGGGTTTTCGAGCGAGATTATATTCCAGTATTTAGTGATGATCAGTATTTGGGGCATTTGTGGCAATACCGAGATGTAACGAATAAGAAAAAGGCTGAGAAAATCCTGATCAAGGCTCGTCAAAAGGCTGAGGAATCTTCGCAAGCTAAAGAACGGTTTTTGGCCAACATGAGTCACGAAATTCGTACCCCACTCAATGCCATTATGGGAATGCAACGTTTGCTCGAAAAAACCACCCTCACCGATAAACAAAACAAATACCTACAAGCTATAGGCGTATCAGCCGATAATCTGTTGGTGATTATTAATGATATTTTAGATATATCAAAGATTGAAGCAGGCAAGCTCGAGCTCGAGCAGGTAGCTTTTGATCTACCCAAAATGATTCGTCATTTGGTGTTTACCCTTAATTATAAAGCTGAAGAAAAAGGAATTGGTTTGTTTGCCGAAATTGACCCTGCCATGTATGACTTTGTGGTAGGCGATTCGGTACGACTCAATCAAATTTTGCTCAACCTGGTAAACAATGCCATCAAGTTTACCGATATAGGCAACGTAAGAGTCATTGCCAAAGTGACCGCTCAGGACGAAAATACCCAATCTATCGACTTTCAGGTGATAGACACCGGCAAAGGCATCAAACAGGAAAACTTGCAATTGATCTTTGAGAGTTTTAATCAAGAAGATGCCAGTATTACCCGTAGATATGGTGGTACTGGCTTGGGCCTTACCATTGGCAAACAATTGGTAAGCTTGTTTGGAGGGACTTTAGAGGTAGAAAGCGAGTTTGGGGTGGGCACTACTTTTTCTTTCAGTCTTACCTTTGAAAAAGGCGTATTACAAGAGGCAGTACCTGCATACCAAACCAATGAAGATTATACTCAAAAACTATTTGAGAAACGCATACTATTGGCCGAAGATAACCAAATGAATCAATTTTTGGCCACGACCATTTTAGAAGAATGGGGAGTGATTGTAGAAGTGGCCGAAAATGGCAAAGAAGCCCTCGAGAAGTTTAGTGAAAACAAATACGACCTGATCTTGATGGATATGCAAATGCCACTGATGGACGGTGTAGAAGCTACCAAAGCAATTAGGCAAAGACTTAACTCCTCTATTCCGATCATTGCCCTTACCGCCAATGCCATTAAAGGAGATCGTCAAAGGTGCCTGGAGGCCGGGATGAACGATTATTTAACCAAGCCTTTTGCTCAAAATGACTTACTCGAGAAGATTTTGGCCAACTTACAGGAGTTACCTGTCAAAACTCCGTCAGTATCGGTTCATGTGCCCACCAAACAAGCATTTGCACCAGTTGCTGAGAGTTATAATTTACAAAAGCTCGAAAAGATGATGGGTGGCAATAAAGAACACGTACGCCAGATGGTATCCATGTTTGTGCAAGAAACCCCAGCCTTGATTGAGGAGATGCAGCAAGCCCAAACTAAGAGTGATGTAATTTTACTAGGTAAGCTGGCCCACAAGGTAAAAAGTTCTCTAGATATATTAGACTTGCAAAAAATGGCAAAACTTGCCCGCCAAATAGAAAAGATTGCCCGTGAGAATGGAGAGGAATCCGCAATTTATCCTTTGGTAGAAGCATTTATGAAGGAAATGCAACAGGTAGTGGCACACATCCAAAACGACCCAGTATTGGCGTAATATGCCATAAAAAGCAGTCTCAATTTGAGAAAAATTTTATTATTGAGATAAGGTTGAAAAAAAAATAATTTCTTTTAGGGAAAATAACTAAAAACATAGGCAAACTCAAAACTTTTAATACGTGCGAGCCGTTTAGTACCTATAATTTATAAGCATAATTTAACTCCTGCCACATATAATTCTATACAATACTATACAAAACATAAACGAATCCCTATAACTAGATTTTGTAATCAAACATAGAATTAACATATATTTTTTTAAGCTTTTTTCAACCAATACAATTAGTCAAAAATTAAAGCCCCTTGAGGATGAGCACATTGACCTGGGCGCTATAGGCTACTTGTATCTCAAACCTGTTAGGTCATGTCGCATACCCTTACTTTTTTATCTCACTTAGCTAGTGAGCAAGTGGACAAAATAAAACACGGCAACAAAGTTGTACTAGAACAATTAGAAAGTTTTCGCGAATGTTTTGTATTTTCACACCTCAAATGGTTTCCCCATTGTAATTCTGCGCAGCTAAGTGATGCTTATAGCGAAGCAGTTATTATATTTTATACTAATTTGCAAAGTGGAAAAATAGAAGAAATGAGCGCTTCTGCTAAAACTTACGTGTTTGCAGTGGCTAAAAAACTCCTACTGAATGAAAGCCGTAAGGAGGCTCGTTATCAATCATTAGATATTGAGGTGTCTACCGAAGAACAAGAACAAGAGAAAAAAGAGAAATTAGAATATAACCAAAAAGAACAATTGGTGTTGGAAGGCCTAAAGGAAATGGGGCCTCAAGCAAGACAAATGCTTGAATTACTTTTAATCAAGGGGAAATCTATCAAGGAGGTTACGAGAATTATGAACTACAGTAACACCCGAAGTGCTTCAACAGCTAAACATAAGTTTATCATCAAATTGAAAGGTTTAGTTGCCAAGAAACTTATAGAATGGGAAAGGAACAAAAGAGAGACTTAACAGAAGTAGAAAAGTATTTAATTGAAGATTATTTTAATGATAAGCTCACCCCCGCAGGACTTCAAAAGTTTCAGGAATTGATGAAAAGTGAGCAATTTGCCGATTGGGTAGACAAATACAGGCAAGTGACCCTCTGGCTAGATAGCATTGCTGAACAAGAGCTAATTAAAGATCTGGAATTTGATAGCCAATCTTTAGATGAAAGCGAAATGCAAAAAGCCTTTGCCAACTATCCTCTACTGATGAAAAAGTTTCGGCAAATGAAACAAGAAAGAAAAAACAATGAAAAGAAAAAATAGGCATATCTAGCTTAATTTCTTGCTGATCAAGAGGTTGAGCTATTTTTTTTTGCTAAAAAGTGAAAAAAAAATCCCAAACAGGGTGATATAGTGAAGAGCCAGACATAATTAGGTAGACGACATAAAATTTAGTTTTACTCTAATAACCTTCACTATGAATAATTCACGTAAACCTTGGCAAAAAAATGTAATCTTTCTGTTATTGATGATTTGTCCGCAAATCGCCTGGCTCACCCCAATAAAACCTGCCCAACATATAAACGGCAAAATTTTTACCTCACTTGGAGAAGCACTCAAAAATCCAGAATCTGTTACTCGGCTATACTTGTGCGGACGCAAACTTCAGGAACTATCTCCCGAGATTGGCAAACTACGCAACCTGCAAGAACTTAATCTCATAGACAATGAGTTGATTTGCCTGCCGACTGAATTTGCTCAATTAAAAAAGTTAAAAAACCTATATTTACAGTTTAATCAGTTTACCGAAGTTCCCAAGGTAGTCTCCCAATTGCCTAACCTACAATACCTAAGTATTGCAAGTAATTTTCTGGTAAAACTCCCCGCCAATTTATCAAAACTTCACAAACTTACCGGACTCGATGTAAGAGGAAACAAGCTGAAGACATTGCCCCATGAATTTGCCACGATGCAAAACTTGATTACGCTTAATTTAGATAATAACTTGCTTAGGGCGCTTCCTGAGTGTATTACTCATATGCAACGCCTAAAAATGCTCGAGCTCAAAAATAATCGTTTGAAACACCTCCCAGAATCAATCAAAAATCTACAAAGTCTGCTAGTGCTCGATATGGCAGGAAATCATCTTGAAGAAATTCCCCATTCACTCAGTGAACTCAAAAATCTGGTATTTCTGTACCTCAACAAAAATCAATTGACTGATTTCCCGCAATGTGTGTTGCAACTCAAAAAACTAAAGTTGTTACACTTGAAACACAATGCCATGCAAATTACCGCTAACCACGAAAAGGCCCTCAGTTTTATACCCCAGGTAGATTTTGTCTCAGGCAAATAAAAGATGCAGCACTTGCCCTCATCAATGATTGACGGGTAAATATTGCGAAACGACTTTGCCTAAATCAAGAGATAAATATTTAATAAGTGATTAAAAATCAAATAATTACAATCAACAACATTCTTTACATTAAACATCTGCTAATAAAGAAACACTATGAAAAAGATATTATTGATCATATGCCTTCTGGGGCTTGCGGTGCCTCAGTTGCAAAGCCAAATGCTGGACTGGGGAGTTAGATGGGGTGTTAACTATACCAAGCTTACACCTAAGCAAGATGAATGGAAAAGCGAGGGGCATCAGATTAACTACACGGTGGGATTGTATTTCCACAGCAAAAGATCCAAGAGTAACCATTTTGTGCAACCTGAAGTGATGATTTCTAAAAGAGGAGGAGCCATTCGCTATGTTGGGGAAAGTAGAATTGAACAAAATCGTTACAAATTGACTAAAGGCAATGTTACTCAGCGCAATGCCTATTATGGAGACGTTGCTTTGACGATTGGCTACTACTTGGGTAGTGGGCGAATCAGGGTATATGCTGGCCCTATGTTTAGTTATAAGCTAGGGGCCAGTCAGCGAGGAGAAGGCTTGGCCGACGCTTGGTTTCAACAGGCATCAGCACCAGTAGTGATTAATTACTATGTGGGAGCGGGCTTCAATATGGGACGTTTAGGAGCTGACCTTCGCTACGAACGAAACTTTAGCAGTCTGGGTGAAATATTACCCAATGGACATACGCTCAACGATACTGTGCAAAATATCCAGTTTACGCTGAGTTATCAACTGAATAGTAATCGAGGCAAACGATACTTTGCCCTGTAAATTTATCAATCAATAAGTATATCAACCCTTAACTCAATTCAAAAATGACAACACTACACAACTTAAAAACAACCAACACTTTTCAAGAAGATCAATCCAAGAAACAGCAGCCACTTCTCAAGGCTTTGACTCAGTGGTTTAAGAAAAACCCTGAGGATGTACGATTTAGCGTACAAAGCAAGGTAGATAAGTTTGGCTCTAGAGACTTTGTTTTTACCAAGGTAAACCGGGCATTTTGTACGATGATGGGCGAAAGTGCCATTCGCCTGATTGGCAGAGGGTTAAGGGAAATGTTGCATATCAGTGCCGATCACTCTTTTTACCAAAAATACATTAAAGTATATGCAACTGATGAGCCTTTTATTGAGATGTTTCCATCTCCTTTTGGGGGAGGAAGGTGGATTTTTCACCAAATTATCAAAATAAACGAAGAGATCAGCGTCCTCATTAATTTTGTGCACATCGATAAACAACGCCACCCCTGGCTAACCGAGGATGAAAAAAACTCTGAGGAAATGATACAATATGTGCTTCCCTCAGGAGCCATCGAGTTTATGAATCCAGTAGCAGCGCAATATTTTACCTGGGATGACTTCAAAGACCAAAAAATATCAATGGGTGATATCCTACATCCAGTATCCAAGCTGGCTTATCAAATGGCCCTACAACGGGTTACAAACCATCGGGTAGAAACCAGCTTGCCCTTAGTATTTGTTACCAAAGATCATTATTTCCTGAAAGCCCGTGGTACTTTGGTTCCTCAGTATAAAAATCAGCAAATCAAACTGATTCAACAATACTTTCAGATCGAGAATATTGCCTCCGACCTGAGCGAAGTATCTACTTATGCGAGCGAAGAAAGCTACAACGTGTTTTAGACTTAAAACAAAATTTTGAAGTGAGAGAGCGAGCTAGCCAATGCAAAAGTCTGTGGATGGGGTATCCACAGGCTTTATTATTCATTGTAAGTATCTGGCAAATCGTTTTCGTACAGTACCACGTCTCCTGCCTTGGCAATTTGCATCAAGTGTTGGTTGGCGTCGGTTAAATTACGCGCTACGTATAAACGATCTTCGGGGTAATTCTTATTTTTGAGCCCTTCTTGAATGGGTAACGTTTGTTTAGGCCCTACCAAAATGGCATAATCTACATGGTCAGCGATTTGTTCTCCCAAAACACGATTCAATTCATATTCCTTTTCGGCCAACTCAATCATTCCTGGGGTAATAATTACCTTTTGCCCGCCTTCTATTTTTTTGAGGACTTCCAGAGCCATTTTTGCACCCGTGGGGTTGGAGTTGAAAGCATCATCTAAAATCGTAATGCCTCCTGGGTTGCGCTTAAGCTCCATACGATGCTTTACTGGCTGTAGGTTTTTTACAGCAAACTGAATACTTCTGATAGGAACCTCTAACTTTAGAGCCACTGCACAGCATACCAATATGTTAGAAATATTGGCTTCCCCCATCAGCTTGGTTTCTAAATCCAATACTTTTTCATTTTGATAATATACCGAAAGCTTCATCCCTTTGGGGGTATATTCTACCTCACGCGCCTGATAAGCGGTATCTTGGTTTAGACTGTAGGCATAGTTTTCTACATGAGTAATGGGTGCATGATTGCGCACATATTCATAATCAAAATTCATATAACCTACCCCATGAGTAGGCAGCGAATCGATTAATTCAAATTTTCCTTTTTGTACATTTTCTATGGAGCCAAAGGTATCTAAGTGTTGGTCAGCTACTGCGGTCAAAATACCAATTTCAGGATTGGCTAAATCACACAATTCCTTGATATCCCCAATTTGCTTAGCACCCATCTCGCATACAAATACTTCGTGAATGGGCTTTAAGTGGTTACGGACCGTAATGGTGACTCCCATGGGCGTATTGTAGCTTCCAGGAGTCATGACTACATTGTATTTTTCGGAGAGAATTCGGGTCAGAAAGTGTTTTACACTGGTTTTTCCGTAACTACCCGTAATGCCAATCACCTTAAGGTGAGGCATTGATTTTAATATTCTTTTGGCGTCGTCTTTATACCATTGAGAAATTCGACGTTCTACTGGAATGAGTAAAAAGTTGGCTACAATTAACCAAGCAAAAGCGAGTAAAGTGAGTAAAGCCCAGCCCAACATCACAAATTTGGAGGGCACCAACAAAGCAATAGTGGTCGCCAATACTGCAAATACTCCAAGCGAAGTAAAAAGTAAGGTTTTGGCTCTGCGAGTAAGCACTAACTTCTTTTTGTGTTTTTCGGTAAACAAGCGATAGGCTCCCCAGCCTGCTCCTGCAATCCAGCCCAAATAAGCAGGTACCAGTGCTATATTGAACAAAACAAAGACCCCACTAGCAATAAGTAAAAATAGGCTAAAGGTTAGTTTTTGATGGAGGTTTTTTTGAGTCCAACGACGATAACGACTGTTGCGATAACTATTGAGCTGCATCATATGCAACTCCTTTTTTAGTTGCGCAAATGCATATCCAGCAAAAGAAGCCAATACTAATGCATACCAAACTTTTTCCATAATCAATCAGATAGTTGATAACCAGTGTATGAACCTGTGAAGTTGTGATAACTTCCCTTTTTAAAGTAAAATGATCTTAAATAAAATGATCTACAATCATCAGAAACTCCGAGCGCTTCTCTAAAAATCCATAATGTCCAGCGTTTTTGAGTACAGCCAGCCCCGCATCTGGAATTTCTTTCTCCATAATTTGCGCATCACTCAAAGGAGTGGCTGTATCGTTTTCGCCCCAAATGAGCAAGGTAGAAGCTTTGATATTCGGCAGCAAATATCTCAAATCCTCATTTACTACTTTTACCAAGGTTTGCCGCATAATGCCAGAAGCTTTTTGGTAATCACTTGAGCCTGATTTTTTTCGATATTTTTCTAAAATTTGTTCTGAATAATTGCGTAACCCCGGAAGCTTCAGTACATTTTTCACTGTTTTGTAAGAATATACCTTTATGTAGTAATCCAGCTTACGTTTAGGTTTAAGACCTGCTCCTCCCGTCAGAATTACCTTTGAAATAGGGTGTTTGGCTGCCAAACGAAGTGAAATTCGTCCGCCAAATGAATGTCCCAATAGAATAGGATCTTTCAATTGAAGTTGTTGAATAAATTCTTCCGTAAGTGCTGCATATTCTTCAGTGCTCCAAGGTTGTGGTGGATCGGGGGTTTTGCCAAAACCAGGAAAATCGATGCTATAAGTAGTATACCGTTGGGATAGATGATCCTGAATGGGTTTAAATATTTCCAAATCGCAACCCCAGCCATGCAAAAGCAAAAGGTGAGGGCCTTCCCCGGTTACTTTATAATGCACCGGAATGTCCTGAATCGTAATGGTGTTGTACATAAATTACTTCCAAAAACGGGTTTGGGCGTATTTCGCAAGATTAAAATCATTCAAAGTTAGTGGGTAGCCAAATGCAATTGCAATAAATCTGATCTTTTTTTCAAGTGTGAATGCAAAAACAATTTTGTTTGGGTTACATAAAACATTTTATAGTATGAAAAGGACATGAACCGACAATACTTCTATGTAGGACCAGCTGCTATATTACAAGGGATAGATTTGACCCAAATCGGCACCAAAATTTTATCAAAGCAGGCATTGTTACAATGGATAGAAGAAACGGAGCAAACGCTGCAAAATCATCAATTGATCACTACTTTTATCGTTACCTTACAAGAAGAGTTGGTGATTAGTGATCGGCATTCAGAGCATGTAATGTGTGCAGGAGGGCATCAAGTATTATCGGCAGGGGAGATTACTTTTGAAGTAATAAATAAGCAGGTTTCGGTAGTTGCAATTAGCAACCAATCTACTGGTTATTGCCCCGAACCAAGCTCTTGGCCAAGAGTAGCACAAGCACTTCAAAAAGCTGGCTTGGAAGGCCTTGACGATTTTACCGATGCTTATGAGTTTAGATATTGTCACCATTGCAAGCACATCAATTTGATCAAAGATCAAGTATTTGAATGTGTAGTTTGTGAAAATACGTTGGATCCTGAGTGGAATTTAGACCAAAAGAATTAGGCTATTCAACAAATTAATTAACTTTGTATAATAAGAAACACTCATAAAAAAACATCAGGGACTCAGGCCTTTTGAGGATGTCCCATACCAAACACCTAAAAAAACCTATGGCTTCACGAAAAATTGTATTTGTCAAGAGTAACTCCTTCTTAGATGTGCTGGTACATTTGGGGATAGTAATCGCATTGACTACCCTCATTGTTATGGTGCTGTTTAGTTCTATTTTGCCTTCTACCACCAATCACGGCGAGACAGTTACGGTACCTGATTTGACAGGCCGAAAAGTAGAAGAGCTTAAGCGATTTTTGGAATCTCGCGATTTGACTTATGAGGTAAAAGACTCCACCTATTCTCGTCGTCACCGTGACCGCCCTGGTACTATATTGCTTCAATCTCCTGAGCCGGGAGCCAAAGTGAAGCGTTTTCGTAAGATTTATGTGACGGTAACCCCAAAAAATGCTCCCAGGGTAAAAATGCCTAAGTTGATAGATGTACCCTTTGATATGGCCGAGCGTACGCTTAAAAACGCGGATTTAGACTTGGGTAAAATCACTTATAAGCCTTTTCTGGGTGAAAATGTGATTATGGAGCAGTTTTATAAAGGCAAAAAAATCCAACCCAATACCTATATTCCAAAAGGTAGCAAAATTGACTTGGTAGTAGGGGATGGTTTAGGTGAAAAAGAATTTAGAATGCCTGACTTGGTATTGATGCCACTTGACGAAGCCGAACAACTTTTGAAAGGGTACGAGCTTTTGGTTGGAAACATTACCTACGTGTACAGCAGTAAACGCGAGCTAGGCACCGTGATTCGTCAAAACCCCGCAGTATTTATTGGTAAAAAGCGTAAAGGAGTAAAAAAAGGTGGCCCTATGGATGATCGTAAACGCACCTTAGTTCGCGCTGGTGAATTGGTAGACTTATGGGTAGTAGGCAATCCGGCCCCCAAAGCCAAGAAAAATGGTGGTAAAGAGGATAAAGATCCTTTGGAATATTTAGATACCATCAATATTCGCAAGTATGACGAAATCAAGAATTACAAAAAACGTAAGCTTGATAAAGACAAGAAAGATGATCCTAAGAAAACTGAGGAGCCTGCCAAAAAAGATTCTACCAAATAAACAATAAATTCTTAAATATAAGAGGCCTCATTCAATGATTTGGATGAGGCTTTTTTGTGGATTAAGCCGATTTTGCCAAGTGCTCAATTTCTCTACACATGGCATTTTTTACAGCCTGCATTTCGGGTAATGTCAGAGGACGCAAGGTGGCAATTCGTCGTTTATACACCCTAAAAGGTAAGCGCTTGCCATAAATAACCTCACACATGCCATAGCCCAACATTTTGCTTACATACATAGGTGTAATAGGGGAGGTGCGGTCCAAAACCCACATACCTGCTTCTATATGGGGAGTATTTGTGGTACTGTTATCTGTCTGATATTTAGTCTTCCGAAGATTGTTCTTTTTCTTTAAGTTAAGCATCTTTTTTATAAATAATCCGGTGAAAAAATTGTTATTTTTATGATTTGTTTGAGGCAACACGCAATAATTTCTAAAACGGTTGCCTTGCCTGATGAAAAAAAAGTAATTATTTTAAGTTTGATATGTAACACTAATAATTACATATGAGTTCAAATAGGTTTATATACCTGTTTTTAAGGGAGTTAAATTTTTTGTGATTAAATGAGATAATCAAATAAATATGAAAATTAGAAGAAGAAAGTTTCTAATAGGAGTTCTTAATGTCAGTTTAGCAACAGGAGCATTTCTGATTATTTTACTGCTCTTTTTTAATTATTTGTTTTTGCCTACCAAAGTACGCCAACCTCTCAAAATGCCTAACCTATTGGGTAGCCAAGTAGATACTCTCCAAAAGTTTTTGGACAAATATGACCTTACTTACAAGATTAGCTATGAGGTAGACAATTGGAAGTTACAAAAGCCTGCGGGCACAGTACTTACCCAAATACCCAAAAGTGGCAAAGAAATCAAAGAAGGGCGTGAAGTGATCATTACAATTACTACCAAGAAGCCGAAGACTGGTGTTAAAATGCCCCGTTTGGTAGATACCCGTTTTGACGATGCAGTAGCGCAACTCAAAAGCCTGGGATTAGATACTGGAAAAATTACTTATCGTCCTCACTTGGGCGAAAATGTTGTGATCCTCCAAAGCCATCAGGGAGATACCCTAAAGCCTGGAACACTCCTACCCTTGGGGAAAAAAATAGATTTGATGGTAGGTACAGGCTTGGGAGAAGTACCCTTTGAGATGCCCAATTTGGTAGGGCTTACTCTGAAAGCAGCCAGAAAACGATTGGATGAACTAGAGCTATGGCCCTCGCAGGTAGTGTATGTTTATAAACCTGAAAAACAAGCAGGAATAGTAATGCGACAACACCCAAAAATGTTTGCTAATAAGCCAGGAAAAAAAACAAAGATAAGGGCAGGAGAAATGGTAGATTTATGGGTAGTGGGTGACTATCAGTAAGAGAAAACAAAAGAACCTCATCCAAAGTAATGCATGAGGTTTATTTAATAAATACTACTTAAACTATTTTCAGGCAGATTTTGCGGCTTGCTCTATCTCACGGCCTATAGCATTTTTGACTAAATGCAACTCTTCGGGTTTCAATGGACGTAGATTGGCTACTCTTTTTTTGTAAACCCTAAAGGGCAAACTTTTACCATAGATAACTTCACACATGCCATATTTTAATATTTGGCTGATATACATCGGAACAAGTGGCGCTTTGGTTTCAAATACCCACATTCCAGCGGTTATTAGTGGTTGATTAGTTTGCTTTGTGTTTTCTGCCTGATGTTCGGTTCTTTTTAGTTTAAACATTTTTTAGTGTATTTAAAGAATGATTGGTTAGTACTAACGGCAATACACAAAATGTTTTAAAATGGTTGCTTTGCTTGGTGCAGGGTGTTTAAGCGAGGCAAGGCAAAATCAACCAATGTTTTGAAAAGTTCCCTGAATAATCTCTACGCACTTGCTACGGTCGTACTTCCAGGTAAGGTAGGGAAGCGGCACAATGGGCACCCCGGCACGACTCAATATCTTGTAGCGCTCCAGCGTAAAAGCATTTTCATAAATCCCAGGAAAGCCAATCAAGTTGATACCCATTGTTTTGTGGTTTTCTTGTACCACAATGTCTATATCCAGGCCTGCAATTGGGTAAGAGCGAAAACAATGATAATTCAACGATTTGAGTTCTTCTTCTACCTCATCGGCAAATACACAATGCGCATCAGACGGATCATAATTTCGGTTAAAATTCTTCTCTTCATCCATCACATAGCTCAGGTATTGCTTGAGCAAGGTCTCGTTTTTCAATTCATTCAACTTGGCAGAGGTTACCACAAACTGCTTGGCTCGAGCCCGGGTAATGGCTACATTAAACAAATCTTGCTTATTGAGGTGTACATAAGACCCACTGGCCGAATCTTCATCTACCACAAATGATATAAACATCATGTCTCGCTCTTCGCCCTGAAACGAATGGGCGGTACCAATCATCAAGTTGTGCTTCTTGAGCGAAATAAGCGGAATCTCCTCAGTAATTCGTTTGGATAAATAATCTACCTGACTTCTAAAAGGAGATAAAATACCAATGCTATGGCAAATATCCTTGGAAAGGCTTCTCTCGTTTTCGATTGTTTGCTGGATTCTATCCAAAATTGCTTGAGCCTCGCCTTCATTGTAACCCTTGGTATCTCGCTTACCAGCATTTGTAAGCAAGGCTAAGCTTTTTACCTTCTCATTATGAGGGGTTTGGGTCATAAGATTTAGGCGATTTTGATAAAAAGTACGGTTGCTAAAATTGATGATTTCGGGTAAACTTCGGTAGTGTTCATCCAAAAACGTAACCGCATCTTGAGTCTCTATTGAGTTATTCACTGCATCCAAAATACTCTGATCACGATAATCCAGGTCAAACTGAGTTTCTTCATTCAGAGAGTGCTGTTCACGCAAAAAATTCTGACGGGCCTGCGACAAAAACGACACATGGCGCAACTGGGATGGATCTCCTACAATGACTACCCGCTTGGCACGTTGCAAAATGGGTAAACAACTGGCAATATCGCATTGCGATGCTTCGTCTATAATGGCTACATCAAACAAATCTTGCTTAAGTGGTAAAATATTGCTCACATCCGATAAATTGACTAACCAAATAGGAAAGGTGCTCAAGATGGTTTCAAAATCTACTCGCTCAAACAACTCCTCTTGTTTGTGACCTTTGCGGGCTTTTACGGCTTTTAGAAAATTACTTAAATCTTTACGACGAAACCGAATCACTTCGGCCAATTTGAGCTGATAACCCAACTGGATGTATTCTTTCAACAGCTTGGTGCGTTGCGAAAGCAGTTTTTCTAGTTTGGAAACCAAATCCCAATGGATGGGGCGCTCATTTCTTTTATTGCGAATTCGGTTGGTTTTGTAGTTGACAATCCAGCGCTTTACCAGGTTTTTAGCCTGACTGTTAGAGGCAATGAAGTTTCCCCATTTGATTTCTTCATCTACCCTTTGGTCAAATAAAATTTCTAGTGATGCAATTTCTTCTTCTATTTTGGCCAAGCGGTTTTCCTGGCGCTTTAGTTTTTTCTTCTCTTCTGGAATTTGCCCCGGATCAGGTATACCAATACCACTCAATATATTTTTGAGGTATAACTTCAAATCCTTCATGTACTGACTTCTACCTCCTCGGATCACCCCACTTTTAAATCCTAGTTGCTGTTCTATTTTATCACCTACTACATCTACCGCATGGTTCATTTGCGAAGCAATGAGTACCGATTCGCCTCGGGTAAGGTGGTCGGTAGCCAAGGCGGCGATCGTGTAGGTTTTGCCAGTACCAGGAGGGCCTACTACAATGCTTAATGGATTGAACTGGGCCATTTCCAATACTTTTTTCTGAGCTTTGCTCAAGATGGCTGGCACTCTGGGTTGAGTAGGAGTAGGTTGGGCAGCCACTGGGGGAGTTTCTCCAAATAAAGCTTGCAACGAGGACGAAAAACCACTTTGTTCTTTTTCAGCGGCTATCAATCCCAGTTCATTGATGACCCCACGGGTGGTATTTGAACTCATCATAACCCCTAAGGCACTACCAGGAAGTAAGCGCAAAGCAGTAGACTTTACCAATTTTTTCAAGGCCTCCTCGTCTAGCAAATCTTCTGGATATCGATACATTTCGTCAAAGTTGACCCCGCTCCAGTGAGGTTGGAGTTTGTCGGTCATGGCTTTGGCATCGGCAAAGGAGATGGCATCTTGAGGAAGGTCCAAAAAGAGTTTTTCGGTATTGGTATCTTGCAAGTTTAGCATCGAGAGCAAGGGGTAGTTGACTTGCTGCTTGCTAAAATCTATTTTAATATAATAGTCGTCTTTTTCTTTGATTATTTCGGCGGGGTAATAGAGCAAAGGAGCGCATAGTTTTTTAGGTCCAATGGTTTCGCTGGGGTTAGAACCCGCAATAAAAAACGAAAAATAGAACAGTGATTTCTCTCGTTGAAATAGCTGTAATTCTTTCTCAATGGTCAGCGCGTGCTCGGTAGGAATGTATTGTTGAGGCAGGTTTTGGGTGAGCAATTCTTCTTGCTTATCGGTAAAGTATTTATGTTCAATCTTTTTGTCAAAAATGTTCCAGATGGTAGCTTCTCGTTGGTCGGCTTGATAGCAATCTCTAAAGTAACGAATTAGGTTTTGTATTCTCATAGGTATGAATTTTTCCTCACTGACCAAATATACAATTTTCAGTCAAATTTCTAAAAAACAATTAAATAGGGTGAAATATACGCTCCTGACGGTGCAATTAAGCAAGTAACGGGTTTATTTACAGGAGGTTATGCCTGTAAAATATATATTTTGAACGTTTAGTATAAGAGCGATGTATCAGGAGGAGAAAAAGGGAATGCACAAATTTTTTTCATCAGTTTTTCATTTAGTTTGATCCAAAGTTTTAGTAGCGTGTACTAAGTCATTTTCATAGTTTCACTTATCAATATTCACGAAGAAACGAGGTCAAAAGTTGGGGTAACCTACCGTTTTTTGATGCGCTTAGTCATATAAAGCAATGCCGCAGCTGCTCCAATAAATCCTAAGCCTACAAATATGAGAATGTCCATAAGCCTTCTAGTTGGTAGTTCGTAGTTTATAGTTAAGCGTCATTATTTGAATGTTTTGATAAAGATTCACCGATCTGATATGTTAAATCAAAAGTACATATAAGTTGATTGAAAACTACTAACTGAAAAGCTCCCAACTCCTAACTATCAGCTAAATCTCAAACAAAGCCTTGATACGATCGGCAAAACTGGCCCCAGTGGTGATTTTGGTAGCAGGCCTGTCACTCAAATGCAATATAAAACGTCCCCGGAAGTATTTCTCGAATTGTTGAATAAAATTCTGGTTGACAATGTGCGATTTATGGACGCGTACAAAAGGCTCTGAGAGCTTAGTATCCAGGGTGCTCAAAGTAAAATCTACCAAGTGTTTTTGCCCTTCGGCGGTGTTCAAATATACGTATTTACCTTCGGCTTCGAAATAGGCTACTTCGGTCAATGGAATCAAACGGATTTTGTCGCCTACTTGTATAGGCATACTAGTAATGGTTTTGGTGGGTTGCAACTGTTGCAACAATTGCTGCAAAGCATCAGCCTGAGGGTTCTCTTGGGCTGATTCGGTTTCAAACCGCTTTAGTTTTTGAATGGTACGCTCAAGTCTTTCGGCCAAAATAGGCTTTAACAAGTAATCGATTGAGTTTTCCTCAAAAGCCTGAATCGCGTACTGATCATAAGCCGTGGCAAAAATCACAATAGGCAAATGCTCAAGATGACGCAACATCTCAAAGCCATTGAGTAAGGGCATTTCTATATCCAAAAAAATCAAATCGGGCTTGAGGGTATTCACCAAAGCCAATCCTTGCTGGCCGTTTTCGGCTTCGCCTATTACCTCAAATATGTCAGTATGAGCCTTAAGCAAACGTTTGAGGCGTTCACGAGCCAACGACTCATCATCAATGACCAGGGTTTTGTACAATTTGGATGGGTTTGGGGGCATGTTCATGGGCAAGCATTTTTTTTAGACTAATAACTACTTTTTTCTCGGGGGTATTTTCAAAATAAAAGTCAGCGTTTTTGGGAAACAACAACTCAAGTTTATCACGGGTACTTTGCCAGCCATAGCCCAGTTGCATATTTTCCGAAAACGCCGGACCATTGTCTTTGAGCGTAATATCAAGTAGGTTTTCTTGGTGGGTAACCTCGATGCTTAACTTTCCAGCTTCGGCTAGTTTAGAAATCCCATGTTTGATGGCGTTTTCTACCAAAGGTTGTAGCAAAAAACGAGGAACCAAGTATTGACGAGCGGTATCGGGTAGCGCCAAATGATACTGTAAACGGTTCCCAAAGCGTACTTTCTCGATCTCGAGGTAGGTTTCTACCATTTCCAATTCTTCGCCCAGCGTAGTCAGGTGATGATTTTGCCGATTGGTATTATATCGAAAAAATTTAGAGAGCAAAAGCGTCATTTCTTCCGCTTTATCAGGGTTTACATGGATTAAACTCGCAATGGAGTTCAAGGCATTGTACAGAAAATGCGGGTTTACCTTGGCGTGTAAAGCATCTAGTTCGGCTTGAGTTTTCAGTTGTTTGAGTTCGAGTAGTTTAAGCTCCTGTTGTGTAATCTTGGAGCCTAACTTCTCCTTTTGCAGGATTTTAGAATAAATGAGCATACCTACTGCTATATAAAAAACGGTTGTAAGGGCCATTGCCCCGCGTGAATTTGACTCAATATCTAAGATTGCCTGCCCCACAAAATTAATCAAATAAGTGCCTACTGCGGCACAAATGGCCATTACCAATAAAGCAATTGAGTGAGCAATAGCTTTGGTAGGAATCAGCGAAAAGAAATATAAAGACACCTGATTGGCAAGGGTTAAAAACAAACCAATAATAATTCCGTGAATGATCCCTGCTCCAATGCTTATCCATAAATAAGTGTTGGTAATGCCAAACACAATCCCAATGACTAAGCCGATAGGAATGGAAATAAAGATGGAATGTACGTAGTCTGTCCAGGCAAAATGTTTTTCATAGCGATTACCTAGCTTTTCTGTAATCTTTTCCTGATATCTTTCTACCCAACTCATATGCTTTTGTTTATTTTGAGCCTTTAGTGCCGTTAGTTTTTAATAACAAACCAGTTTCAAAAGATTTCGTTTGCATTAACCATCACTTCAATACCCGCCCAATGGCCATTTTCATAATATCATCGTGGTCAAAAGCCATTTCGGGCAACTCGTTTACCGAAAACCAAGTAGCATTACGAGCATCATCTCCTGCTATAGGTTTACATTCATCAATATTTACTACCGCATAATATGCAATAGACACTACCCAACCTCGAGGATCACGTCCTGGGGTGGTAAAAGTATGCATTTGTTGCATATTGATTCCACTCAGATTGGTTTCCTCTTCCAGCTCCCGGTTAGCCGCTTGCAGCGCCGTTTCATTGGCATCTATAAAACCTCCTGGAATGGCCCATTTGCCTACAAAAGGTTCATGCGCTCGCTGAATCAATAATACCTTTACGTCTTTACTATCCTCACTATCAGGAGCTTGACCAAAAATAATACAGTCTACTGTAAGTGCCGGACGAGGGTAATCGTACGTATGTGCCATAAGCGTATTTTATAGTTTAAAATTACTCAATGAAGATTGTCTATTGATTGGACAAAGAATAAAGTTGATGATTTTTGGAGTGAAATGGAAAAAACAAGGAGTGAAATGAGCTAAAAATTAAAAGCAAATAGTGAAAAGTGCTCTATAGCTTTTAACCTTTGGCAGTTAGCTCTTAGTCACAGTGCCCTCTAATGCTGTGTCCTTAAGTAAAAATGCCCTGTCCTGAACACAGCCGAAGGAACTTGATTACTCGCTTGCCTAGAGGCGAATGAAGATTATACTAGGACCTCTGGCCCGATCAATAATTGTTAAGGAAACAGCATTGACCTTTAGATTGTGCAGCTAAACGCAGAAAAATCAAGATCTATTTGCTGAATCCGTCCGCTCTGTGTTCTTGATTTAAAGGAGTTTTGATCCTCACTACATTAGATATTGGCTCCAACATAGTATTGCATTACTTCGGCTATTCATGCTTCTTCATTCAAAATCCGTTTGGCGATAGCAAAAATGTATTTTTCAAAAGGAGCTTGTAACTTAGTAATTTTGCCGACGTGACAATTGGCAAAAAAAATCACCACGGCTTGGTCAAATGCTTCCGTTAGCTGATCATCTGGGAGTGGAATAAGTTTGCGGTATTTGTTTAAGAATTCAGTTTTTAAAGGAGTCAGCTCATCGAGTGATTTTACGAGAATCTCTTCTAATTCAATATTCATCATAAGGCATATTGGTGTCAGGTAATCTAGGATTTTGCTAAATCAAAGTTAACAAATAAAATTAAAGGGAAATAATCGCAAATCCATTAAAACTTTTTTTACCTTGAGTTATCTTAAATTTTATCCGAACCAACCAAATTTATCTAATGGAACCAGAACCGCTCGAACAGCAGCTTCCGGGGCTTTCTTCGACGATACTCGAATCGCTTGAGGCAGGGCAAGCGCAAATGACGCTTGTTTTACAAGCTGCTCAGCTTCCCGAAGTCTTACTTACCCTTCCTGCCCCTTATGCTATCACAAAAACTTCCCTGACATTTGATACAGAAATGCAGCTACACAATTGTGTCAAAGTTTTACTATGGTCAGGAGACACGTTTAAAACCCGCCCCAATCAATTGCGGCTTTGGTCTCGAGGGAAGGTGTATCGGGAAGGCATGCAGCTCACTTTTACCGTAAATTGGTACCAAAGAAATGTCTTCGAGAAGCGAAAAAATGCTTTTATGAATGATGAGCATAATAAATACTACGCCCTGTTTGACGCCAACCCAAGCGATTTAACAGTAAGCCATCATATTCTTTCTAACACCTAAAACCTCCACAAATATGGATCAAAACCTGGAAGAAGCCCTTGAGAATTGTGCAAACGAACCGATTGAATTTCCAGAATCTATCCAGCCCCATGGGGTGTTGCTGGTATTGAATCATAAGCTTCAAATTTTGCGTGCTAGTCGAAACACATTGGCCATTTTGGGCATTCGGGTCGAAGACCTGTTAGCGCGACATTTGAGTGATTTTTTCAAAGTAAACGAAACCTTCAAAAGTGATTTGCAAGCTTACCAAAGGCCATCTCACGGCTATAAAAGTCGCTATTTTCAATCCAACGAAATTCATACTTTACTCAGTGAGATTGATCAAAAGCAATATACTGGTTTACTGAGCTATCAGGAGAAATACTTGTTACTGGAGATAGAGCCTATTGTAACAGATCAGTCATTACCCGACGCATTTATCATCAGCAAAGAATTAATCTTTTCTTTCCATTATACTTCTCAAAAACTGGAGCGCATCCTGAATGAAAATTTACAACAGCTTCAAAACATCACCAATTTTGGCAGACTGAAGGTCTATAAGTTTGATCATCAATGGAATGGTGAAATTATCGCAGAAGTGAGGAAAGAAAGTATGTCTGCCTATCTTGGACTGCATTTTCCTGCTTCGGACATTCCTCCCCAGGCTCGGGCTTTATACACTAAAAACTGGATTCGTCATATTCCAGATGTGCAGTACACGCCTGTACCCCTGGTAGGCAAAACCCATGCTGCCACCGATATGAGTTATAGTTCTTTGCGAAGTGTTTCTCCTATACATGTACAGTTTTTAACCAATATGGGGGTGAAAGCCACCTGCTTTATTTCTATCATTATTGAGAACCAACTTTGGGGCTTGATTGCCTGCCACCACGATGCGCCGCTGTATTTGTCACCTCAAAAAAGAATACTCTGTATGCACATTGGGCAAATACTTTCATTGCAAATTGGTGCCTATCAAAAACACGAAAATAAGCTTTTACAAGAGCGACAAGATAGTGGCTTTGAGATTATAAGTAATCGTTTATTAGAGACAGAGCGTTTGTTTGAAGAGCTTAAAAACTCTGGAAATCGGTTGATGGAAATTTTGCGGGCTACCGGTATATGGGGCATACTAGATGGGCAAGAGTTTCTGGAAGGTAATGTTCCTTCTAAACCAGAAGAAAGAGAAGTATTGCTCAACTTTTTAAAAGATTATTTTCACAAAGAAGATAGACCTTTTGTAACCCATAGTCTGGATAAGGTTTTGAGAATCAGCGATGAGTTTATCGAAAAAGGCAGTGGGATATTGGCACTTTCTATTTCAAAAAAGAATGGAAGTTTTTTGATTTGGTTCAAACAAGAACAAATCACCTCTATTACCTGGGGTGGAGAACCCAAAAAAGATGTAGTGATGGATAATGGCCACCCCCGACTACTGCCCAGGGCCTCGTTTGAAGAATGGAAAACCAATATCAGGGGAGAGTGTACCCCTTGGGTATTAAATGATTTAAAGGGACTTACTACCCTCAAAAGTGCCATCCTGGCCAACTTACTCATTCGTTCCGAAAAAATGGAGGAACGCCAGGAGGAGTTGGAAAAAGAGGTAGCCAAGAAAACCGAAAACCTGAACAAAGTCAAGGTTCAATTAGAGGAAATGGTTGTTTCTCTTAGAGAGAGCAACGAAGAACTCAAAAACTTTGCTTATGTTACTTCGCACGATTTACAAGAACCTCTCCGCCAGATTTCTACTTTTACCCAACTTATGGAACGGAGGCTCAAGGATACATTGGGTACTAAAGAGCAAAATTACATGCAATTTATTGTGGATGGTACCGAAAATATGCAAAACCTCATCGATGACTTGCTCCAATACTCTCGACTTACGCGCAAAGCCTACAATAATGAAGAAGTTGACCTGAACGAATTATTAAATAAAGTATTAGAGTTGTTTAGAAGTACCATAAAAGCCACTCAAGCGGTGATACATATAGATGCTTTACCTACCGTTAATGGGAAAAAAGTATTGTTACAGCAATTATTTCAGAACCTCTTGGGCAATGCACTGAAGTATCGTAAACCAGGAACACCTTTGGTGATTAGCATAGGAGTTGAAGATCATTCAGACTCTTGGCAATTTATGATAAAAGACAATGGTATAGGTATTTCAGAGGAGTTTTATGAGATTATTTTCCAATTATTCAAAAGGTTACACACCAAGCAAGCCTACAAAGGAAATGGCATGGGATTAACACTTTGTCAGAAAATCGTCTATCAACACCAGGGAAGAATTTGGGTAGAATCAAAACCGGGGGTAGGCAGTAGCTTTTATTTTACAATATCTAAAAATACTTAACTATTA
Source organism: Microscillaceae bacterium (assembly GCA_003483885.1). Lineage (GTDB taxonomy): Bacteria > Bacteroidota > Bacteroidia > Cytophagales > Microscillaceae > Microscilla. The sequence goes on from DMXI01000389.1 coordinate 22,964, forward strand.
TGACTGCAGCCTTATCTTATCAAAAACCAATTCATTTGTTACATATTGAGGACAACCATTCCGATGCTTTGATTCTAAAAGAATTGATTAGCGAAAAGTTTGTTGACCTGGAAATAAGCAATGCTTATGATGGTGATGAAGCTATTAAGTTTCTACAACAAAACCTGAATAACGCGCCAAATGCCATCATATTGGATTTGAATCTGCCTCGTAAAAAAGGTACTGAGGTATTAGATTGGATTAAAAAGGAAACTTTATTGCGTCATATCCCGATAATAGTATTAACCACGTCTATGCTGGAAGAAGATGTAACATTTTGTTATCGTCATTATGCAAATGTCTACTTACGAAAGCCCAAAAACCTGGATGAGTACATTCAGGTAGTGAGCCAAATCACCGATTTTTGGTTTTCCTTAGCCGTGTTGCCCGATAAGGATTTGATGAATTAAAAAAATAAAATTATGGAAATAGCTTCTTCGACTACTCAAACGCTTGATATTTTGCACCTGGAAGACAACAAGGCTGATCAGGTAATATTTCAGGAATATCTTGCCTATACCCAATTTTCAACTTCTAGTGTAAAAGTCATAGAAAAAGTCCAACAGTTGAGACCTTTGAAGGTGGAGGATTATTTGCCAGAGCTGATTGTCTTAGACTTGAACCTGCCCGATAGTAAAGGTGTCGATACGTTACAAACGGTTAAAAATTACTATCCATCTGTACCAATTCTGGTGCTCACTGGGGTAGAACCTGAAAGTTTTGGTGTTGACTATGTACCTTCTGAAATCGAGAAAGCGCTCCTAAAACGTTTTCAGAACGAGGAGGTCCTTGAGCAAACCATCAGTTCGGTGATCAATCAATCGCATCAACCTGATCAGAATTCTAACCCAGAAACGCTCGTGGAAGGAGTCTTTGAACAACTGTTTAAAGATAAAAAATTTGATCCTGAGATGTTTGAAGAGGCACAAGAAGAGGCTTTAGATGAGTTGTTACTTTCAGACCTGGAGCTTGATATTACCAAACTGGGCAGTGAGCAAGAAATCTTAAAAATGTTTGAAGAATCTCCTGATTTAAGTGATAAGGTGAAGGAGATTTTTAAGAGTAAGGCCACATCGTAATAAAACCGCAGTGTCCAAGTTGCTTTGGGACTATTACAAAGAGGGGTAACGATATTTGAGTTGAACAAGTCTTGATGCTAACTTTTTTGTAAATTGCTTCCTACATTTCTCAAATCATCAAATATGAAAAAGTTAGCTTTTTATACTTTATTGCTACTATTACTTACTAGTTGCGAACATTTAGTCATCAATGCCTCCGAAGCAGCTCAGCACGTAGGCAAATATGCCACTGTGAAAGGCAAAGTAGCCAGTGTAAAAAGCCTGAATCTGGGCCGTTCCAACGAAATTCACTTGATTAACCTTACACGTCCTCATCCCAATCAAGATTTTACCATTGCCATCAATGGTCGTTATATTAACCGCTTCGGCCCCGTAACCAATTACGAAGGTAAAACGATACAAGCCACTGGTAAAATTTACTTGTACAAAGGCAAGCCTCAAATGAAACTCAAAGTAGCCAAAAAGCTGAGAGTAATTCAATAAAAAAGCCCTCAATTCATAGCTGAATCAAAGGCTTTTTGCACCGTTGTTGGTGTTTGAGTGCAACGTCACCAACAAAGGGTGAATCAACAATCAAACATTAATAATCAATCATCATTTTAGATTCTTCTCAAACAACTTAAAAATCCTTTTATACTCATCGGCCCAGCTACTAGGTTCTACAAAGCCATGACGCTCTATAGGATATACCGCCAATTCCCAGTTTTCTTTGCGTAACTCTATCAAACGTTGACTTAGCCGCACAATGTCTTGAAACTGCACATTGTAGTCAATCATTCCGTGGCACATGAGCAATGCTCCTTTGAGCCCCTTGGCGAAGTAGATAGGCGAACTACGACGATAAGCTATACTGTCTTTTACTGGTGTATTCAATATATTGGCCGTATAAGGATGGTTATAATGCGCCCAGTCAGTTACTGAGCGTAATGCAGCTCCCGCTTTGAAAACATCAGGTGTGGTAAACATGGCCATCAAAGTAATAAATCCACCATAAGACCCTCCATAAATTCCGATTTTTTTAGGATCTATGTCGTATTTTTCTGTTAAAAACTTAGCACCATCTACTTGGTCAGTTAAGTCTTTGCCTCCCATGTAACGATAAATCCCAGTACGCCAATCTCGGCCATAACCTTTGCTGCCCCGATAATCTATATCCAGCACTGTGTAGCCATTTTGCACCAAAAAATTATGGAACATATATTCTCGGTCATAGTCGCTCCAACCTTTATGAGCATTTTGTAAATAACCCGCTCCGTGTACAAAAATTACAGCTTTGCCTTTGGCTATTGGATTAGCAGGACGGTAAAGACGAGCATATACCGAGGCATTATCCCGTGCTTTGAAAGTAATGACCTCAGGCGCAATCCAGTTATATTTTTTGAAGTCCGAAGTCCTGGAATCTGTAACTTGTGTAGCTTTTCCACCAGCTTTGGTAGGCATCAAGTACAGTTCAGGAGGAGTGTTGACCGAAGAATGCAGCACTGCAGCTTGGCTATCATCAGGAGATAGAAAACTGTCATTGAACCCAGTCATGGTGGTAAATTTGGTACGTTTGCCTCCCTTGAGTGGCATTTGGTACAAGTGATACTCTCCCGGATGTACCTCGTTGGTAAGCAAATACCACGATTTTTTATCTTTTGAAAGCTGTGCCTCTGCGACTTCAAATTTGCCAGAAGTAAGCGCTTTTATATTACGATTTTTGATGTTTACAGTGTATAAATGAGCGTATCCCGTTTTTTCGGATTGAAAATAAACCGTTTTATTATCAGGTAGCCAGCCTACATTGCCCACCGAAAAATACCAGTTGCCAACCCCAGGGCCACCTATCCAGGCTTCATCTCGTTGTCTGTCAAGTAGTTTAAGTTTCCCTTTGTTCAAATCTACGAGCACAATCCAGCGGTCTTTGGAGTCTAAAGCTCGAATCACCATGATGGCATTTTTGCCGTCTTCTGACCAAATAAGCTCATGAGGGATAACTTTGCGTGCTTTTTTCAACTTAAGCGAACGCTTGTAATCTTTGTAATAAGCAGGGGCTTCATAAATCCCTTTCAACTGCTTGAAATCTACCATTTGAACTTTGTTGGTAGTCAGGTTAAAAATACCAAACTCATAAGTAGATTCTGGGCTTCCTACTTTTACCCGACGATTTACGGGATTGGTGTAGCCCGATTCGGTAATGAATTGCATCACACTGGTAAACTTCCTTCCGCCAGCGTTTTTACTAAGTATAAAAGTGACAAACCCCTTGTCGGGACTTAACTGAAGACTGCTCAACCTTCGGCCTTTGAGATAAATAGTCTTAGGGCGTTTAACACGTAGTTTTTTTCGAGCTTTTTGGCCAAATGCTCTATCCTTTTTGCGTTTTTTCAACACATCCATCAACTCCAGCTGTTGCTTTTTGAGCCATTTTGCTTGTTCAGAACTTTTTCCCCCTCTTCTAGGGTTACCCTTTTTAAAATTGGTTAATTGCTTGAGTGTGCCATCCACGATTACCCATTCAAATAAATTATCTCCCCGCTGGAAAATAATACTCTTTTCATCCCCCGAAAAACTGACATTACTTTCGGTTTCTACTGTAGAAGTTATTTGACGACTTTTTCCGTTTTTGTACCAAAAAATATCGCCATTTTTAGTGTATAATTTTTCTGTACGTGCTTTGTTGTAAGTGCCAAACCTTGAGGGCATATCTCGTAGCTCCTGATCACTCACTTTTTGTGGCTTACCTACTGGTTTACCATTTTTTGCCCTTATGTAGTACAATGAGCTTTGTGGTTGATTTTGAGGGTTCCAATTAAAGTAAACTTTTTGCCCATCTTCTGACCAGAATATACGTGATGGAGCGTGCCCGATAAAATTGCTTCCTTCCATAATTTGGTCAATCGTGAGTTTATTTTGGGCAAAAACAGGTATTTGACCAAAATAAATACTCATTAATAATAGCGAAAGCAAAAAGTAGTAATGTTTGTTTTTCATGAGATTCAATGCTTTGTTTTTTGATCTGTTGTTTTAGAAAGCAAACCTATCAAGGTTCCTACGCTGGCACTACCAATGGCCCACACAATAAAAACCATTACATCTTTTGGGGGAATTACCTTTGCCCAGTACAGAATAATGGCTAATACAATGATCATGATGCCACCCCCTCCGACAATGTTTAGTAAATCTTTGAATAAATTACTTCGCATAGGTTATAAGTGGTGTACAAGTTTCACAGAAATGATAATAATTATATGATTTGTTCAAATATAGATGAAATCTGATTTAGTTTGAGCAAAATTAGTTTTGTTAATCAATTTAGACACACTAATACAATAGTGAAAATGAAAGCCGTCATAATCAAAGAGTTTGGTGGACCTGAACAACTTTCCCTGGGTGAATGGGAAAAACCAAGTCCAGCTCAAAATGAAATATTAGTTAAAGTACACACCACTGCCCTCAACCGGGCCGATACTATGCAGCGTCGTGGGGTTTATCCTCCACCTGCTGGAGCTAGCCCTATCCTCGGTCTGGAAATTGCCGGTGAAGTAGCTGAAGTGGGTACAGATGTGACTCAATGGAAACCTGGTGATCGGGTGTTTGGCTTGATTCCGGGGGGAGGATACGCCGAATATGCGGTGATTCATCAAGACATGGCTATGCCTATTCCCAATAGTTTTACCTTTGAGCAAGCAGTGGCTGTTCCAGAAGTTTTTCTGACTGCTTATCAGGCAATGAAATGGTTGGCCGATATCCAGTCTGGAGAAACATTGCTTGTACATGCGGGAGCAAGTGGTGTAGGTACCGCCGCCATTCAATTGGCTAAAGCCCTAGGCGTAAAAACAATTGTAACTGCCTCGGCACCCAAGCATCAAACTTGCCTTGACTTAGGAGCATCTTTAGCTATAGATTATAAAACCGAGGATTTTAAGGAAAAAGCACTGGAGTTTACTGAGGGTAGGGGAGTAGACGTGATAATTGATTTTATTGCAGCACCTTATTTCCTCAATAATATTGATGCATTGGCTACCGATGGGCGTATGGTTATTTTGGCCCTGATGGGAGGCCTGAATGTAGATGGGTTTAATTTAGGTAAAATGTTACGCAAACGCTTAAAAGTAATGGGATCGACCTTGCGAGCCCGAAGCCGTGATTATCAGATTCGTCTTAATCAGGATTTGAAAGCATTTGCAATTCCATTAATTGAGCAAGGCAAAATAAAACCAGTAATTGACTCTGTATTTGATTGGGCACAGGTAGCAGAAGCTCATGAATATATGGAAGCGAACAAAAATACGGGTAAAATTATTTTGAAAGTAAGTTAACATAAAATAAGGTTATGATTTGTCTGTTTCTTAAAAAATGAGATAAATTGTAACCTTATCAATCATCATGAGGCAGCATCTACACTCAGCGCTTTATTGGCAACTTCGGGTTCTTTTACTTCTCCTTCTTGTAATATGATGCTAAAAGTCGTACCCTTGCCCACCTCTGAGGCTTTGATAAAGATGCGCCCTTTATGATATTCCTCTACAATCCTTTTGGCCAGAGTAAGCCCAAGTCCCCAACCTCTTCTTTTGGTTGTAAATCCAGGGTTAAACACCTTTTTTACCTGAGTTTTGCTCATGCCTTTGCCGGTATCGGTGATATCAATTACTACATCACCTTCTGGAATTTCTCTCAATCGTAGCCTTAACTCACCCCGGCCTCCCATGGCGTCTACCGCATTTTTACAAATATTCTCTATCACCCACTCAAACAAATAGCGATTCATATTGACCATTTTATCAGGAGGGAGCCAGTCTTTTACCCTCACTTTTACTTGACTAGAGATGCGTCTTTGCAGGTAATTCATAAAATTTTGAACCACAAAAGAAATATTTTCAGGTTGTAGGGTGGGCTCAGAACCAATACTCGAGAAGCGTGCTGTTACCATTTGAAGTCTTTGCACGTCTTTTTCTAGTTCATCGGCCACAATTGGGTCGGCTTCATCATCAGCTCGTAGGTATTCTATCCAGGCCATCAGCGAAGAAATGGGCGTTCCTAATTGGTGGGCAGTTTCCTTGGCCAATCCTACCCAAACCCGATTTTGCTCTGCCCGACGTGAGTAATTGAAAGCCATATAAGTAAGTAAGCCAAAAATAATGACTACCCCAAACTGAATAAAAGGGTAATAGGTGAGTTGCGATAACAAATTAGAGTTACGATAATAGATATAGTTTTTTCCACCAAAAGACACCTCAATCGGAGAGTTTTCGGCTTTCATTTTTTCCAGTTCCTTCTGTAAAATATCCTTCTCTTTCTCTAGAATCCTTTGGGCTTCTTTGACCGATGTATTTTTAGGTTCTGGCAACTTGATATTTCTGGAGCTAATAATATCACCTTTTTCATCGGTTAAAATGAGCGGAACCGAATTATTGGCTCCAATAATCTCCTGCATCAAAAAAGTCAACTCATTACCAATTTTTTCATCTACGGCAAACTCAAGACCCTTTGCGTACAAGTCAATCAAGCGTTTTTCTCGTTGCTCAAGTTTTTTTACCAATGTATTGGTATAATAAAGCGAAGCCCCTGCCAATAACAAAGCTATGACAATCACTCCTACTTTAAATTTTGACTTATTATTGTAGATATCCATTTGTATACAGCTTCACCCGTTTTTAGCGTATGTTTAAACATACGCTTATTAGGAGCAATGTGCAAAAAAAGTTTTACTATGCTAGCATAGTAAAATACAAAATTAAAAGGAATTATATTTCTGGCGCAAGAAATTTTTCAGAGGTAAAGCAACTAAGTGCCCGACCTGGGTTGTCTAAGGTGACAGAAGTTATTTGAATTATTTATTACATAATCAATAAAACTGATCAAAATAAAGTGGTTTTATCCAACTTATCATCCTAAATTCGAGTTGTTTTAGTGCATAAGTTGACATATATCATTTTTTAATGATCCAAAATTCTGTTCCTTGCATTGAGTACAAATAGAAACTCAAAGACTAATAAACATGGTTAGTTATTTGGAATATGTCTAAATTAAGGCGCTCCTTATCAGGTTACTTTCTATGTTGGAAATTTAGATATTACTTTTGCAAAAAAATCGTGCGGCTCATATGTATAATTATTTTAAGTCAGTAACATTATCGTATAAGAATACCCCTATCAATATAAGAGAAGCATTGTCCTTAAATGAATCAGATTGCAAGGCATTGCTCAGAGCATTTAGAGAGCTAGATGATATTACTGATATCTTCATTTTATCTACCTGTAACCGAACTGAAGTTTATTTTACTTCGCCTCACGATTATTCTCATGAAGTGATCCAGGAAATTGGACAACTCAAAAAGATTGCAAAAATTCAAGATTATGAGCGCTACTTCAAGTATAATGACAATGCCCTTGAAGTAGTACAACACCTATTTTACGTAGCCATGGGCCTAGAGTCTCAGGTAGTAGGTGATATGCAAATCTCCAATCAAGTTAAAAATGCTTACCAATGGGCGGCCGATTTAGGAACTCCTGGCCCTTTCTTACATCGTTTGTTACACACCATATTTTTTACCAATAAGCGAGTAGTTCAAGAAACAAGTTTCCGTAGTGGAGCTGCGTCTACCTCTTATGCTTCAGTTGAATTGGTAGAAGATTTGGCAAACGACATTCGCGACCCCAAGGTATTGGTCTTGGGTGTAGGTGAAATTGGGGCAGATGTGTGCCGCTCGTTGCAAGGAAGTTTCATTGAGGATATTACCATTTGTAATCGAACTTTATCAAAAGCCCAGGCTTTGGCCGAAGAATGTGGTGCCAATGTAGTACCCTATGAAAATGTTTGGCAAGCCATCGAGGAAGCCGACATCATCATTTCTTCAATTGCCTTGTCTGAACCATTCATCACCCGCCAATCTCTCAAAGAACACAATCTTTTATCATTCAAGTATTTCATCGATTTAGCGGTGCCTCGTAGTGTAGAGCCTGCCTTGGAGGAATTGGCTGGCATTGTCGTATACAATATTGATGATATCAATAACAAAGCTTCCAAAGCTCTTGAGCGTCGCTTGCAAGCCATTCCAGATGTAAAAGCGATTGTACACGAAGCGCTAGAAGACTTCGGCGAGTGGTCTAAAGAAATGGAAGTTTCGCCTACGATCAAAAAAATCAAAACTTCCTTAGAGCAAATTCGCCAGGAAGAGCTCGAACGATACATGAAAGAATTGTCTGAATCTGAATCTGAAAAAGTAGACAAAATCACCAAAAGTATTGTTCAAAAAATTATCAAACTACCTGTCTTACAACTAAAAGCAGCCTGTAAAAGAGGAGATGCAGACTCTTTGATGGATGTACTGAATGATTTGTTTGATTTAGAAAAACAACCTTCTCAGAAAATACGACGCTAACCTTACACGTTACATATTAAGTGTTAAAAATCAATTTCATAATATATATGAAAATTGAATGATCTATTTTTGTTTTTTATTTAATCTACTGTAAATAAGCGGATTGAATAAGGAATCAAATAGAGCACATTAACCATGTAATTTAAATACCTTCCTACATTGTAGGGTTATTTTTACTGAAAGTTTCAGGATTTAATATATTTTTGCCATTAATGTAAATTTTTAATACCTGAAATTACATTCTATTCATATCTTTAAAAGTAGTATTTTTCTGAAAAAAGGCTCGGTTTATAATACAAGCCTAACCAATGAAAGTATGATGTACTTACTCAATACCAAAAAAGCTTGGCTGCTATTTCTAATTATTGTCATTACTCACTTTAATACTAAAGCACAAAAAGTACAATGGGCCTCTGAGGTTTTAGGGGTTTCATCAGAGAAGAAGGATATTAATGGTGATACCAAATCACCTGAGCCTCATCAATATAGAGCAGAACAAGCACTTGGAAAACCCAATAAACTTCCCGCTTTTGGGGATAGTAAATGCGCCTGGTCGCCTTCTAGAAGAAGCAACCCAATTCCAGAATGGATCAAAGTTGGATTTGCCAATCCTATGCAAATTCGCCAGGTAGCCATTGCTGAAAACCACAATCCAGGAGCCATTACCCATATATATGTATATGACGAAGCTGGCCGTGAGCATTTACTTTACAGAAACCAAAACGTAGCACCACTACGAGTAAGAGGGAGGATTTATCATTTCTTTGTAAAAAAGACGGCCTTCAAAGTCAAAAGTGTAAAAGTAGTCTTAAGCACCGCGCAAGTAAGAGGATTCAATCAAATTGATGCCATTGCAATCTCTGATTCAAACGAACCAGTAAAAGCCAAAATCAATTTGGCCAAGAAATTAGATGTCAAATCCAAACCTTTAAATTTAGGCACCAATGTTAATTCCAGCTTTGATGAAATTTCTCCAGTAGTGGCACCCGATGGGTCGGCCATTTACTTCACCAGAGCCAAGCACCCCCAAAACATTGGCAAAGAGCATAAGCAAGACGTATGGTATGCTAAGTTAAGACCTGATTTTAATTTTGGTCCAGCCAAAAACCTTGGGCCTCCTATCAATACTATACACCATAATTCTTCTTTTTCTATCTCTCCTGATGGCAATACTATGTTGCTAAACAATGTATATCGTCCTGATGGTAAGCTAGAGAAGGGGTTATCTATTACCCGTCGTGGGCAAGATGGAAACTGGTCTAAACCTCAAGCGGTGAAGATTGACGGTTATCGAAACTTGAATAAGTATTCAGAGTTCTGTTTATCCCCCAATGGCAAAGTGTTACTAATGACCATCCAACAAACAGATACAAGAGGAGGGAAAGACATTTATGTGTCATTTTTGAATTCGGATGGCAGAACCTGGTCAAAACCTAAAAATTTAGGCTCAAAGGTAAACACCGCCGAAAGCGAAACCTCTCCATTTTTGGCGGCTGATGGAGTCACTCTTTACTATTCTACCTCAGGTTTTAGTGGATTTGGGTCAAATGATATTTATGTAACCCGTCGTTTAGATAATTCTTGGACCAATTGGAGTACCCCAAAAAACCTAGGACCTGAAATTAATACCGATAAATGGGATGCCTACTTTAGTATTCCAGCTAAAGCTGATTTTGCGTATTATATTACTTATCATAAATCAATTGCAGGTAGTGGTGACATTTTTAGAGTAAGTTTATCAGACTCTAATAAACCCAAGCCAGTAGCCTTGGTTAAAGGAAGGGTTTTCAACGCCAAAACCAAACAGCCTATTAGTGCAGAGATTGATTATGAGATTTTAGCTACCGGGAAAAACGTAGGAAAAGGGAATTCTAATCCTAAAACTGGAGAGTATAAAGTAGTATTACCACTTGAACAAGAATATGCATTATTGGCCGAAGCAAAAGGATTCTTGTCAGTAGATACTACCATTAACCTTAAAGGGATTAATAAATATACTGAAATCGTAACCGATTTATACTTAGTACCTATTGAAGAAGGTGCGACGGTGCGTTTGAACAATATCTTCTTTAGTAGAAATAGCGATCGCCTCTTGCCAGAGTCTTATCCTGAACTAAATCGTTTGTCTAAAGCAATGGAAGAAAATCCAACGATGAAAATACGTTTGGAAGGACACACTGAAATTTATGGGAATAAAAAAGCCCTGATGGATTTATCTAAACGTAGGGTACGATCGGTACAGAAATACCTGGCACAAAAAGGAATTGACGATAAACGTATTAAGCTCAAAGGTTATGGAGCCAGAAGGCCGCTGAGTACCAAAAAGGATCAAAAGTCCAGAGCGCTTAATCGTAGGGTAGAAGTAAGAATCTTATCAAAATAAATAATGATATAGGTGAGTTTTTTCACCTTTAAACGTAAGTTAAAGAAAATTAATTATTGACCGTATTTTAAATGCACGAGGTAGCTTCATATACAGAGGCTGCCTTTTTTATGAAATGCCTCCCTGTTTTATTCAGCGATTTACCCAGGGTAAAAAGTTTCCTTCCATTAATCAATATCTGAATTGTACTATTGCTTATCATCGCAAGCAGGCTATAATTTGGTGTAAAACCTGAGAATATTTAAAGAGAATTCTTAGTTGAATTATATTTAGATAATATATCACTATATATCGATAAAATTGGTCGAGTATATTAATGCTACCTTCTGTAATTTAGATACATATATTAACACTTATTTTAAAAATTATGAAGGTTTCAAAAATTAAAATTGCTTTTTTTATTATTACATCTTTTTTGTTTGGTTCCTGCAAGAAGTCAGATGTTAATCCATCACAACAAGTAAAGGCTTTATCTACTGAAGCTAAAGCAACACTGGAATACTTGGTTTCGCTAGGTTATCAAGCAGAAGCACTAAAACCTAATGCTGAATTGCAAGGGTTTATGGCAGGAGATGTTGTATATCCTTATGTACTTGCGACCAATTTAGAGAAACAGCCGTTAGGCCCTACATCAGAAAACCAATGGCAAAACCGAGCGGTTAGTTATGCAAACTCAAGGGCGGTTACTTATTACATTGATCCTGGTTTTCCATCGGCATATGTTGGAGCATTGGCTTGGGCAGCTTATTATTGGTCAATTAGTAGCCCTAATATTCGTATTAATCGAACCTACAATCGAAGTAGTGCAGATATTATTTGTAATACCTATTATGACCCCAATACTGGGGGATGGGCTTATGCGCTTTTTCCAACTGGAAGTGGTAACGTAGGAAATAATATTCGAATCAATACAGCAAAGCCTCATGACCAATCCCAAGAAGGTAAAATGGTTTTAATGATGCATGAAATAGGACACACCCTTGGTTTTAGACACTCAGATCAAGGTGGTGGTATTTTAATTCCTGGTACCCAAGGAATTGCTTATCATCAAAGTAGAAATTGTGGTTCTCTTATGAAAAGTTCAGTATTTGTTTGTGGTTGGGCGTATAATGGAGTAAAACGATGGACTAATGATGATCGAATAATGATTGATTGGGCCTACCGCTACTATTAGAAAAATGACCAAAACAAAGAGCCACATTGGATATACATGTAGCTCTTTGTTTTTTAATGAAAAATAAATGAGGATACATCAATGGACCTTTCACTGAAGAGTTGAGATTTATATTTTATAAGTACTCTGGCCAAAATACTCGATAAGTTTATTTTTAGTGTTGCCCTGCTCAAAAATATAATGATGACATAATGTAGCAATGAAAGCTATCATACCAATTCCTTCCTTTTTGATATAACCACTCTCTATAAACTATTGAACCAAATTACCTCAGAATAGGAAGTTCAGTTTTAAAATTGATTGAAGCTTAAATGGTAAGGTTTTTTCAATAGGAAAACTGAATTAAATTTTTTTTGATCGTGCAATTAGAAAATCAAAGAAATCAACTCATTGGTTATGGAATATGCCATTTGGCGATTATACCAATGAGAGCTCAACCAACCAGTAAAAGTGAGCAAGTTTCACAATTGATGTTTGGAGAGACTTTCCAGGTAATAAAGGAGAGTCAAGATCAAAAGTTTGTGTTTGTTGTCACTGATTTTGATCAATATGAAGGCTGGATAGAAAAAAGTCGTTGGTGGAGAGCAACTGTTACTTGTTATAACCAAGCATTGGCAGATGCACAATATATGGTCATTGAAGATCATACCCTTTTAAAAGGAACGACTTACAAACAAACTATATTTTTGGGAAGCGTTTTACCTCTTTATAATCAAGGAAAGCTCGTTTGGGATGGGCAATCTATGGTGTTTTCTCATAAAGTACACCAAGTAAGTAAACCATTGGGGCAAAAGTTTATTTTGGAGATCGGTTTTCGTTTTTTAGGTACCCCTTATTTATGGGGGGGAAAGACCATCGTTGGCATCGATTGTTCAGGGCTTACCCAACAAGTGTTTAAACTGGCAGGTTATAAACTACCACGAGATGCTTACGAACAAGCTGAGATTGGTGCAAACCAGCTAGGAGTGGCAGAGACTACTTCAGGAGATTTGGCTTTCTTTGCTCGAGGTGGACGAATTATTCATGTAGGCATAGTGGTAAGTTTTGATCACATCGAAAGCTTAGACCGTGAATTAGCCAATACTTTACAAGGTAAACTAGAAGGATTAATGGCAAAAGATATTGACACAAAACCAAACCTGACACAACCTTATAGCTGGATTATTCATGCATATGATTGTGTACGGGTAGACGTGTTAGATAATACAGGTATTTACAATTTGGATGAGCATCAGTATACGCATTCAAACCATTCTTTTAAACGAATCATTAATAAAAATAAACTTGATTTGATCAAATAAATCTTGGTTTGCCAAGTTGTAATACTACATTCAATATCAGCGGATTAGTTGATGAAGAAATAAGGGCAAAATTTAAAAATGAATCTATAAGCTAAAAAAAGAAAGATAATTTTAAGTTAAACTTAAAGTAACAAATTGATTTTGGTTTTATGATTTATATGTATAATTTTGTTACTATTTGAAAGATGACATGTGTAATAGGTGTGAATACTAAGAAACATACACGTGTTTTTGAAGTAAAATAAGGAGCTATTTGAGCGACTTGTCTTGAGAGAGTGATGGTAACCAGATGTTTGAACGTTGTGCTACTTCATAACACATTACAAAACCAATCTGGTAACAGTTAAAAAATAAGTTACGCCTTAAGAAATAAAGATTTTATTTTGAGACGAGGCATTTTTTGAAGGAATAGCAGCGCTATTGCTGAGAAAAATAACGAAGTATCAAGGTGAAATACTAGTTCTAAATCGGACAATTATTTTTGGTCTGTTGCCCAAAGCTTAGTGCTTTGTTCACAATTTATTACCAACAATTAAATTCAAGGGAAGATGAGTCTCAATGGAAGAAAGGTTCTTATTCTAAATCAAGACTATACTGCTTTGACAATATGTACAGTGCAGAAGGCATTTATCTTGGTTTATCTGAAAAAGGCTGAAATGATCTCTGAAAACGAGAAGCAGCCTTTGCGTACGGTATCTAGTACCTACCCAATGCCATCCATTATTCGTCTGTTTCGATATGTGAATCTTCCTTACCGAGGAGTGATGCTGAGTCGTCAGAACATATTTAAACGTGACGGTAATGCTTGTCAATATTGTGGATCTGTACATGATTTAACACTAGATCACGTATTGCCAAAATCCAGAAGCGGTCGCTCTACATGGGATAACCTGGTAACCGCTTGTAAAAGTTGTAATTCCAAAAAAGGAGATTTAACTCCAGAGGAAGCAGAAATGCCTCTTAAGAGACCTCCTTTCAAACCTTCATTCATTATGTTCTTGAGAGATTTCTCCGGAGCCATTGATGAAGAGTGGAAACAATACCTGGGTAAAAGATTCAAAATTTATTGACCAACAAGGTAATTGTTGATATTTATTTATAACTTTGCGTTTCCTTTGCTAAGGGCCTTATTTTTCAAGGTTTTTAACAGGGGAAACGTTTTTTTATTTTAACCTTAAAAGTCTACCCAGGATGGCTCTATGGGTAGATGTAGCGAAGAGCCATAATTTATAAATATGGGTAATTCTCCAGAAGAATTCGATTGGGATAATGTAGAAACCAAAAGCTTTGGACTAGGCTATTCAGAAGAAGAGCGCGCGAAGCTAGAAGAAATGTACAACGGCACCCTTACTCAAGTACAAGAAAAGGAAGTAGTAAAGGGTTCAGTAGTAAAGATCGTTGAAAGAGAAGTCATCTTAAATATCGGCTTTAAATCAGATGGTTTAGTACCATTGTCAGAATTCCGTGACATGCCTGATTTGAAACCTGGCGATGAAGTAGAAGTATTCATCGAAAACCAAGAAGATGCAAACGGGCAATTGATCCTTTCTAGAAAGAAAGCCAAAATTTTGACTGCCTGGAAAAAAATTCAAGCTGCTTTGGACGAAGATACTGTGAT
>DMXI01000391.1 GCA_003483885.1 Microscillaceae bacterium
AGGCTATTATTGCGGTACACAATACAGTATTGGGACCTGCCGCTGGTGGCACCCGAATGTGGATGTACAACAACGAAGCAGATGCATTGAATGACGTGTTGAGGCTTTCGCGTGGTATGACCCTCAAAAACTCGGTAGCAGGTATCAACCTGGGAGGAGGGAAAGCCGTGATCATTGGTAACTCTCGCACCGATAAATCTGAGGCACTTTTTCGCTCGTTTGGAAAATATGTAAACAGCTTATCGGGTAAATACATTACTGCCGAAGATGTAGGCATAGGCCCCGCCGATATGGAGTATGTAGGCATGGAAACTGACCATGTTTCTGGATTGCCCGAGAGCATGGGCGGGGGAGGAGACCCTTCACCAGTAACAGCCTATGGAGTATATCTGGGAATGAAAGCCAGCGCCAAAAAGGCTTACGGTTCTGAAAGCCTCGAAGGTAAAAAAGTATCTGTACAAGGGGTAGGGCACGTAGGGGCTTATTTGGTAGAGCGCCTTACTAAAGAAAATGCGCAAGTATTTATCTCAGATATCAATGAAGACAACCTAAAGCAGGTAGCAGACAATTTTGGAGCGACAGTAGTAGGCAAAGACGAAATATACGATTTGGACGTAGATATTTATGCGCCTTGTGCCTTGGGTGCCACAGTAAACGATGATACTTTGGGGCGTTTGAAGTGTGACATTATCGCAGGAGCTGCCAATAACCAGTTGAAAGATGAAAACATTCATGCAGATGCCTGTAAGCAGAAAAATATCATTTATGCGCCTGATTTCTTGATTAACTCTGGAGGAATCATCAATGTGTATTACGAGATTATTAAGAATTATAACCGTGAACGAGCTTTTGCTCATACCGAGAAAATTTATGATACTACGGCAGCGTTGTTGAAAAAAGCCGATGATGAAAATATCAACACCCACGAAGCCGCCAATCGTATTGCGCTTAAGCGTATTGAAGACGTTGGACGTTTGAAAACAACATTCTAATCATAGAATAGTAAGGCACCAAATCGTGAAAACTTTGTAAGTTACAAATGTTCGGTTTGGTGCTTCATCTTTAAAAATTGTATAACAATTTGCCCCGTCCCGAACATAAATAGGTTTTGAGAGAATGCCCTGGAAAAATTCTTGAAAATCTTCAAAATCACTTTATTCCTGGTTATAATTTAAAGTTTTAATGCCAGTTTCAATGGAACTGGTGCTTAGTTAGTTTGTCTTTGTATTCAGTAATTACGTATTTTGAAACAGAGACAAGCTAATTCCAATTCTGAGAAATTCACCGAAATGTTAAATAGACGATATCTACGAATCAAAGTAATGCAGGGCTTGTATGCCCTTGAGCACGCCCGCAATGCCAATTATCTCCTTTCCTTAGATTTCATCGATAAAGAATTTGATGCGCGCTTTAGCCAACTTGCTGAAGACGAAAAGCAGGTAGGATGGTTGTTTGAGAAAAATCGCCTCAAAAAGCCGGAAAGTGTCTCTATTGGGAAAAAACTACCCGAGAAAGTAAGGGAGTTGGCCCGAAATATATTGGAGTCTTATTGGAATAGCAATAACCAGGAAGAACTGGAAGAGCAACAGTTTGCGCCATTGCTTGAGCAAGTAAAAGAATCGTATGCTGCTGACAAGGCAGAACTTGAGGGGGAGAAAAAATCGGTCATTGAAACTTTCAAAGAAGTATATCAGCAGAGCCAGCCTCCGATCAACATTGTAGTATCTATTCCTTCCAAAAGCACTTTGGTAGAGGCAATCAATATTTATCATAACAAATTGCGGGACGATATTTCTGGCTTGCATAAGCGACTATTATCACAGTCGCAAACGATTTATGATAGTTACTTGAGAAGTTTGGCCATTTTGATTGAGATGATTGACCTGGTAAGCGGAGATCGCCTGGCTCAAGCAAGTAATCTGCTTAAAAAGCCAATTTTTGAAGGCGACTATAAACTGAGTCGTAATGTGGTGTGTTTGGCTTTGAAAGATAGTGAAACGTTAAAGCTGGCTTTGGATCAGCACAAAATCACGACCGAATCGCTGCAAACTTTGGCCAGGGAGTTGTATCGCAAAGTGATTAGAGAAGATGAAGAGTATATCAATTATCAGAAATTGGGCGAAAATAATCCCGAAGACGATAAAAAAATCACTAATCATATTCTGAAAAATATTATCTTTAAAAACGAAATTTCTAATGCCTACTTCGAGGAGTTAGATTTAAGCTGGTCCGAAAACCGAAAAGTGGTACAAAGTATGGCCAGCAAAACGATTAAATCTATCTTGGGTGATGCAGAAAAAGAGGAGGAAGAAGGTGAGCAAAGCGAGCCAATAGCGCCAGTACTCAACAAAGCTTTTGAGTTGTCGCCATTGTCTAAAAACTGGGACGAAGACGTGGTGTTTTATAAGAACTTGTACAAATACAACGTAGAAGGCAACCAAAAACACGAAGATATTATTGCTGGAAAAACCAAAAACTGGGATATAGAGCGTTTGGCCTTGATGGATAAAGTGATTTTGAAAATGGCCATTTGCGAGATGATCAATTTTTATAGTATTCCGGTAAAAGTAACCATCAATGAATACATAGAATTGGCCAAAACCTACAGCACTCCCAAAAGTAAAAAGTTTGTGAATGGACTGTTGGATTCTATTGCCCAAGATTTGGTAGCAAGAGGCGATATCAAGAAGAGTGGGCGTGGCTTGATGGATAATAAATAAATACAAATAGCTGCATAGGTTACTTTGGGTTGGTTTTGATATATAAATATAATTATATAACAATTGACAAAAACACGGCTCAACCAATATGCGATAACCAGTAGTTAATACACTAGAAAATTATTGAAAGATATATGAATAAATTAGCAAGCACGATTACTGCTTTTTTGGCAGGAACTGCTGTTGGTGCAGCGGTGGGGGTTTTGTATGCACCCGAAGAAGGAAGTAAAACCAGAGATAAACTTACTTATCGCTTGTCAAAATTGAAAGATAAGATTACCCAGTTATCCGAAGATTTGGTACAAGGTAAAGAAGAAATTACCAATGAGGCCAAAGAGCGAGGAGAGCAGGTAGTAGGAGATTTGGAAGCCCGCGTGAAAGACTTGAACAAGGAATTTGAGGATTTGACTAAACAAATCAGAAAAAGCTAAGGTTTTCCAAGCAACCTTATACAAGTAAGACTTTGATCTGGATTTGAACTAAAGCGTTGATAAGACGATTTTAGAGTCTATCAATCTCTTAAGTTGGTTTATTGGGTTAAACAATGCCCTATATTTCCATTTTTAGAAAAGAGAGGTTTATATAAAGAACAAATATTCTTAAAACTTAAAATTGTATACACGAATGAAAAAAAATATTTTGTTAGTAGTAGCTATGCTGTGGGTTTTTACAGCTTGCAACAACAAATCCAAAGAAGGAAATACAGAGACTGCTAATGGTACAGAAACCAGTGCCGATGTCAATAAAACACCATCAGTGAAAACTTCGACCACTGACGGTACTTCTGACAACAAAGTAGTAGAGAAAAAGGCAGAGGCTAATGATAACAAGGAAGCTGAAGCGATGGCCCAAATCAAATTTGAGCAAACCAATCACGATTTTGGTGATATTGCAGAAGGTACCTTAGCCAAGCACACTTTTAAATTTACCAATACTGGTAAAGTACCTTTGATTATTAAAGATGCTCGTGGTTCTTGTGGATGTACAGTGCCTGATTGGCCACGTGAGCCAATTGGCCCCGGCAAAGAAGGCGAGATCAAGGTGCAATTCAATAGCCAGGGACGTAGCGGTATGCAAACCAAAACGGTTACGCTTACTACTAATACCCAAGAAGGAGTACAAACTTTGCAAATTAAAGCAAAGGTAAGCTCTACCTCTAAAATGCAGGGTCCTTTGAAGCAGTAGTCAAGAATTTTTTTGAATCCTCCCTTGATAGATGATATTTATTAAGGGAGGTATTATTTTAGCTATAAATTAAAACAAAGAAGATGTTGTTGTTAGAAACGATTTTTTTGCAGGGAAAACCCGGTAGCGGCGGGGGGATGATGAGCCAGCTTTTTTTGATTTTTGGGATTTTGATTGTTTTTTACTTTTTCATGATTCGCCCTCAACAAAAAAAGCAAAAAGCACAGTCAAAATTTAGAGAAGGCCTCAAGAAAGGGGATAAAGTAATTACCATTGGTGGATTACACGGAACCATTGCTCACATAGAAGGAGATGCTTTGACGTTGGAAGTAGGAGAGGGCAAATCAATGAAGTTGAAATTTGATATTAATTCAGTGTCAGTAGATGCTACTCGAAAGCTCACTGGCGAAGCAAAATAAAGATTCAATATTTTATTACTCCAAAGCATGATCAATAGACTGATTCAAATACTCTTACTTTTTCGCAATAGTAATGTAAAGGTAATTGTGGTTTGTTTATTTCTATCGACCTTGCTTTGGTTTACTTTAGAGCTGAACAAAGAACAATCCATAGAAGTCAGTTATCCTGTGGAGTTTCAGTACAATGACTCCCTCTTTATTCCCACCACCCCGCTCCCCGAAGATATAAGAATTTTGATAAAAGGTACCGGATGGCAAGTCCTTTCCAAGTATTTTGGCTTGTCTGGTAGTGCGGTACAATACGATATAGATAACTTGTTGCGTAGTTATGTAGATTATGCCAAAGGCGGTACGACATTTATTTTGCCTGCCTCCTCTCAAAACCAGGCAAAATTGCGAAAATCATTAGAAGACGTAGAGCTGCAAGGCATCGTAGCCGATACGTTACATCTCGCCTTTGACCGACGTATTCGCCGCACGCTACCTCTGAGTATTTATCATGAACGATCACTGGCAGAGGATTATCAAATTGATGGAGAGGTAACTATAGAACCCAAATACGTGATTTTTGATGGACCCGAAAAAA
Organism: Microscillaceae bacterium; assembly: GCA_003483885.1. Taxonomy (GTDB): domain Bacteria; phylum Bacteroidota; class Bacteroidia; order Cytophagales; family Microscillaceae; genus Microscilla. Next base: position 4,911 of record DMXI01000391.1, read on the forward strand.
TAATCAAGGGCCTGGCTGATCCTTTTGTGTTAGACTTACCCGAAAAAAATATTAGTGGGAAATACAACAACAAAGTATCAATTGCCTTACCTGAAAGTCAAGCCAAGTTAATTGTACAAGACAAATCCAGTGCTCGGGTAAGTTTTGATGTGGCAAAGTATATTACCAAAACGATGCGATTGCCAGTACAAAAGAGAGGCTTTCCAGAAGCGCCAAAGTTGGCCATTTCTCAACCTCAAACTACGCTTACTTTTAAATTTAAAGAAGCTGATCTGGGCAAGGTAAGATTGAAAAGCTTTGCGGTATTTGCCGATTTTGATAGACTCAACCCTACTGATTCTACCCTAAAACTGAGGCTTAGAAGACCCAATTTTATTGAAAATTATCAATTACTACCTGACAAAATAAAATTGACCAATCTTGAAAACAAAAAACCTTAGAATAGGAATTACCGGAGGTATTGGATCGGGCAAAAGCATTATTTGCCGTATTTTTCAAACCTTGGGTGTACCTGTATACGATGCCGATAGCCGGGCAAAATGGATTGTGAATCACCACCCTGATTTGCGAAAAGAGCTCATAGCTGAGTTTGGACCTGAGGCATATGATGCAGAAGGGAAGTATAATCGTACTTACATGGCCAAGCAAGTTTTTAATGATGGCAATAAGGTAAAGATATTAAATAAGTTGATCCATCCTCGGGTGGGGCAGGATTTTTTAGATTGGACTCAGCAAAATGCCAAAGCGCCTTACTTACTCAAAGAAGCTGCCTTGATGTTTGAGTCGGGGAGTTATTTGGCACTTGACAAGGTGATTACCGTTTTTGCTCCCGAAGAAGTGCGCATCCAGCGGATTTTAAAACGCGATCCCTTTCGTTCCGAAGACCAGATCAAGGCTATATTTGGCAAACAACTGGCGGAAAAAGAAAAAATAAAACGTGCCGATTTTGTGGTACATAACGATGACCAACAATTGGTAATACCTCAGGTTTTGGAGTTACACACCCAGTTTTTACAGCTTGCTTAACAAACCTCATGAATGCTAAATTACTGATCTTTTCTAACCTACTAGTTACTTTTTACCTCATAGGATTGGTTTGGCTGATTCAGGTGGTGCAATACCCTGGATTTGATAAAGTGGGAACGAAGAATTTTCATGCCTACCATGAGTTCCACGTCAGCAGTATCTTTTGGGTGGTAGCCATGCCCATGGTCATTGAGTTGATTTTGTCACTAGGTTTGTTGATTACTCGCCCTCCACAAGTAGACATGATTTTGAATGTATTTCTTTTTGTATTGGTATTGGTAGTTTGGGGTGTCACGTTTTTCGTGGCCATTCCTTTGCATAATCAACTGGCCGATGGAGGACTCAATGCTGATATTACTCGAAAACTCACCAATATCAACTGGATAAGAACCATTGCCTGGACCTTGAGAGGGGTGGTTTTGGCGTATATTATTTACGATGCCTGGGAGTAAGAACCTTCCGACTGAAACGTTAGTTTATAATAAATAAAGACTAAGCTTACCTTGCTTGCCATGAAAGTGATTAAAGACATACTCCCAACAACTTCTCTCCTTATTTTACTCTTGATCATAGGACTTGTATCAAGTGTGCAGCTTACCTATGCCACCTCTAGCGATACTACCAAAGCCCATCGTTACGAACGCAAGGCCGATTCTTTGATGAAACATAATCAATACGTTGATGCAATCGTGTTTTGGGATCAGGCTTCTAATCTGTACGAAAAAGCATTGCAATGGGAAAGAACCTTATACTGTAGAAATGAGATGACGGAGTGCTGGTGGCGGTTGGGTAAACTAACTGAAGCCCAAAGCCTGGCCGAGAAAGTACTGGATTTGAGCGAAAGATACCTAGGCCCCAGGCATTTGATCGCCTCAATAGCCCTCAACCATTTGGGGGTTGTCAAAGAGATGACGGGCCGAAGGGTAGAGGCCTTGGTGAGCTACCAAAATGCGCTCATTATTCAAAAGAAAAGGTTAGGCATAGATGCGGTACACCCCTTGTTGGCCAAAACCTATAACAATCTGGGAATTATTTCCCGGATAATCCATCGGTATTATCAAGCCGAAAAATACTTGAATAAAGCCATTGACATTGAGAAAAAACTAAACGGAGAAGATGCTACAAGGGTAGGGCTGGGGTACCATAATTTAGGTAACGTATTTCATCAAAAGCGGGCCTACAGCCAAGCGTTGGATTATTATTACAAGGCCAATGATATTTACCAAAAAAGACTTCCTCGTTTGCATGTGTACAAGGCTGATAACCTAAACAGTATGGGGCAGGCCTTTGAGCAGCAAGGGCGATTTTTGGATGCATTGATTCAGTTCGAGAAAGCATTGAAACTGTACCAGCAAATCCATAAAATAGACCACCCTGATATTGCGGCGGTTTTGAGCAATTTGGGAGAATGTTATTTCAAAATTAATCGTTACAACAAGGCCCGGTTTCACCATCAAAAAGCTTTACGGATATATGAAAAAATATATGGGCAATTACACCCTCGTATTGCCCAAGGTTATCTCAAATTAGGGAATGTGTTCATTACCCAACCACAAAAAAACTATTACCGAGCAATTCGCCACTTTCAAAAAGCCCGTGATATTCAATTCAAATTGTATGGAAAGGGCCACCCTTTGTTGGCTGAAAACTATGTATATACGGGGTTGGCTTATGTGTACCAAAAAAATTATCAAGAAGCCCTGAACTGGTTTCAAAAAAGCCTGGTATCCAATGTCTATAACTTTTCTGATAGTACCCGCTTAACCAATCCTTCGCTGGATTATTATTTTGATCGGAAGTTTTTTCGAGAAGCGTTGTACTTCAAGGCTGAGTGTTTATACTTTTTGGCCAAACAAAACGGGGACCAGCAAAAGCTGCTATTGGCACTGGAAACTTTGCGTTTGTGTGACCGTTTGACCGATCGCATGCAGTACAACCAACAATATCGCCTGGACCAACTGCTGGCCGAAAAACGAAACCAAAATATGTATGAGTTGGCTTTTAGTATAGCGGCTCAAATTGCGGCTTCTTATCAGGGAAATCGCTCGCTACACCGTAAGTTTTTAGAAGAAGCTTTTTACTTTTCTGAGAAGAGCAAGGCTCAGGTATTGCGTAAATCGATGAACCAACTCGAGAACCAACGCAAAAACCTATTGGCCGATACTATCCGCCAAACGGACTTGAATTACAAGCAGCAAATTGCCTTTTTTGAACAAAAGTTGGCGCAGCGCTCGGAAGGGGTGCAAGCTCAACGTTATCGCAATCAACTTTTTCAAATCAAGCAAGCCTACAAGCACTGGTCCGATTCATTGCAGCAGCAATATCCACGATTGCATGCCTTGCGCAACCAGGCCAACTTAGTAACGCTCCAGCAAATCCAGTATCGCTTATATTCCAAGACGGCAGTGATTGCTTATACCCTCCATCACAAACAAAGTTTTGCTTTTGTGATTACTGCCAACCAGGTACATTTGGTGCCTTTGGGTGGTACCGAGCCTCTGATCCAACAGATTAATCAATTTTACAACGAAATTCAGAACGAAAGTCCCTTGGGGGTATTTTCTCGGGCAAGCCATCGCTTATATCAGGCCTTGGTGCAGCCGTTATTGCCTTATTTGGGCCGTCAAAACGAACTAGTCATTACCGATCCCACGCTGCTGAGCGTTCCACTGGAGGCTTTGGTGGCTCAAAAGCCGCCCCAATGGGTGGTACAACAAGGTAAGTTTAGCTTGTTGACTTATTTGAATCGTCGTTTCCGATTGCAATACCACTATTCGGCAAGCTTGTGGTGGCTGGGCCAAAAGGGGTATCAGAGCAAAAGCCAAAACCATTCGCTTAAGTTTTATGGTTTTGCCCCATTTAGTCTGGCGAAAAAAAACGCTGCGGGTGCTTCCAATAGGTTTGGTCAATTACCTTACAGTGGGCAAGAAATCTCCTCGATTGCTCGGTTGTTCAAAACTCAGCGACAGTCGGCCTACACCTACTTATCGGACAATGCCACTTTGAACCAGTTTAAGGAAAGTTTGCAAGATATGCCAGAAAGCGACAACATTGAACATATCCTCCACATTGCCAGCCATAGCACCGCTAATTTGCGAGAAGAACGCTTGGCCAAAATTCACTTTGCGCCTCAAAAACATCCTGATTCTACGTATTTGTATGCCGAAAGCATTTATTATTTGCCGCTCAAGGCTCAACTGGTGGTGCTCAGTAGTTGCGAATCGGGCGTAGGGAAGTTTGCCCCTGGAGAAGGCGTAATGTCGTTAGCGCGGGGATTTTTGCATGCTGGGGCTAAAAACGTGATTTCGTCGCTTTGGGAGGCCGATGATCAATACGCCAAAAAGTTGATGGTACTGCTGTATCAGCAAATCTTATTTGGACGCAAAACTTATACTCAAGCCCTGCACATCGCCAAAAAACAGCTCATTGCCCAAGAACCTTATTTGCATCCCAAATATTGGAGTAGCTTTATTTTGATTGGGCGCTAATCTTTGATAATCAGGTACATGAAAACATTTATTTTTACATTATTTACGGCTACGTTATTCCTGCATACCAGTTTTGCACAGAAAGTGGATACTTTGGAGGCGCATCAGTTGTGGGAGGAGGGGAGTAGGCTGTGGAATAAAAGTAGGTATTATTCGGCTGCCAAAAAGATTGAGAAGGCAGGAAAAATATTTAAGAAAGAAGGTTTTGATATACGCTATGCTGATTGCCTAAGTCTCGAAGGTTTAATACACTATTTTGTTAAGTCTAGTTCTAATAAAGCAGCATCTTTATATAATAAGGCGCTCCAAATTTATCAAGCAAATTTAAATCCAAAGCATATAAAAATTGGATTGACCTATAAAAGGTTTGGTTCTTATTATATGGGAATTAAAAGCTATTATTCAAAAGCAAAAGTATTTTTAAGAAAAGCTATATCACTTCTTAAAGGGAAACGTGATTTATCAGTAGCCTGGACTTGGAATGGCTTGGGTATAATATATCTTAATGAAAAAAATTATGAACAAGCAATACAATGTTTTAAGAAGTGTGAAGAACTTTTAAGGAAAATACTTAAGCCCAATGATGAACGATTTGGAACTCCATATGGTAATATGGGACAGGTATATTTAGAGCAAAAGAAGTATGACTCATCTTTACAATATCTAAAAAAATCACTTTTACTACAAAAAGAAATTGAGGGTTCATATGCAAATATTGGAGATTTATATTACCAACAAAAAAATTATGGTGAAGCTTTGAAATATTATAAACAAGCACTCAAAGTAGCTAAAAAGAGATATAACAGTCAACATCCCAACATTGGTGGCATCTATCGTGATATTGGTAACACTTATTTGCAAAATAAAATGTATAAAAGTGCTCTAGAGCATTATCAAAAAGGGTTATTTTATTTAATAGATAATTTTCAAGATAGCTCGAATATTTATCATCAAACAAAATTTAATGCATCTAATTACCATTACCAATATACACTTTTGCTAAGCTCAAAAGCTCATGCTTTTGCTAAGCTTTCAGGTAAATTGAGTGATTTACAGGCTTCTTTATATAACTATCAAAATTGCGATAGTTTATTGAATCACTTACTGAAGTATTATCGCTATGGGCAAGTGTATATAAGTACTCAGTATTTTTCCAAAGTATACCCGAGAATTATAAATGTTTGCCAACAACTACAGGCTAAAACTAAAAACTCATACTACCAACAACTCGCATTTTATTTTGCAGAAAAAAGCCATTCCAATTTTTTAGCTGGATCATTACACGCCCGTAAGGCAAAATTACAAGCCAACCTTCCCGATTCCATTACCGATCAAGAATTGTATTTGCAACAACAACTCAGCTATTTTCAGCGGAAAGTAATTACTGAAAAAGAAGCTATCCAGAAACAAGTCTACCAAGATTCATTATTTGTGTATACCCGAAAGCGAGAGGTTTTGAATGAGATGTTGGCCCAAGAATTCCCTAAATATTATCAATTAAGGTTTCAAAATACTCCTGTTACGGTGACACAAATTCAGCAGAAACTGAATGAGCAAACGGTATTGTTGAATTATGATTTTGGCGAGGAACAAAGTCGGGTATTTGTAGTAAGCAAAGATACTTTTCAGATTGTGCCTTTGGCGAAGCAAAGCCAAATTACCAAGGTGCTCAATGGGTATTACGAAGCGATTCAGAACGAAGTGCAGCCCCAAAACTTTGCAGTGAAGAGTTACGCGGTATACCAAACCCTGTTTCAACCCATCAAAGCATTTTTGCGGGGCAAACAAAAGCTGGTGATTGCCAATCCTACTTTGTTGAGTTTGCCTTTAGGAGCAGTGATTGACCGAAAGGTGGCCAATGCTCGGGGTTCATTTTCCCAATTTTCGTATTTGATCAAGCAATACGCGATTAGCTATCATTATTCGGCGAGCTTGTGGTGGCAAGGCCAGGAAGGCAAGTCTGCGACAAAAGCTAATCAGCGATTTATGGGTATGGCACCTTTTAGTGGGGGCAAAAGCAAAGCGGTAACGACTCGAGGTGATCAAGGTTTGTTGCCCGAAAGTAAGAAAGAGATCAATGCGATTTTTAATTTCTTCAAGCAAAAGAATTTGTATGCGGAAGCTTATTTGTCCAAAGCAGCGACCAAACAGCAGTTTTTGAATCGCCTCAAAGACTTCGACATCCTCCACATTGCCAGCCATAGTACTGCCAACCTGC
>DMXI01000390.1 GCA_003483885.1 Microscillaceae bacterium
TCCTGGCTCAGATGATCCACCATCAGTTTAATATTTGCGGGAGTATCATCCACAACCAATATTTTACCTTGCTTTGTAGTTCTATCCTCTTGCATGTTAATTATTTCAACTCATTTTAGGGAGTAAATCGTATACCTCAAAATCAGGTATTTACAACATACGCCACATGTGGTTTAGGTGTTTTTTATTAGTCAGTTTTTCTTTTGTACACCTTTGTTATTTTTTTTGTTCCACTCGATAAACAGAAAATAAATTTTAATCTATTTTTTATCACGGTTGTAAGGCAACATAATGGTTACCTCAGTAAACTCATCTACCTCACTATCAATATATATCTTACCTTTCAGTTTGTCAACAGCCTTTTTGGTTACATACAATCCCAGGCCATCTCCCCGAGCATTTTCATGGGCCCTAAAATACATATTGAGTATATCGGCAAGGTATTGGGGTTCTATCCCAACCCCATTGTCTTTTACAACAATTTTTAAGCTAGTTTTTGTCAAGGTAGCATCAACATCGATATAAGGGGTAAGACTTTTAGAAAACACGATGGCATTTTCTATAATATTATATAGCACAACCCTTACAAAGAAAGGATGGTAGTCCATTACTTCGGGTAAAGTATGGGTAAATTTAAAATCAATAGATTTTTGTTTCAGCAACCCACTCAACTCCTCATATACTTCGTTTACCAATGCTTCTATATTCATGGGTTTGGTTACCTCTGCTGACAATTGGTAGATTTCGCTCACCATTTGAAATTTTTTCAGCATACGATCCATTTGCAACGCAGTATGTTGTACCTGCTGAAAAATATCTTTGGCGGCGCTGTCTTCAATGGTAATATTGGCCAACTCTACCAACCCTAGTAAACTTGTAAGTGGGCGGCGTAAATCATGAGACGATCGGTATAAAAACCTATCCAACTCTTCGTTGGCTTCTTGCAGCAGTACGGTACGATCTATAACTCGTCTTTCGAGGTTTGCGTTGGCACTTCTCAACTCTTTTTGTAACCCTTCTATCCTCAAATGGGTTTTAATTCGGGCCAATACTTCTTCTTGTTGAAAAGGCTTCGTAATAAAATCTACCGCCCCTACCTGAAACCCCTTTAGCTTGTCTACGGTTTCGTTCAGCGCCGACATAAAAATTACTGGAATATCTCGGGTGTCTTCGTTTTGCTTGAGAAGTGCGCAGGTCTGAAAGCCATCAATGCCGGGCATCATAATATCCATGAGTATCAAGTCTGGCTTGATAAACTCTACTTGCTCAATGGCACTTTCTCCATCTTCGGCCACCAACATTTTAAACCCCTGGTCACGCAGATAGCTTAAAATTACCCCAATATTGGCTGGGGTATCATCTACAACTAATATTTTACCTTTTTTCACGACGTGCTCTACCAGGGTCATTTATTAGTTTTTTAAATGCGGTTTAATAAACTGTCTTATTAATTTCATTTTGTATTCACGGGCAAAAGTACGAATTTTTGCTACAAACGGCCCAAACTCCCTCTGTTGTTGCTCCAGCGCATCTACATGCTGCATAAGTCCTTCTACATCTCCAGTAAGCGCAAACTCATATACTTTTTTTAGTATGTCTCCATTGGGAAAGATAAGTTCCTGATTTTGAACTTCCAAATTAGAAGGGGTCTTGTTGGCAGAAACCATTTCCACGTTTTGCTCATAAACCCAATCCATGGCAATGTGTTTCTCCAGCTTAGACAATAATTCTGAAACATTGACTGGCTTAGGAACAAAGTCATCGCAACCCACGGCCACACTTTGGTTACGGTCGTAATCGTATACGCTGGCTGAGCAAGCAATGATAATCATTGGGGGTAAGGATTTGTTTTCACGAATGAGCCTAACCGCCTCAAAACCATCCATCTTGGGCATAACCAAATCCATGATAATGCAATCGGGTAAATGTTTTTCAGTTTGATGAATCGCCTCCAAACCATCCACGGCCTCAAAAACCTCAAAGCCCAGAGGTCTAAGCATGTTTACCAACACCATTCGGTTTTCGTTGCGATCGTCTACTACCAATATTTTACGTTTACGTCCTTCGTAACCGATAATGTTCTTTTCTTCTTGTACCTGTTGTAGTGGATGTTCGGTATTGGTAACGGGCAAATCTACAACCACCCGAAACAGGCTCCCCTTGCCTAAGTCACTCTCCACCTCAATACGGCCATCCATCAACTTGATCAAACGATTACAAATCGCCAGTCCCAATCCAGTACCTTCGGCCTGGTGTCGATTGCCTTTGACTTGATGGAAAGGTTCAAAAATTTGAGCTATTTTATTTTTTGGAATCCCTGTGCCAGTATCTTCTACCTCAAAAACAAATTGGTTGTAAGATTTCTTTTCCGGATTGGCTTTGTATGCCACTCTAAAAGTTACTCCTCCTTCGTCGGTAAATTTAATGGCATTACTCAATAAATTAAAAAGGATTTGCCGTATCCGTTTTTCGTCGCCGTGGACAAAATAAGGGATTTGAGAAGGGCTCTCGAAGTGATATCCAATATTTTTGTTTTCGGCCCATACCCGGGTAATACTTACTACGTTTTTGATGAATTCTGTAAAATTAAAGTCGTTGTTCTCAAGCTCAAGTTTACCTGACTCAATTTTTGATAAGTGTAGAATATCATTAATTAATAGTAATAACTGTTCCCCGCTTCGTTCAATGATTTGCAAACCTTCGCGCTGAGGAGGGGTAATGTTTTTTTCCTTTTTCAGAATTTGAGCATACCCCAAAATACCATTGAGTGGAGTACGCAAATCGTGGCTCATGCTTGCTAGGAATACACTTTTGGCCTTATTAGCTGACTCTGCTGCGGCTTTGGCATTTTGTAAATCCTCTTCGTATCGTTTACGCTCATCGATATTGGTCATTGTGCCAATGGTACGAATGGCTTGACCGTTTTGGTTAAACTCCACGGCTTTCCCCCGATCCAAAAACCATTTATAGTCTCCATCCTTGCATTTGAGACGATACTCTAGCGAATAAAACGGGAAGTTATTGGATTTATATTGCTCAAAAGCAGCTATTGTCTCCTCTTTGTCTTCAGGGTGGAGCAGTTTACGCCAAAGCCCACCATTTACACTAAATTCATTAGGCTCAAAACCCAGCATTCGATAATAATTGGTACTGGCAAAGGTTTGTTTCAATGGAATGTCAATATCATATAAGCCATCTCGGGTGGCTTCCAGGGCATATTGTAAGCGCGCTTCACTTTCTTTGAGAGCCTCTTCGGCTTGCTTCTTTTCGTGGATGTTTATGAGCGACCCGGCTACCTTTGACGGATTTCCGTTTTCGTCGCGGGCCACAATACCACTCTCCCTAAACCAATGATAAGCTCCATTGCTCATGAGCATGCGGTATTCGACAAAATAGGGCTGGTTCCAATCAGGATTATTCACATAAGTCTCAAAACGCTGCAATACCTCTTTTATCTCTTCAGGGTGTATTTTGCTGTGCCAGGCATCGAGGTTTACGTATTGCTCACTCGACGAAATATTCAAAATATTCAACATTTTGGGCGAAAGCCAGGTATTCGCAGTTCCCTCTAGTTTTTTATTTTCAGGTATAAAAATCTCCCAAAGCCCCTCTCCTATCCCTTGGTGGATCAGTTCAAAGCGCTCGTGGGCTTCGTTTAGTTCTTGTTGTTTTTTCTCAAGGACAATATTGGTACGATTAATCTGATCTACTTTTTGTCGTAGCTCCTCTTCTTGGGCCTTAAGGGTTTCTGCGTTTTCCTGCGACTCCTGCAACAAAAAGCTCAACTGGTCATTAGACTCTCTCAATTCCTGAGTACGTTGAGTTACTTGGCGCTCAAGATCATTTTTTAGGGCAATGAGTTCCTCCTGAGCATTTTTTCGGTCAGTGATGTCAGCAATGAAACTCTCTATCATAGAGTTTTTGTTGTTTCCGTTTTGCCCAATCAAGCGGCCTTTTTCCCAAAGCCATTTTACTTCTTCATTTACTTCTACTGGGTATTCCACTTCAAAGGGGCGATTCTCATTGATGGCTTTTTGAATATCGTTCTGACGATCTTCCAGGTACTCAGGAAAAATAATATCATTCAAGCCTTTTTTGCCCAAGATAAACTCATCAGGGGTAATTCCAGTCAAGGTGGTACTCCCTTCACTTACAAACTCCATAGACCCCTCTCTATGGTTTTGAGAGCGATAGACCATTCCTGGAAGATTCGACATGAGGGTAGAAAGCTTTCTTTCGCTTTCGCGTAAATCCTGGGTGGCTTGCTTTAGCTCCGAAATATCAGAGATAATACCAATCATGCGTAGCGGATGTCCTTTATCATCGCGCTCTACCGTTTTACCCTTGGCAAAAAACCATTTGTAGTTTCCTCGTTTGGCCCGCATACGATACTCCAGAATATAATCAGGTGTTTCGGCACTGAGGTATTTTTGCTGAGCAGTGAGTACATTTTGCACATCATCAGGGTGAATGAGTGACACCCAGTTTTCATGGGTAGCTTCAAACTCATTGGAACGATACCCCAGCAAGTGGTAGTACTGAAAACTATTGTATTGATTGTTTTTGGTATCCCAATCCCAAAGACCTTGTTTGGCCGCATTCATTGCCAGTTTGAGCGTTTCTTCGCTGTCTCGCAAAGCATATAAAGCCTTGTTTCGATCGGTTACGTCTACTCCTACTCCCCAATGTGCCCAGCCTGCAATGGGATAGTGTTTAGAGTTTTGTGTCCAGGAAATGGTCTTTTCAGAACCGTCTTTACAAGTAATGGCTACCTCCCAGTTTTTGAAGTCTCCTCGTCGTATCACCCATTGACGATAAATCTTTTTGCGATACTTAGGATCAGGAATCAGCATTTGGAACACATGGCGACTATTGATGATTTCTTTGGAAGAATAACCTGTGATTCGTTCACATTCGGCGTTCCACATCACGAAATTCAGTTTTTCGTCCATAGCATTGATCATCACTGGTACATTTTGTACCGTCATTTTCATCTGTTCTTCGCTACGACGCAATAGCTCATCGGTACGCTTTCGCTCGGTAATGTCGTTGATGATCCCTACCATTCGGATAGGAATTCCCAAACGGTTTTTCTGTACAATTTGTCCTTTAGACGAAATCCATCTATAACTGCCATCTTTACACCTGACTCTCAACTCTACCTCATATTTAGGAATTTCTTCGTCCAGGTACCTTTGCTGAAACTCGGCTACTCGTTGGCGATCATCTGGGTGCACATGCAGCAACCACTGATCATAATCGGGTTTGAAAGGGATGGGAGGTTCCTCGTAATACTGGTATCCCAAAATACGATAAAAATCAGGGCTTAGATAGTTTTCGTTGGCACGAATGTCCCAATCCCATAAACCCTGGTGGGCAGCTTCAATTGCTAGTTTCAGTCGAGTCTCGCTTTCTTTGAGTGCTGCCTTGGCCAGTTTGTTTTTGGTAATGTCGCGGCTAATGATAAGCAAATAGGTACACTCACCTTCGTCGTTGATAATAGGAGTAAGGCGATTTTCCCGAAACATGGTTTTACCCAATTCAATATTGAGTTTATCGGTAAAAATAACCTCCTGTTGCTTTTTCAGTACCCGCTTTACTCTTTCAATTTCCCGGTTGAGTTTATCGGGATTTTCGTAAAAGCCTCGTTCGAGGTATTCATCTACGCGTATACCTATCAAATCATCACTGGTTACTTTTTCACCCCGTAGTGCAAACATCTCTAGCACCAAATCATTGGTAGACTCTAGTATGGGCAACCCATCTGGCATAACCTTAAACAAAGTCATGATTTCCTGGGTGTTGTTATAAATCAGTTTGATTTGCGCCTCACTTTGCTGGGCTTGTTCTTTCGTTTGGTGCAGGTTTTGGTAAGCCAGTCGTTTTTCAAAAGCATTGGAAATAATGTTGGCAACAGTTTTTACCAGTTCTATTTCGTGCTCCGACCATTGCCGCCTGATGAAACAATCATCTAGCCCTATAAGACCAAAATGTTTGCCTTGTACGTATAGTGGCACCACCAACAATGATTTTACCTCTTGAGCCTTGAGGGTTTGTTGTACTAAGTCAGTCCCATCTTTGTCTATGTCTGAAATCAGAAACAGCCCTGACTCCCGAATGGCTTCCCGATACGAGGGGACTTTATCATAAACCAAGGTTCTAAACTTGGCCTCCCGCGGAGCAATGCCTTTACGACACCATTCGTAGGTATTATGACTGCTTTCCCCACTGGTGTTATCCTCAAAAACCGATACTCGAGTTACTTTAGTATGCCCACCAAGTAGATAGAGTGCCTCTTGGACTTGCTCATCAAAGTTAGAAAGGGAGTTAAAGATGGCCGAAATCTCAGATAATGTAGTCTGTCTCAACAAGTTGTCTACCAGTTGTTCGTTAGATTGGGTCAGCTCCAGGGTACGTTCGCTTACCAGCTCCTCTAGGTGATCTCGATGTTGGTTGAGTTCGTTGATGGTGGTCATCAAAATTTCTTTTTGCGAACGAAGCTTCTCGTTTTGTCCTTCAAATACCTCCTGCTTTTGCTTAAGTTCTCCTGCTTGTTTCGACAACTCAGTATTGATCACATTTTTTTGACGGATATTTTTTATCAGGAAAAAGCCAAACAACACTACCATGACGAATATGATGATTCCCCCAGCAATAATCACCCGGTTGAGCCAAACCTTTTGTCGCAGCAGATCATTTTCGTGCTGAACATCATATTCAGATTTTAAGCTATTCACTCGTACCCTTACATCGGTATCCCTGATCTGATTCTCAAGCAAACGTGCTTTTGCTTGAAATAAATAGGCTTGCTTAAAATCGCCTCGCGCCTTGTTCAACTCCATCATTTGGTCGTAACTGGCCAAAATGCGTTCTTTAGCGCCTATTTGCCGTCCTAGTTTTAGCGCTTTGGTGAGGTAAGTTTCGGCTTGATCTAGCTGCTTAGTCAAAATATGCACTTTGCCCAAATCATTTTGTACATCGGCTTGCAGGTCTTGGTTTTTGAGTTGTATCACGAGCGAAAGCTCCTCTTTCAATAGTTTTTGGGCAGTGTCAAACGATTTTTGCTCAATGTACACATAGGCCAATCGCCCCATCGTTTGGGCTTTGATTAGCGGATGGTTAATTTTTTCGGCCAGGGCAATGGCCTCTTCAAATCGTTTTTGGGCTTGTTGATAATCTCCTTTATGAAAAAAAATCTGCCCCTGATTGCTCAGGGTATGGGCGATGCCTTCTTGGTTTTTGAGCTTTTGGAAAATAGCCATGGCCCGGGTGAAGTTTTTATCCGCTTCTTCGTATTTTTTTTGGCGACGAAGCACATTTCCCATGTTTCGCAACATTTCGGCATCTAACAATAAATAATTGTTTTGGGTGGCTTGTTTATGTGCTTTGAGATAATACTCATAGGCTTGCTCGTATTCTCCAATAGTAAAGAAGTAGTGTCCGAGATTGGCGTAACTATTGGCTATTCCCTCGGTATCGTTGATTTTCTGGGCAATTTCAAGGGCTTGTTGCACATACTTTTTCGTAGATACCGTATTATGAAGCAATTTTGCTAATTGGTTGCGTTTGCGCACCTCCTGGACATTTTCATTATTGGTAAGCGTTTTTTGCAAACTATCTGCTCGATTGTTTTGTGCAAGTAATACGCTGGGTAACCAACACGTAAAAAGGAGGATGAATTTTATCAATTTTTGGAACTCACTCATGGGAAATGTCTTTCAAAAACTTTTGGTCAGGTACATTCTTGACAAGATACAACAAATATAATAAAAGTTTAACGCATATATATTGCCTTGGGCTGATCGCCAGTAAATGCACAAGCTTTTATTTTAGTTACCTCATATTTGTAATTTTAGCAAAACAGACATTGATCAATGATTCATAAAAGCTGTTTTGCATTGAATGAACCTGTTCGTTAATGGACATTTTTGTAATATTATCGTACACATAGTGCGCAAACCTTTTCACAAACAGAAAACACATACTACTCATAATCAATAACTTAACAAAAATAAAATATTAGGTATATGGTTTGCAAAACAGAGGACAGACCATATAACCTTTTTATCACTTAATTGCTCAAGAAGATGATACAACTGAAAAATATCGAGAAGTACTTCAAACACGGTTTTCAAAAAACTTATGTATTAAGAGATATCAACCTGGAAGTAAAAGAAGGAGAGTTTGTAACTATTATGGGGCCTAGTGGTGTGGGTAAGTCTACCTTACTCAATATCATTGGTCTACTGGAACAACCTACCAGTGGTGAATATTTGTTTGAAGGAGAACCTACGCACAAGTTTAATCAAAAAAAGCGCACCGATTTTCATCAAAACAACATAGGGTTTGTATTTCAGGCATATCACTTGATAGACGAGCTGAATGTGTACGAAAACATTGAAATGCCTTTGTTGTATAAAAATATTAAATCCAAAGAGAGAAAAAGCCTCGTGGCTGAAATGTTAGACCGTTTTCAGATTGTAGCTAAGAAAAATCTATTTCCAGAGCAACTTTCGGGAGGTCAGCAACAATTGGTGGGCATTGCCCGAGCCATTATTGGCAAACCTAAGCTCTTGGTAGCCGACGAACCCACCGGAAACCTGCACTCCAAACAAGGAGAAGAAATTATGAAATTGTTCAAAAAATTGAATAACGAAGGGGTAACGATTATTCAGGTAACCCACTCAGAAAAAAACGCCCAATACGGCAACCGGGTAATCAATCTGATGGATGGTTGGATAGAAAGCGACAAGCACATTGACCCGGCAGCCGAAATCGCTGGCTAGGTTAACTCTTTCACTTTTTACGATATTTTAATAGATGCTCCCCACTTGACACTACCTCAAAGTCGGGAGCATTTTTAAATAGCTCATCCAATACCCATTTGTGGTTGTCTCCCACAATAATCAAAATCCGATCACCCTTTCGCGCTATTTTGAGCACATTACTCATCATACGTACATTGCGCTGGTACCACCTACCCAGCCAATCGGGTCCCATCCAGGTATTTCGGATGCCTACCCTGGTTTCGAACGCGTGCATGCGTTGGGCGTTGACCTGGCTCATTTTATCGGAATTGATCAAGGTAAAATAATCATACAAGTTCAATTTTTTCATCAAGGCCTTATTATAGTTCCACACCTTGGTAATGGTTTTTAGGTGCTTGTCATAAAAGCCTTTGTCGTGCTTATCGGCAAATCCTAAAAACTTATCAAAAGTAAACCCTTCTAGAGAACCTATAAAAGCCGGGCGATTATCAAACAACCAAATGGTATCATGGGCCATTTGTCGGGCTAGCCTGAACCCTATTTGGTAGACTTCGTTGGGTTTTTGACGAATAGAAAATTTCTTGGCCACATAAGCGCGATAATTTTGGTTGGTTTCGTCAAACTTTTTAGGATTCCATTCTACTACAACCTTGGTGGGTTTAAACTGCGCCAACGCTGCTATTAATCGTTTAAGGTCAGTTTGTTTTTGGGGGGTTAAGACATCTTTTTTAAAATGGTTGGTGCCTACCACCATTACCTTGGCCAAGGTCAGGTTTTCATAGGTTTTCAATTGATTGAGTTGTTTTTGAAACTCATCGGCTACCTGAGCCTGACTCGCTGACCAAAGCAAGATACACCCAAGCCACCACACAAGGGTTGTTTTGTTTATTGTATTCATGCTTCTAAACAACTACTTTTTTTTGACAATTGAAGAGATATTATGTCAAACGACCTTATAAACCGCCCAAATACCTGATATACCCGATAGAAAAAATCGCTTACGAATTATTTTAAACTTTCCAGCTATTTAGTTTATTTATACTCTATTACACTATTAAGCTTTTTTTGAGTTCGTTTATATGTTGTTCAATATTGTTTTGATGATTATCACCGGGGGCTTAATTGCCTGGAGCAGTTGGCAGTTTATGCGTCATCAGCGACAAAGCGAACAATATACTGAAGACATTACCTACCTTACCAATGAGTTGGAAGAGCGAGACCTACAATTAGCTGCTCAGGAAAAACAGTACATCAAAAGCCTGGATGAGCTAAAAAAGGTGCAAGAGGAAATGAATGCCAAACAGCAAACGCTAGAGTTTACCAACCAAAAAATGCAGGCCAACGAACAGGTACTCATCAAAGCTTATAACCAACTCAAGGAAAGTCAGGAAGAAATTAAATACCAAAAAGGCGTTTTGGAAGAAACTCTGGATGAACTCCAGTTAAAAAATAGTCGCATTACCGATAGCATTAGTTATGCAAAAAAAATACAGCAAGCCATTTTGCCCAACCCTATCGAAATCCAAAAATCGTTTAGTGATGCTTTTATCATTTTTTCGCCAAAGGATGTAGTTTCGGGCGACTTTTACTGGTTTAGCCAAATTGATAACAAAACTTTTATTGCGACGGTAGATTGTACCGGGCACGGTGTACCTGGAGCCTTTATGAGTATGATTGGCCATACATTGCTCAACCAAATCGTGCGAGAGAAGAAGATTTTGGAACCCAGTGAAATATTGGAAACCCTGGATGCCGAAATCTATACTTCGCTGAAACAAGAAGAATCTAAGGGCATAGATGGTATGGATTTGAGCTTGTGTTGTGTAGAAACTCCAATGGGAAGCACCCGCCTCAAAAAGCCAGGGGAACCCATCAAGGTGATTTTTTGTGGAGCAAAATCTAATATGTATTACAGTCATTTGGGGGAAATTCACAAAATCAAGGGAAACCGTCGGGCATTGGGAGGTTGGCTCAAACGGGCACAACGTCCATTTACCAATATGGTTTTTGAGGTAGAGCGGGGAGATATGATTTATTTGATCACCGATGGCTACACCGATGCGGCCAGTCCAGGTCGGCGTCATTTGGGCACTACGAAGCTGTACAAGTTTATGCTAAAAATACACCCCAAACCACTAGATCAACAAAAAGACTTTTTCCTGACTGCCTTGCAAAACCACCAAAAGGGCACCGAACAACGAGATGATATTACCTTTATAGGGTTTAGGATTTGATTTTTACTTCATTGTTTCGCCTTCGGCTTATTGCTTCATTGTTCTATTGTTAGTTCCTTCGGCTTCGCTCAGGACAGCGTGTTCCGCCTTCGGCTTAGCTGATTATTGATGATTAATTATTAATTTTGCAAATATGAGAATAGGCTTTTGGTCATTAGCCCTTAGCTGCGCTTCGCGCCACCCTTTTTCCCTGATCCCTGTTCCCCTCTTCGCTTCGAGCCATTTTTCACTCTTGTCCTGACGTAGGAAGGATCTCACTTTTAATTTTTCACTTAGCAACGCGTCACCCTTACTTAAGCTTGCTCATCATCGTAAACCCAGCCCACCACTTGGGCCAGGCAGTTTGGGCGCTTTCCAACATAGATAGCTTGGCCAAGCGTAATGCCTCTCGGTAGCTTTTTCCCTGACTCATGTTATTGTAAAAACGAATCATGAGTTCGGCTGCATCCTTGTCGTTGACCGACCACAGGGTATAAATAATGTGGGGAGTGCCCAAGTATACAAAGCCTCGGGTTATGGCTAAAATTCCCTCTCCGCGTACATTTTTTCCTGCGCCTCCCTGGCAACTACTGAGCACCACCATATCGGCCTTAAATTTTAGATTAAAGATTTCTTCCAGCGATAAAGCCCCATCGTTGTTTTGGGGGCGAAGCGAATCAATGGTTTGGTCAGGGTAAAAAGCCAAAGCAGGAGTCTTGTCTTCCAGAAAACCGTGGGTAGCAAAATGAATGAATTTATAACGTCCCATCAGGTTTTTCACCATTCGCTCAGTCACTTGTTCGCCAGTAACTACTTTGCTGGTTTTTTGTTGTTTTTGAAAGAGCTGGTGAATGGTTTCCACCTCTTTTTTGGTAAAGGGCAAGGCATTCAATTTGGTTCTAAATGCCCCTTGTTGAGAAGGCTTTTTCTCAAATACGGGAGCCAAGCCCAAAAAGTCTTGAGTATATTTTGCGCCTAGGCGTTGGTGTTGCATCAGGGCCAGGCTTGCCGAGGGATACAGCGTAACTCCCCACTTGCGAATGAGGTAAGGATAGCTTTCGGGTTTGCCTTCGGGCACATTGTTTTGAGTAATGATGGCCTCAAAAGGCAGACGACTCAAAAGTGCATCAGGGATAATGAGCAGGTGCTTTTTGTCTTTCAGATGCGCTTGTAAAGGCTGAATAAACTGCTTGAAAAAACGATAGCCCCGAGGTAAATAGGCATCGTCGGAGCCACCCTGAATATTGTTGAGCCAACGGGTAATTTCTTTTTTAAGTTTTTTCCGGTCAATGGTTTGTTCATATACCTGGAAATCATTTTGGGTAATGACAAAGCTAAACAACTGCTTTTCGGTAATAACATACTCTATCAGGGCAGTTTTGGCATCCAGGCGACGCTGTACATCGGCTACACTAGCAATGTAACTACTGTGCTTGAGGTCGTAATAATCGGGGTATTTTTCTTCCAAATCACGCAGCAGTTGATCATACTTGCGGCGTAACTCAAACCGCTGATCTTCAAAACGTTGCTTTTGTACACTGTCGCGATGGGTTAATTGTTTTTTCAATTGAAAACGATCCAGTTGACGCTGATAATACAAGATGGCCCCGTTGAGTCTCCGCTCTTGCTCTAAGACAGCCTCGGGAATATTGCTTTGGATTTTGGCCGAAGCATCGGTCGCCAGTTTACGCAACACACTAGATTTACCCTTCTCCGCAAAGTAAAAAGCTTTAACCCAATAAGGGTTGTATTTTTTAGTAAATGGATTTTCGTTTGGCACTTGAGTCTTTCCTTCGTCTGAGATGTTAACCTGATCATCTTTTTTGTACTTACTCAATCGCCAACAAACCTGGAGGGCTTTTTCGTACATAGAAGCTACCGTTGAGGTGAGCAACAATTCATCACTTTTTCGCAGGAGACTTTTACGCATTTGGTCTACTAGCCTATCAGCTAATTGGTAAGTTTTGTAGGCTTGCTCAAGATTATTTTTTCGTGAATCTAATTGCAAAAGTAAAGATGCCTTAGCAACAAGAGTTGTAAACAAATATTTATTTCTATATATGTCATCAATATTTTGAGGCAAAGCATAAATATTAATGGTATCATGAAAGTTTTTGGTATTTGAAACTAGCGCTTTCTGATAATATTTAATTGCTTTACCAGGCTCTTGTTGTTTCCTATGTAAATCTCCAATCTCATTATATAAAAACGCAATAAAAGGATGTTTTTCACCATATTTATTTTTACGTAGTTTTAAAGCTTTTGCATAACTTTCAAGTGCTAAATCATATAATTTAATTCTCAAATATACATTCCCTATGTTAGTATAATTGGATGCCACTAAAGCAGACTTTATACCATCTACTTTGATAGATACATCTAATGCTTGGTTAAAATACTTCAGAGCAGAGTTATAATCTCCAAGCTCATAGTAAAGTTTGCCTAAATTAATTAATGGATATTTTTTGAAGCCTCTTTCTTTTTTAGATAACCCCTCATAAATTCTCAAAGCTGTATTATAACAATTTAGTGCATCCTTGTATTTTTTATTATTCTTGTACACTATTCCAAGGCTTACATATGCATGTGCTGTAAACCTGTGATTAATGCCATAAATATCCCTTCTTAAATCTAAAAATTTCAATGATTGATCTAGCGAAGCATCATGAGCGTAAGAAAGTCTATATAAATCAGAAAAAACATCATACACCACTGAAGCATAACTTTTGACCTTTGTTCTTATAGAATCAGGAACCTCCTTAAGGCAAGCTGGATATGATCTCAGGCTTTTGCTCAGAACTTTTATACCATCACTATACTGATATGTCCTAGTTGCAAATCGTCCTATGTGAAGTAAATTATCAAAATACTCTACATATCTTTTCAAGAATTTAAGCCGTTTATTCTCTCCATTTAAAAAGATTAATGCACTATCTAGAACCTTTTGCTCAACAAAATAATCCGACTTTTGCTTATAAAACTTCAGTTCTTCTGTATGCACTATTCTTAATACATTCCAGTTGTTCTCTAGTTGTGCACTGGATACATCGAACAAGGCAAAGATAAACAGTAGAACAAAGATTAATTTCATGATTCAATATAGTGTAATTGGTATTTTTATTGTTTTAGAAAATAAATCGTTACATTTGGTAATACAATATTTCGTAATTCAAATATAATCAAAATGGAAACAAAAACTAAAACTCTTGTTTTTGAGTATGGAATTGCTTCTGAGTTAAATCCAAGTCAAATACTTACTGAGCAAGATACAAAGTGCTTTGAAGAAATTCGTCATATTCTTCAAAAGCATAAAGCACAGAATCGTTTTGGAGTTACACTATTGGATAATGAGGAATTAAAAGATAATCAAATTCGTTTGGAAACGAACTCTATAGAGCAAAGACATCTCCTTACAAATATAGTGATGAGAGAAAGTGTGGTTTCTAACAGTATCCAGACTAACTGGACTTTAGATGTAAAGGCGGTTGCTGCCTGTACAGTACAATGTGCTGATGGACATGACTCTAAACATCAAAGTACCGGCGGAGGCCAACAAGTCGGAGGATAAAATACTATTCGTCAGTTATCTTCTTCCAAAAAATTAACCTAATCAACTTTATTTATAAAATACCAATACATCAGGTGTATTAGTGGCAATACATATTCTATTGTCAAATGCACCTTTTTATTTATCTTACATTTACATCAGCGTTTGAATATTTTCTTCAAAATACCTCCCAAAACTTACACTATTACCAAATGACTAAAACTCTACTCAAAATCATTGCGTTTGTTTTCATTGCCCACCTTAGCTTCTCCCAAAACCTCACTCAATTGGCAAAACTCAAGCCTCAAGGAGCTTATAACAATGTAAAGGTGCAAAAGGTGTACTCGGACAAGCACACCTCGAGTTTTGTGATTTGGATCAAGAAAGGAGTCAAAGCCCACAAACACCTCAAACACACTGAGCAAGTGTATATTTTGGCGGGTAAGGGCACAATGCGTCTCAATGACAAAACCTTCACAGTCAAGAAAGGAGATTGGATCGCCATCCCCGAAGGTAGTGTGCATGCCGTCAAAGTCACTTCCAGAAAACCCCTTCAGGTATTTTCGGTTCAAACTCCCGAGTTTTTGGGCAAAGATCGAGTATTTGTGGATGACTAACAGTCGTTAATCAATTATGAATTATGA
>DMXI01000080.1 GCA_003483885.1 Microscillaceae bacterium
TAAATCACCGCTTTATGGTAGAAATTATCAGTTTAGAAGGAACCGAAGATACTCCTCAAATTATATTAGATGCCAAGCGTGGAGTATTCGAAATCAGCGGGAGATCATTGCCCGAAGATGCTATGGACTTTTATGAGCCAGTAGTAGAATGGTTTGAAGCTCACCGTGGTACTCTTAAGGATATTAAAGTACATTTTAAATTAGAGTATATTAATTCAGCCTCTACCAAGGCCTGTGTAGATGTATTGAAAACCCTTGAAAGTATTCCGCAAGCTCAAGTGGTGTGGGAATATTTTGATGAAGACATAGAAGACTTAGGAAAGCAGTTTGCCCGGTTGGTGAAACTACCTTTTGAAATTACCCGTGGCGAAGACTAAACGCCATTTAAGTATAAATAATATTGAAATAGTACAACGGTTGTCTTGATAGGCAATCGTTTTTTTGTATACAAAAAGTGAAATAATCAAAAAATAAAATGTTTGATTATCAGTGATTTAGAAAAAATCATTGTCCGTTTTCTATAAAAATATTGCCTACCAATTAAACCTTCCCTGCAAAGCCGCGTCTAAGCACCAAAACAGCGTGAGCGTTATGATTCAACAAAACAAACACGCCCAGATAAACACTAAAACAATTCACTAAAATTATTATTATGAAAATTACTAAATACTTTCTAGGATTCTTATTTGCATTCGCTTTGACCTTTGCTTTCTCGAACCAAACTCAAGCTCAAACGGCTACCCCAAAAGCTAAAAAGCGTCAAATTAACCAGAAGAAACGAATCCGTAATGGCGTAAAATCGGGTGAATTGACCAAAAAGGAAACCCGCAAGTTGCGTCGTCAACAAAAAGACATTCGTAAAACCAAGCGCCAGGCAAAAGCCGATGGTAAAGTAACCAAAAAAGAACGCGCTAAAATCCAACGTAAACAAAACCGCGCCAGCAAAAATATTCATCGTAAGAAGCACAACAACCGTAAGCGCAAGCAATAACCCTTGCACACCTGTTCTAAAATAACAGGTAAAAAATTTCACTGCTTTATATCATAGTCACACCGAAGCCGAGGGCATTTGCTCTCGGTTTTTTTATGTTACAAAGTGTGATGTTTTTGCTGATTTTATATGAAAAATAAGAGCGTATTTTAAGCACTTTTTTGTATCTTAAGATGTTAAAAAAAACGCTAAAATGAGCGCATCTTCAGGTAATCTTGAAAGTTCCCCAATCCACAATATTCGAACGCTAAACCCGCTGGAAGCCATTCAAGTGCGTCCCGCAATGTACTTAGGAGATGTAGGAGTGAGAGGTTTACATGAAATGCTAGAGGTGCTATTAATTAGAGCTTTAGCGAATGGTAATAGGAGCATGCTTGAGCTTGACATTGATATCGAAGAAGATAACTCTGTGATTGTGCGTGGTAATATAGGATTCATTTCTACAACAGGAGAAATACAAACGGAAATGCAATCAGAATTAACTAATTATAAACAGGCAACAAGACCTTATGGGCTTAGCTTAGCAGTTATAAATGCACTTTCATCATTCCTAAAAGTTACTTTTCGTGTTGGAGAAAAAGTTTACCACCAAAGTTACAAACAAGGCAAGCCTATAACTGATCTGCAACAGGGAGAAAACGCTGATTTAAAGGGTATGGTCCTGATTCACTTTAAACCCGATGAAACACTTTTTACAGAGATTATTTTTGATGTACAGCGAATAGCTGAGCGTTTATGGAAATTGGCTTGTCTCAATCAAGGAGTTTGTTTTGGTTTAAAAGATAATCGTAATCAAAAAAAACGACACGAAACAAGAGCATATCAGAAATTTCAAGCCAAAAACGGTTTGTCAGAATTTATCCCTACCTTAAGTAGCAATTCAACTTTAATTTTATCAAATACATTTAGCCTAAACCAGACAGGAATAAAAATAGCCTTTAACTATCAAGCATCTTGTATAGAAAAAGTGCAATGTTACGTCAACAATAATCTAACAAGTTGGGGAGGAACTCATTTAACTGGTTTTCGTCGGGCATTAACTTCCTCACTAAAATCGTTTGCCAGAAATAGAGGGATTTCTGAAGCAGAAAAAATCAAAGGAAAAGATTTTAAAAAAGGGTTAATTGCGGCAGTGAGTGTAAACTTAGAGAATGCCTTATTTGAAGAATCTACCAAAGTTAAATTACAGAGTCCAGAAGTAGTTTCTTGGGTGTACACCAAACTGCTGAAAGCATTGAAATTATTTTGGGAGAAGTACCCTAAACAAGCAGAAATAATTCTTTATAAGGCTATAAAAGACTATGATAAACCTCTGGTGAAGAATAACCCACGTATTTGATAATTACTTAGCATTATGGTAAGAAAAGTTGTACGTTTTTACTAACTTTTTAATGTTAATTTTAGCCCTAATTTCACCCCAAAATCAATATTTATTCTCGATAACTTACATCCCTTAAGAAAGAGCCTCTGTTTGCGCTTAAAACCTTGTAAATGATAGTCCAAATGTCATTTTTTTTTATTATTTTTACATGTTAGAAAAAGAAAGATTATGAGCGAATTTACGGAAA
>DMXI01000593.1 GCA_003483885.1 Microscillaceae bacterium
GAGACACAAGCGGAGGCAATGAAATCGTTTTTAAAAGTTTAAATCTTAAAATAGGAGGAGAAAATCCTTAACCTAACGAAAACACGAACTGAGGCGGCGATAATAGTTTTAAAAAAAGCTGGGTAGAGTAGGAGTGGTGGTAGCTTTGTAAACTAAAAAAAGACAAACAATAAGAACCATCTTATTATTTGCCTTTTACAAATCAAGCTTGTTGCGTTTGCTACATAGGTATCAACCTATATACATTGCGAAGCTCCACTTTGATGTTTTTCAGTTTGGCTTCCTGTTCAAACTCCTCAAGCAATTCCGAAATATCACTATCAATGTATTGAGCGCGAGTGCCATCAATTACCACGTGGGCGTTTTCTTCAATGCTCTCGAGGGCATCCAGCAAAAGAGGTTTATTGAGGAAAGAAGCATCTTTGTTGAACCTCAGTACAGTGCATTCCCCGTCTTTGGTGACTGAGATAGAAGAATGGAAATTGGAACGAACCACGAAAAATAAGCCAATCACAATACCAATCATGACCCCGATCAATAAGTCGGTGAGCAAAATGGCTACTATAGTAATAAGGAATGGGGCAAATTGTTCCCAACCTTTTTGGTAAATGGCTTTAAATACGGCGGGTTTGGCCAACTTATAACCAATCATTAATAAGATAGCTGATAAACTTGCGAGAGGAACCAAATTAAGGTAACGGGCAATAAAAAGAACGGATAACAACAAAAAGATACCGTGGAAAACGGCCACCATTTTGGTTCTTCCACCCATATTTACACTGGCCGAACTACGCACAATCACCGAAGTAATCGGCAAACCTCCAATAAGTCCGGAAGCCATGTTTCCTACGCCTTGGGCAATTAATTCCCTATTTAGAGGAGACTTTCGTTTTTGTGGATCAAGTTTGTCTACTGCTTCTACGGTAAGCAAGGCTTGCACACTGGCAATCAACCCAATGGTAATGGCGGTAATCCAAACTTCGGTTTTGGTCAGATAAGACCAGTCTGGGAAAGTCAAACCTTCCATAATACTGCCAGTGGGGAGACTGATCCGATGCGAAGGATTGAGCGTGAGGGTAGGCAGCATACTTTTTAAGAAAAACTCATTTAAAACCACCCCTAAAATTACCACTGCCAAAGCACTGGGTATCCAGCGAAATCTTGTGAGTATGGTATAGTTCCAGCCAATCATGACTGCCAGCGAAATGAGAGTAATAATAAGCGCCCCCCATTCTACGTGTTCGATCGCGTGCAAAATAGCCGTAAAAGTATTTTCATGTACTTTGGTTTCACTAAACTTTAGTGAGAAAAGCTTAGCGTCGTACCCAATGGCATGCGGCATTTGCTTAAGGATCAATATAATACCAATAGCGGCTAACATTCCTTTAATTACTGAGGAGGGAATATAGTAGGCTACAAAACCTGCCCGAAATACGCCTAAAATGATTTGAATAATGCCCCCTAAAAATACCGCTACCAAAAAGCCTTGAAACGAAGCAATAGAGGTAACACCAGCTATGACCACTGTAATAAGCCCAGCGGCTGGGCCACTTACGCTTAGTTGAGCTCGACTCATCAAAGGAACTACAAGCCCACCTATGATCCCTGAAATAATACCCGCAAATACTGGAAACTTTAAATTTTCGTCGCTGGGTTGAGAACCCATTGCGATACCTAAGCACAAAGGGATGGCCACTAAAAATACTACTAATCCTGCTGGTAAATCGTACTGTAAGTTGCCCAAGTAATCTTCCTTGTGTAAGACGTGCTTGTGTTTTTTTGACATGAGATTTTTATGTTTTAAGCTTGGTTTTCTTAAGAAATAGCCACCTGCTCGAGCCAAGGCCATAGGCCTCCCGATCAATGAAAAATAGCATTAAGAAAACATTCTAATTTCAATGGGCGTTTTTTCGGTGCCGAAAAACGCTTGTTTTTTAATTTGTTAGCCAAGGCTTGATATCGTGTCACTATTGAGGTAAGTGCTGGATACGGACAATCCAGGTGTTTTCAACTCATACACTGAAGTGAGTGGGGGTATCAAACCTTATGATAGTATAGCGGTGAAAGATCATAAAATTACTACATGATGATAGTCATCATGTAGTTTAAAAATAGTAAAACACTCATAATAATAAGTGAAGATTTACTAATATCAAAATAATACAATATTTTGTTTTAAAAATCAGTTTAATCTTCTCTTTGGCTAGCATATGCTTTTACCAAAAAATATTCTGGTAAATAAAAAAGCAATCACAGGTTTTTCGATACTTAGAACGCTATAAAATTGCCACGATTTATCTCCTGTTTTTATCTTTGAGGTGACTCTGTAAAATTATTGGAATGCGCCAAATTTGCATCTATGAAAATATTGAAGAATCACTTATTTGTTATTTTAACTGCTTTACTAATACTCAGTGCTTGCCAGCCAACCCCCAAAGACATTACCATAGATCCTCTACCGCAAAACCCAAGTGAGGTACACATTGCCTTAGGCAACCCCAGCAATGCCCAAGCAGATATAAATATGCCCACCAATTATTTGATCCCTAAGGATGAGTTTGTTTTAGCTTATAATCGAGACCGGGGTCAGGCCAATTGGGTAAGTTGGCATTTAGATAATACTTGGAGAGGGAGCGCCGAACGTCAAGATGATTTTCGTCCTGATATAGAGGTGCCCCAGGAATGGTATCGAGTTACTCAAAACGATTATCGGAGTTCGGGGTTTGATCAGGGGCATTTGTGCCCTTCGGCGGATCGTACCCGCAGCACTTTGGTCAACTCAGCTACGTTTGTGATGACCAATATGATCCCGCAAGCGCCTAGCAACAACCGCGAAACCTGGCGGCAGCTGGAAGAGTACTGCCGCGATTTGGTAGAAGCAGGTAATGAGCTTTATATTATTGCGGGAGGCTATGGACAAGGCGGAACCGGGAGCAATGGAGGCGTAACGAATGATATTGCCAATGGAAATGTAGTGGTACCTTCTAACACCTGGAAGGTCATATTGGTGTTACCCAATGGTAACGATGATTTGGTAAGAATAAACAACAATACTCGGGTAATTGCAGTAGATATGCCCAACACCCAATCTATTGCCAACGACTGGGGACAATATCGGGTATCGGTGGATGCCCTAGAGCAAGCGACTGGGTTAGATTTCTTTTCCCTGCTAAGCGCCGATATTCAAGAGGCCATAGAGGCAAAAGTGGATAATGGGCCTACCCAATAAGCCGATCATTGCTTGTTGGTGTCGCTTCGCTAAAACACCGAACAAGGGAGAAAAACAAAAGACATCTTATTTTTATCCCAGTTTTACAATATAAGCGCAGTCAGTTTTGACTGCTTTTTTTGCTAAATATTACCTGAGTGATTTTATCAAGTGAAATTAAAAGTATAGTGGTTTGACTATTGTTAAGTAATTGTTATCGAAATGTTTCTTAAATATTATGCTATTTGTGTTAAGATATAACTTGCACATATCTAACCGGTTGTTTGCCAGTAACCTATTTAGTTTGCCCTATTATCCTTAATTAATTAAAAGTTAATTTTTTCCGAGTCATCATCCTATTCGATCTTACTACTTTTGCGAATATATGGAAAGTGTTTCCTAGTCTAACCTTTAAATTTTTATGTTTTACTTTGCAAAACGATTACACTTATTAACCTTAGTGTTACTATGCAGCTTAAGTGTGGTAACCTTTGGACAGACTTCGGTTTTTATTAACGAAGTTCACTACGACAACTCAGGCACTGATACTGGAGAAGCTATTGAAATCGCTGGCCCTGCGGGTACCGATCTTACCGGATGGTCTATTGTATTGTACAATGGTTCTAGTAGCAGTTTAAGCACTTACAACACCCAGAACCTTTCAGGAACAATTCCTAATACGGTCAATGGTTTTGGTTTTGTAAGCGTTACTTACCCTAGCAATGGTATCCAAAACGGAAGCCCCGATGGCATTGCCTTGGTAGACAATGGCGGACAAGTGATTCAGTTTTTGAGCTACGAAGGTTCATTCACGGCGGCCAATGGTCCTGCCAGTGGATTGACCAGTACCGATATTGGTGTGGCTGAAAACAGTGGCACTGCGGTAGGGTTTTCGCTTCAATTGACTGGAACTGGTACTACTTACGAAGATTTTACCTGGGCAACCCCTGCTGCCAATACTTTTGGAAACGCCAACAACGACCAAAATTTTGGAGCTCCTGCCGTAAACTTATTAATCAATGAGTTTGTAGCCAATCATACGAGTTCAGATACCAACGAATTTATTGAGCTTTTAGGAAGTGCCAACACTGACTTTAGCGCTTATACCTTACTTGTGATCGAGGGAGACGGCACAGGTGCAGGTACAATTGATCGTGTATTCACAGTAGGTACGACCGATGCCAATGGTTACTGGACTACTGGATTACTGAACAACCAAATTGAAAATGGAACTAACACCTTTTTGTTAGTAGAAAACTTTACCGGAGCATTAGGCAACGACTTAGATACAGATAATGACGGTACTTTGGACAGCACGCCTTGGGACAAAGTGATTGACGGTATTGCCGTGAATGATGGAGGATCTACTGACCAAACGTATTCAGAGGTAACCTTAGCGCGCGGATACGATGGCGTTACTTTCACTGTAGGAGGTGCTTCTCGTATTCCTAACGGAACCAATACTGGTAGTACCAGCGATTGGGTAAGAAATGATTTTGATGGCACTGGTTTGCCTGCATTCCCCGCAGCTACTGCCGACGAAGGCGAAGCGATCAACACGCCTGGTATTGAAAACAAAACACAGGGTACGGTTTCTCAACCAGTAAATGTAATCATCAACGAAGTAGACGCTGATAATCCAAGCACTGATGCTAACGAATTTATTGAATTGTACGATGGTGGGGTAGGAAACACTTCATTGGATGGTTTAGTGGTTGTACTTTTCAATGGTAGCAACGACCAAAGCTACAACACCATTGACTTGACTGGATTTAGCACCAATGCTCAAGGGTATTTTGTAATTGGAAGTGCTTCGGTACCCAATGTAAACTTAGTTGCCTTTACGACCAATGGTCTTCAAAATGGCGCAGATGCAGTTGCTTTGTATCAAGCACCTGCCAGCAGCTTCCCAAATGGTTCTGCAGTAACTACCGACAATTTGGTAGATGCTTTGGTATATGATACCAACGATAGCGATGATGCTGGTTTGTTAGTATTATTGAATGCAGGTCAAGGACAAATCAACGAAGCGCAAAATGGAGATGCTAGTACAGTTTCTATCCAGCGTTTGCCTAATGGCCAAGGTGGAGCATTGAACACGGATACTTACTCAGTGGCTGAACCTACCCCCGGTACTGAAAATGGCGGAGTAGTAAACCCTCCAAACCCTACTAAAATCACCATTGCTGAAGCACGTGCCTCGGCCCAAGGAACTGTGGTAACTATAGAAGGCGTATTGACGGCAGTAGGCGAATTTGGTGGTCCTGCTTTCATTCAGGATAATACAGGTGGTATTGCTGTTTTTGATACTGACGTTCACGCAGCCAACTTCCAAATTGGTGATCAATTAATCATCACCGCTACTTTGACTGCTTTCAATGACCAATTACAATTGGGTAGCATCGAACCTGCCAACATCACTAAAGTAGACACGCCTACCATTACCATTACTCCTCAGGTAATTACTTTAGCTCAATTGGCACAGTTTGAAGGTCAATTGGTGAAAATCGTAGATGTAAGTTTCCCGAGACCAGGTGACCTTCTGTTTGGGAACTCAAATTATGCCGTAACGGATGCCAGTGGGGCTGGTCAGGTAAGAATAGATGTAGATGTAGCGTCTTTGATTACCAAAACGCAACCTCAAATTTGTGAAGTAACCGGAGTAATTGGTAGCTTCCGTGGCACCCCTCAATTATTGCCTCGCTTTGCCGCTGACTTGCCTTGTGCTACTGATTTTGTACCGGGTAACGGTGGAACAGGTACTGACTCTACGCTAGAAGTAGTAACCTGGAACATTGAGTGGTTTGGAAACCCTGGCAATGGTCCTTCTGACGAAAACTTACAGAAAGAAAGAGCAAAAGCAATCATTCAGCAATTGAATGCAGATGTATATGCATTTCAGGAGATTGCAGACGAAAACTTGATGCAAACTTTGGCCAACGAGTTGACGGATTACGAATTGGTAATTCAATTAAACGCTGTTTCTCGTCCTCCAAACGTACCTCGCGAGTCGCAAAAAGTAGCTTTCTTATACAAGAAATCAACGGTAAGTGTAGTGGAAACCCGCACTTTGTTAGAAAACATTCACCCACTATACAATGGAGGAGATGCAAGTCAGTTGTCTGATTACCCAAATCCTGATCCTACACGTTTCTACGCCAGCGGTCGTTTGCCATTTATGATGATTGCTGATGTAACCATTCAAGGAACTACGGAGCGTTTCCACTTTGTAAACATCCACGCTCGTGCCAATAGCCGAAGCGATGCTCAAGGGCGTTACGATATGCGTAAGTATGATGTAGAGAAATTGAAAGAATTATTAGATTCTGCATATGCTCAGGCAAACATTGTATTGGCTGGAGACTACAACGATGATGTAGACGAAACCGTAGCCGACATCTCTAGCACGGTATCAAGTTACGAGCAATATGCCAACGACAATGCACCTACTCCTGGTGATGATCAGTTTTATCAAATCTTAACCAAGCCATTGAGCTTACAAGGTTTCCGTTCGTTTGTATTTAGCGACAACATGATTGATCACATTTCGGTATCTGACGAGTTGATTGACAACTATGTGGCCAATACTGAAACGGTACACTATGAGGTATATTCAGCGACTTATGCTAACAACGTTTCTGATCACTTGCCAGTATCAGTGGTTTTAAAATTGAATAAAGTATTGCCGTTGACTGTAGCTACCAACTGTAGCGACAACCCTGCTCAAACGCGTAACTGGGTGATTAATAACCCTAATACAGTAGCGGTGGAAGTAAACTGGGCGTTGGCTGGTCAGACTGGAGCATTTACTGCTCAACCAGGCGACAACTCATTTACTACTCAGGCAGATTCTGTAAATGTATTGACTTTGACTTGGAACAACGAGCAAGGACGCGCAGTAAGCGTTTCGGCCAATGCCAGCGAGGTAGCTTGTGTAAGTGTTGTGAGCTATACTTTGATAGATGCATTGCGTAACCGTGCTATTCGTGAGATCAAAGAAGGCGATGTAATCAACTTGTATGACTTACCTTCACGTATTTTAACAGTACAAGCCAATATGTCGGATGGTACAGTGGGTAGTGTGAAGTTTGAAATGGACTTCTGTGGTAAGACCTTTAAGCGTATTGAAAATCGTGCTCCTTATACTTTGTTTGGTGACTTCTGGGGTAATTACTTCGGACACTACTTGTTCCCAGGTAAATATAGCTTAAAAGCGACTCCTTTTACCGAAGGTCGCGGTAAAGGTTTCCAGGGTGAGTCTAGCGAAATCAACTTTGAAATCATCAAGAAGAGAGAGTTGAAGTTGCAGATTCGCAAATTGTTCCCGAACCCAACCCGTGGCTTAGTATTCGTGAAAGTAGCTTCTCCAACCCCTGCCAAATTGATGATTTATAATCAAAAAGGAGAGTTGGTTCGCAGCAAAGATGTAGAAGGTGAAAAAACGCTTTACTTCAACTTGCGCGGATGCGGACGTGGTTTGTTTACAGTGAAGTTGATAGGCCAGGACGGCGAGCAAGTACACCGTCGTTTGTACGTGCGCTAAGTAATTGTAAATAAATAAGCCAAAATATATCTAGAAAGGCTGCTCCAAGTATTTGGAGTAGCCTTTTTTAGTTGATGGTGTTTTGGGGTATAACTTGACTCCTTTTTGAGAATGCCAAATGAGGATAGAAGTCTAAATAATGCAACCTTCTGGCGCTCATTTTTAATGAGTGTCTAATATTTACGAGCATCCCGACAAGCCGAGGATTTTCAATTTGTAATGCGTTTCAAGCTTAAATGCATCAATGATTATACCTTGAAGGTTCGCATTAGAAATGCTAAGGACTTAAAAAAGGAAACGTATTGCAAATGCGCACCAGATAGGTTCTTTTTTGAGAATGCTAAATGAGGGTAGATGTCTGCATAATACAACCCATTGTATGTGAGCTAACATCAAATTTTATAAAGCTAATACTTTGATATTCAGTTGATTAAACATGTGAACGATATGCCCAATGATTTGCATAATATGCCCAAGTAGATATCATCGCTTTTTGTTCTCTTTGCAGTCAATGATTTAAAAATTCATACTAAAACAAAACATCATGAAAAAAGTAGTATTATCATTTGCTGTGTTATTTTTAAGCATTTGGGCCACCAATCAGGCGTTGGCTCAGGACATTATTACTCGAGTAAGTGCCTTTGAGGCCAACTTGGTTCGTAATGACATAATTCCGGGCTATTCGTACATTGATAAAGTGGAAATTAAGTTTTTAGGGGGACAGGCAGCCCCTATAATTCCAGTGAACAAATGGTATGAAGTTCGGGTCTACCGTAACGAAAGTCCTTCTTGTGCTTCCAATTCAGGAGGAGTACTCATTGGAAGCCATTCATTCTCAACCTATAGTCGTCTCATTAGAATGTATTTTACTGTCGACATTATAGATCAATTAGAATCTTGCCCTAACAGCAACAATCCTTGCCCGGTAGACCCATTCAATATCTTTGTAGAAATCGTGCCTTTGACCCTACCAGGTCAATCTCGACACTTGATGAATGGCGTGACCAGTCATTGTTTTCCAATTGTGGCCACAACTGCTACCGAAGGCATTACTGCTCCCGCCGAAGGAGCCAATATCTTTACTGGGGACACTTTTAATTTAACCTGGAATCCTTCTTTCTTTGGAAATGCGAGTACGGTTCAAATTCAGGTATTTTCTAATGGTACCCTTCGTTTTTCGGGTGATGTACCCAACAATGGCCTGTATGGTAGCTACCAAGGACCCGATGGCGCAATGCAAGTGATTGTGACTGGAGGTGGCAAAACCGATACCGTCAACTTTGAATTTACCAGAGATTAACTCAAAGCGAGCAAAAATAGTCATACAAAAAGCCGGATCTCTTGAGGTCTGGCTTTTGTCTTGAGTGCTAAATCAAGTGGGATGAAGGGTTAATTTTAAACATTTTTCAAACCAATTTTATCATTACCTTTGCCCTGTAAGTCACAACGACTCCTCCTCATAAATCATTGAAGAACCTATGAAAAAACATACGCTTTTGATAATTCTTGTGGTAGTCAATACCACTTTGGTAGCCGCTCAGGCCAAGTATCAAAAAAGATGCATTGCGTTTTATAATGTAGAAAACTTGTTTGATACCGTAGATGATCCCGAAAAAAGAGATGAAGAATTTTTGCCCAGTGGTAGAAAACAATGGGATGCAGATCGCTATGCCAAAAAATTGGATAAACTTTCGTTGGTATTGTCTAAACTGGGGGAAGAACCTCCCGCAGTGATAGGTTTGTGTGAAGTAGAAAACAAGCAAGTGGTAGAAGATTTGGTGAAAACCAAACATCTTAAAAAATACAATTACAAAATTGTACATTATCCCTCGCCTGACCGCCGCGGGATAGATGTAGCCTTGATTTATCGTCCAGAATACTTTAAGGTGACTTCCAGCAAAAGTTACCGATTGACAGATAAGAATCAACCTGATTTTATTACCCGAGACCAATTATTGGTAACCGGAGAGTTTGATGGAGACGAAATGCACCTGATTGTGAACCATTGGCCTTCGCGTTATGGTGGTAAAGAACGAAGTGCGCCACGTAGAATGTTGGCCGCTAAATTGTCTCGCAGGGTTGCCGATTCCTTATTGAATGCCAACAGGAATGCCAAGCTAATTGTAATGGGAGACCTGAACGACAATCCCAATGACCCCAGTCTTACGCAAGGTTTGAAAGCGTTTGCCAAACGACCCAAGGGCAAAAACTTATACAACGCCATGGCTCCGCTTTACAAGAAAGGCATTGGCTCGCTACGTTATCGAGATGAGTGGTTTTTGTTTGATCAAATCATTGTAAGCAAAGCGCTGGTCAAAGGAAGCAAATCTCAGTATCGTTATTTGTCTAAATCGGCGAAAGTATATGCCCCCGAGATGCTCAAACAGAAAGAGGGACGTTACAAAGGTTATCCTGACCGTACCTATGCTGGACGTAGGTATTTGGGTGGTTTTAGCGATCATTTTCCAGTGTTTATTTATATCGGGAAAAGGAAGTAATGGATAATTTGGCTGTTGTTGGTGTTTAAGCAACACCACTAACAACGATAAAATGATAAGTTGGTCTTGTCATCCTAACGACCTATGTTTGGTCCCAAATACATAAATCTAGAATGATAGCTTAAAAAGCCGTGTCATTCTGAATGAAATGAAGAATCTGTGTGTATTTTAACTTCTTGGATGGATTTGAATGATTCCCCTAAGTTTTTTTAACCGTTGTTGGCGTTTAAATGCAACGCCAACAACAACCCATTGCTCCTCAAGAGCAAGCTCACCTTATTTATCGTTCACTTGCGGTTATAGGGCTTGCTTGGTACTCGAGTTGTTGGTGTCGCTTTGCTCAAACACCAACAACGGTGAAATAATAATAACCTGGGTTTGTCATCAATAATATTTTGTTACACAAACTACATCAATGGAGATGACCACTCAAGTAGGGGTATTGTCACCCAGAGCACCGCGAAGGGTCTGTGTGTTGGACTCGTTTTTATTCAGATACTTCGCTGCGCTACCGATGACAACTTTGAGAGATTATGGAAATGCAGCCCTAAAAGATTGCTTCAGAATTGTGGATTCAAGACAATATTATATTCCAAATTTCCCTCCCACAATTCTTCGCAAATAACAGCCCTCTTAAGTTGTCATCTTCATTGATGTATTTTGAACAAAA
>DMXI01000675.1 GCA_003483885.1 Microscillaceae bacterium
ACAAACTAAGGCGGAAAGAAAGGCGTTGCGATTCAAGCACTTTTCATTATTGATAAAAACCACCAAAATGCAAATCCCAGCAAATAAAAATTAGTGTACGGTTTTGAAAGCCTCTTCAACATAGAACTCATCAGTAAATGTATACTTATCAAAAAAGGAGTACCATGTGTACTGATGAGTTCATAACAACCACTTAATTCGTTATTTTCATCTCTTTTATCATCATATATAGCATTCGTTGCAAATAGTCTTGATGTTGCTGAAAACCAGTCAATGTAATGACATAAAAGTGTTTTTTACTATTAAACACAAAGGTATATATCTTGACTTTATTGACATCGTCAATTTTACGCACTAGTTCGAAATAGAAGCCTTTATAATTGCTTATTTCTCTTAGGTCATAGCGTGGAATTTCGGCATTAGGGTAGGTAGACTTTAAAGTTTCATAACCATTTTCAAGTGCAGCAGTGCTGATTTCCACCACAGGTTCTTTCACTTGAATGTTGACTGTAATCGGTATGTCTGCACGATGTAAATTCATATCAGCATCGGTGGGTCTTTGCTGCCATCCAGCAGGCAGCCTAACTTGATACCCAGCGGTTTTACCGCCTAAGTACTTTTTCCCTCTTACAAATCGCACATAATCTACAATTGCTTTAGATTTAACTTCATGATCAGCGTCTACCTTCACAATGTGTAACCCATAACTTGTCCAAACCATAAAAACGTCTCCTTTTTTATGCTTGAGTACTGCATCTTCAAAAGGTTTTACCATAACATTTGTCTTAAAAGGGCCTAGTTTTCCTCCTAAGTTAGCAGTGGCATCTTGCCCATGTTTTTTGGCCATTTCAGCAAAATCAGCTCCTTTTAATATCTTTTGATATATCTCCCCTACTCTTTTTTCAATATCTTTTTTATTTGTAGTAGAAGTAGAATCGTACCTAAAAACAATGTGGCTTACCTGCATGATGGTATCCTTCTTTTTTTCTACTTTTATCACTTTTGATAGGTGAGTTTCTTCAGGGGAACTGAAATTGATAATGGTACCCACGGGTGCTTCATGAAGCCGTTTATTGTTTTCATCTAATGCCAACATCCAAGACTGCATTCGAAAAACCTGATAAGGTTCGTCTGAATGAGTAGATATAAAAACTGAATCGTTGGTGCTTTTCTTAAACTTTTTCAGCCATTTAGTATCTTTTTGCCCTATTGCTTCCAATGTAACCATACATAGGCTTATCAAAACTCCTAATACTATTCTTTGCATAATTTTTTAATTTATAAGTTTTACATCACTTTTTAAGACATAGAAGGTATCTCGACTTCATAATATACGGATTTTGATTGAGCAGGTTAGCAATAAAAAAGGTGCTGGAGTCAGTCCAGCACCCTCATAATAAATTATTTACAGAGCGTTTCTCTTATTATTTTGCCTCCGCAGTAGCCGCTTCCAAAGTCACTTCGCGCTCTACAGTGTTGAACGGCCCTTCGATGGCGTTGCCATCTTTATCAACCAATTCTAGTTTCACCGTTACTTTACCCGCTTCCAGGCCCTCGATGGCGTAAGGTTGCCATTTATCAATCATGTGCTCTTCGCCATTGATCGTAGCCTTTACTTTATTACCATCTGCCGAAAGCTCTACATTGAGCAAGAAGAAGTCCAGCAACAATTTATCGCCTGCATTCCATTTGTAAGTTCCTTTAGGGCGACTATAAAACATATGGGGTGCTTTGAAATCCGCTTTTGAAGGCTCAGCATCACCTACTGAAAACTTACGGATTACGAATGATTTTCCGTTTTTAACACTCTCGTGATAAGAGCGAGACAAGAAAGCCAATACTACATAGCTTCCTGCTTTTAACTCTTTCTTTACTGTGGGCTCATAATGGGCCGAGTAAGGATCATTGTTCAAAATCCAGTGAATGTGCTGCCCTTTACCTGAGTTAGCCAAGCCTTTGTCTTTGGCATCAGGTGTTTGCTCACCTAGTTTGTAGTTTTTCACTTCAAACTCAAAGGTATTTTCGCCTTCTTTGAGCTTCGCGTCATTTTCAAGGTTTTTGATAGACAACTCAGCATCAGCAAAAGCAGGAGATTCTACTGGAACTAATGTATACTTTTTAGTAGCAGTGGTAGTGGTATTAGTAGTATCGTTGTTTGCAGTAGCACTGGTATCGGTGGCTTGAGTGGTATCGCCTCCTTCACTGTTACCTCCTTTGCCTCCACAATAGGTCAAAGCAAATACGCTAGCAATCAACATAAGATTGATGAAAATCTTTTTCATGATAGTTTTTAGTAATTGGTTTATGATAGTTTACCAGATAACAAAGAAAATGGCTCGAGAGTTTAAAATCAATTTTTGTCCCACTTGCCTACTCACTAAAGCCAAAAAAGTCCTCCCTAATAGTATCAGAGAAGACTTTGCTAAACTAACCCATTCTATCGTATACTCTTGCTGTTAAGAGTATTATCTACAGAATATTTTCAAAATCTTTATAAGTAAGCAGGCCCTTCATGGTCATGATCTGCTACAAAAGTAATTTTTTGAGTGATAGTAAAGTTGTCAAAAACTGCTTATTGAAATTTATTCTAGGTTGCAGTCGTTGTTGCCTGGAGCCATTGGTTGTTGGTCTTTGGCTGTTGGCTTTTTTCAGCTACTCCGCCATTCGCTACCAATTGGGTGGTTCAAAGCGTTTAGTAGCTGTTGGTCGTTGGCTTTTGCTGTCTCATCATTCACCATTAATTTAAAAACTGTATTTTTGATAAATTTAATACAACCATTTTCAACGCTTTATTAATTTGGTAATTAGAAGATCATGCGCTGCAAAAACAAAAGCCTTGGCCTCAGAAAAATCACTTTCTTAAGACCAAGGCTCTTAAAATTTTGACTTACTCACTTACTCAGGTAACTGTATGATCTAAAATTTGTCCAAAAAAACCACCTTGAATTGTTTGAGCTTCTTCAGCTGACAAAATAGTTTCTGCATTAAAATTTTCTAAATTTTTCATGAATTATAGTATTTAAAGTTAAATGTTTTGGGTAAAAATAAATGATCAAAAACTTCAATTTATTCATCTGACGGTGGCGGTGGAGGCGATGTCGGTATAAAAGTAATTGTGTGATCTAAAAGTTGTCCGTAAAAGCCACCTTGAATCGTTTGAGCCTCTTCAGCTGACAGAATAGTTTCTGCATTAAAATTTTCTAAATTTTTCATGAATTATAGTATTTAAAGTTAAACATAAAAATACGCGATGGATTAGGGTAAGTGCTTAAATATGTGCTTTGATATGCTTACCCAACATGACTCTTTTCTAATAAATATCAGGGTTAATATTTCGTTTAAAATTAACTTGAATATTAAGTGTTCGAAACAATATCATCATTCAAAATTGTACGTTTTCGAACAATTTTTCACCCATAAACCCCTATAAATCAGAACTTTAAACCGATTTAACCTTGATTAACCAAATATAACTATTTTATTCAAAAACACATTTAATTTTCATTTTTTTCAAGGAAGTCACAATATTCTATGTCAAAACACATACTACTAGACATTTTAGCTAAAGTTGGCCGTGAGGACACGGCCAACGGCGCGGTCGCCTTCGTTTGTGTCTCCACAAACGAAAAATGTCAAGTAGTATGGTCAAAACAATATCGATGCTTGAGAAAAAGAGAGTGTTAAGTCTGATTTATATAGACAATGGAGTGAATTTTGATGTGAGGATTTGTTAGTTTTTACAAATTAAAATTGTACTCAGGCGATAAAAGTCTGGGTGCAACTGTCAATTAAGGGATTACTACAAAACCTAACATTTTCAACAAACTGACCTTTAGTTTACAAAATTGAAGGTCTTTTTTTATGCCCATTTTTCTGATATCCCACCTTCTCATCATTTTATAGGGGCTAAACAACTGAGATTTAGAATACATTTAATAAATTGCCTTCGCTGTTTTGGTTAAGAATACTTTTTCGTAGCATTGTGTATTTTAAAAGCATAAATTTTGCTTTGAGTAGGCATTGTTGATAAACCCAATCGTCACTCGTTCGCTCACCTAATATTGGCAGCAACCAACGACTGAGTGACCTGAATTTATTCTTGCCGTATTTGGTATTTGATTGATCTGATCTTCAAAAGGAAGGAAAATAGTACTTTA
>DMXI01000590.1 GCA_003483885.1 Microscillaceae bacterium
GGGGTAATTATCGCAGGTTTAGTTTGGTATCAGAAGGGCAACTCTTCAATGATGGTCCTCTAGGTTTCAATGCCCCTATCCCAATCGAGGAATATGGTTTCTTTGCTCAATTGGGTAAAAAACTCCTCAGCGATCGCTTAAGCTTACGTGCTTCTTTGCGTTATGACAAAAACCAAAATTTTGATGGAAGGGTAACGCCTCGTGCTTCGGCTGTGTTTGCGCTGGACAAAAAGAAGAAACACAATCTACGTGTGTCTTACCAAACTGGTTTCCGTAATCCTGCCACTCAGGAAACCTACATTGCCTTAGATATTGGGGGAGCTATCTTGTTAGGAGGAACGCAAGATAATATTAACAATTACAGCTATCAGGTACCTAATGGTGGCCCACTAGTGCAAGGACCTGATATTTTCAATGGATTAGTCACCCTTCCTTCTTTTCAGGCTTTCTTAGGTGGCGGTGGTACCGACCCTTCGCTTTTGCAGCTGGCCAACCTTGATATTTTGAAACAAGAGCGAAACAATACCATTGAGGTAGGTTATAAGGGCTTAATTGCTGATAAGCTTTTTATTGACTTGAACTACTATTATACTGAATATGAAGACTTCGTGACCCGTTTGACAACGGTAAGTCCTCAAACCGGGCGGGTATTTTTAGTTTATACCAATATTAGTAATGCCAAGGTCACTTCTGCCGGGGTAGGCTTGAGCTTGGAATATTCGCTCCCTGGAGGATATCAGTTGGGAGGTAACTATACGTATACTCAGTTTGATGCAGATGAAGCGGTAGAGAGAAACCCAGGATTCTTGCCAAGTTTTAACACTCCCGAAAACCGATTCAATATTTCTTTGAGCAACTCAAGCATTGGCAAAACCAAGTTTGGATTTAACTTAAAGTACCGCTGGTCACAAGATTACGTTTGGCAGTCTCCTTTTGGTAAAGGTGACATCCCGAGTTTTAGCGTAGTAGATCTTGCTTTGACTTACAAATTTGACAAGTTGAAGTCCTCAGTAAAATTAGGTGCTTCTAACCTGTTGGGGCAAGAGTACCAAACAGTATATGGTGGACCAATGATTGGGTCTATCATCTATATTAGTTGGACTTACGATCAGTTTTTAAAATAACCCAATAGTTGCATATATACCCTATACTAACAGCAATTTCGGCTTGACTGAGATTGCTGTTTTTTTCATTATTAAAACCTGATTATAAGTACGTTAATAAAGTAGTTTCCTGAAATACACCCGATATTAGGATTACTTATAATTGTGCATATTTTACCTCTCGCTCCTCTAGTAAATTCCTTTTAGTATCAATCTTCTTCTTTTTGGTAACGTGGTCTCTTTCATATTTTTTGTTTTATGCATGTAAGTCGTTGATGATGCGATCAATGATTCAAGTAGCAGGAAAACCTATAAAAACTTTCCTAATAAAGATCTGAGAGCATATGTAAAAACGCACCATATATATTGAAATGAAAATGGAAGTCTGTTTCCTCAATGTTTCCGCCACTAGTCACTCACTACAATTATTAAGAAAATGCTTCATAAAAACAGAGATTTATCTGATAAAGTCGTTCAATCCAAACCGCTACAACATCAGTCTCTTGCCCAGAAACGCACCATCCAAGCCAAACAGCGCCCTATTAAAGCCAAGCACCAACCTCTACAACGCAATACCTCTACGCTACCAGGCAACGATCTCAAAACACAAATGGGGGCTCAATATGGCGTGGATCTTTCAGGTTATAAGGAGCACACAAACTCTCCGTTCCCAGGCTCAGTAAATGCCTTAGCGACCATTCAAGGTCAAGATATTCATTATGCGCCAGGTCAATACAATGAGAAGAATCGCAAGCATGAATTGGGTCACGCTATTGATAATACCTTGAATGGTACTCCTCAAGGCGATAAAGTCGTCAATGGGCTCAATGTAGATACCTCTCGTGAAAAAATCGCGGACAAGATTGCGGAAACGCCAGTACAAAGAATGGAGAATAAAGGAACCTTGGATGCACAAATTACAGGAATTAAACACATACCAGTCAAACTTTCACCTACCATACAAAGGCTAAAAATTCACCCTGCAAAAACAGATGTAAAAACAGCTGATCTAATAGATCATACAACTTTTAGTAGTTATTTGAAGCAACAGATTTTGCCCCAACAATTTGATAAGATCAAGACTTTTTTGGAGGCGCAAGTACACACAAAAGTAGAATATAAAGATCTTCTGGATGTCGAGAGTAGAGCGAAAGAATGGAACGAAGTACTAAGCCTGCAGGATGATAGCAAGTTAGACAAAAAACCAACTAAAGATAGCTCACTGAATGTTTCCAACAAAACCGACCATAAAGCAATAGAAAATATAATTTCAAAAGATAAATTGAATGTTGTGGGTGAAAGACACAATAACACTTGGGTAGAACATCAAGAAAAATTACTATCAGAAGAAATGGGTTTACCACTGTGGCAGGAAAATAATTTTGTTTATACCGACGAAAAAGGGCAAAAGCAGGTTGGAGATAGTGTTTATCTTAGA
Source organism: Microscillaceae bacterium (assembly GCA_003483885.1). Lineage (GTDB taxonomy): Bacteria > Bacteroidota > Bacteroidia > Cytophagales > Microscillaceae > Microscilla. The sequence continues at coordinate 2,542 of DMXI01000590.1, forward strand.
GTTATGCACAATATAGTCAAACTTGTAAAGGATTATCTAACAGAGAAGCAATTGGCTCCTCTTCAACATTTTTTAGAAATTAGTAATGATAAAGCACATGAGGCATTTGCTGGGGGTAAAATCAAGTTTCAGAACCATTTAGGTGTATATAACACTTTAAACATAGATCAAAGCGCTGGTGATTCCATTCTTAGTCTTTTGTATTTAACTTCAGGCAATTACTTAAAATTTATAGAACCTCAATATCAAGTTATGATAAAAGCAATACATCCAGTACTAATAAATTTATATGCTACATTTGAACTAGTACGAAAAATGTATCACGAAAAATCTAGCACAACACACATTCCCTTAGATAACAAGTTTTACAAGCCAATTCCCTCAAAAATAAATCCTTTCAATGATATACGAAAAATCCTGAAGGTTCTCAATAAATTTGTGGATAAGATAGGATTCACTGATGATTCTTTAACCGAAAAGCGCTCACGCTCAATGCACGAATCGGCCAATCGAGCAGCTCAAAAACAAGGGATTTGGAAAATAGGCGAAAGTCATATAAGGGACATTAAGCGATTAATAAAACCAGAAGATCGCCATTATAACTTATTAAGTAAAAATGAATTCATCGCTTATCTAAAACATAGAGAGAAACAAAGACAGACACAAGTGAAGAAGCCTAGTGGTTTAGGTAGTTTTTTCCGGAAAATATTCGGTCTTAACAAAGCTAAGAGATAAATATTCACCCTAAATATTAAGAAAATTTGCTGATTAGAACAGGGTGGTTAATTATTAAAATGTAAGGCTAAAATATAAAGACTCAACAACATTGAAAACGTACTGGATTCACTAGAAAAAGCCTCTTGTTGAAAGAAAATCAACTAAATTTTGCTTTTTCAGTTTATTCAGAAGATAATTTATCTTCATATTTTTTGTAATCTCTCAGAGATCAAAGGTATTTTTTTGAGAGGTTATGATACATCCTTGCTATAAACTATTCATGCTCTTTATTGCAAACAAAATTTTCTTATAGTGTAACAATGTCCTATCAGAGAAATACCTGGATTCTATATATTATTTTTCTCTTTCCAGTCACGTTCAGTAAAGCACAAAGTAAGTTGAATGTAGATTCGTTGAAAAAGAAATTATCCTCTAGATTGACTCTTGGCGAGAAGGTTCAGATTTATGATTCATTGAGTGAGTTTTATCGCAAGAAACAAAAATACCAAACATCTTTGAAGTACTATCTAGCGGCTTTGAAACTTAACCAACAAAGGCAAGATTGGATAAGGGTCGCCAAGAACTATAACAACATTGGCGTTTCGCTGAAGAAGCAGCAAGATTATGAAAATGCCATTCAGTATTTCAACAAGGCCCTAAAACTGAACAAAAAACTTGGTAACCAGGGATTGATCGCTGGAAACTACTTTAATATCGCTCTAATCCAAATTAACCAGCAACGTTATGACCAAGCGCTTCATTATTTAGGGTATGCATTAGAAACGCTAAAAAAAGAACAAAGGCTCAAACTTAAAGCAAAGGTATTAAACACAATTGCCAAGATCTACCGATACAACGGCAAGTATCAAAAAGCCATTGACTTTTATCATCAGTCTCTTCACATCCAATCAAATTTGCCAGATAAAATAGGCCTAGACAATACCCTTCACAAGTTAGGGATCTGTTATAGACACAAGGGTAACTATGTGAAAGCTCAGGATTATTACCTCAAAGCGCTCAAAATCAGGGAAAAACAAAAAGATGAAGTAAAAAAAGCCATCATCTACAATAGTTTAGGCTTGTTATACTACGAGCAAAATGACTATGTCATGGCTTTGGATTATTACCAGCAATACCTCAAAGTGGGCCGAAAACATCAACGAAAACATTCTGTTGCAATTGCTTATCTTAATATGGGCCAAATTTATTTCGCGCTTGGAAAGCTGACCAAAGCCCAACAATATTACGAATATGCTATTTCCACCACCAAAACACTGGATAAAAAAATTTCTTTGGGTTTGGCTTATATTGGCATGGCTAAAATTTATCAAAGGAATGAAAAATATCAAATGGCAGAAAACTTTATCCAAAAAGCCATCGCAGTCAGTAATACCATAGGGAAGGCCAGGGCTTATAACGCATTAGGAAAAAACTATCGCTTGCAGCAATTGTATACTTCCGCACTTACCAGTTATCAGCAAGCAGCTACAATTCTAAAAAATATCCGTAACTTATTTCATCTCAAAGAAACGCTTGAAGGATTGAGTATTTGTTATGAGAAACTAGGCAATGCCTCTCAATCGTTAATTTATTACAAGCTTTTTAAACAAACCACGGATAGTCTGTTGAATGAGAAAAATACCAAAGACCTTACGCGTCTTGCTACCGAATATGAATTTACCAAAGAACGTGATTCGCTTACTTTTGCCCAGCAAATGGAAAGAAGCCAGTTGAACCATAAGCTTAAGCAAGAAAAAATGGCCTATCAGTCACAAAAAAACTTCACCCTCCTTACTTTAAGTATTTTATTGATAGTGATCGTTTTTAGCTTTATTACTTATCGTAGCCAGTTGACACAAAAAAAATTAAATAGGCAACTTCAGCAACAAAAAAAAGACCTTGTAAACCAAAGCAATGCACTTATTGGCCTCAATGAAGAACTCCAACAAAACCAAGATGAAATATCTGCTCAAAGGGATTTGATAGAATTGCAAAATATAAAGTTACAAGAACACAAACTACGTATTGATCAGAGTATCAAGTCTGCCCAAAAAATTCAACAAGCCATACTACCATTTGATAACGAATTGCAAGAGATATTCCCAGATCATTTTGTATTGTTTAAACCCAAAGATGTCGTAAGTGGAGATTTTTATTGGGTCCAAAGAAAAGAGAACATGGTGTTTGTGGCAGTAGCAGATTGCACTGGACATGGCGTTCCCGGGGCTTTTATGAGCATGATTGGCAACACATTATTAGATCATATTATTCGCATTAAACGGGTATTTAATCCTGCGCTAGCTCTTGAACACCTCCACACTGAAATCAAACGAGTGCTGCGTCAGGATGAGTCTCAGGATCGCAATGGGATGGATATGGCACTGTGTGTTTTCAAAAAAATGCCCACAAATCAAGTTCAGCTTACATTTGCCGGAGCTAAGCGCTCTCTGTATTACACCTCCCCCAAGCCTTCTCAAGTCCGGGAGTTACGAGGTAGTTCAAAATCCATTGGAGGACTTCAGCCTTCGGCTTACTGTTTTGCCAACCAGCAACTCATCTTTACTCAAAACGACCTCATCTACCTAAGCAGCGATGGTTATTGTGATCAAAACAATCAAGCTCGAAGAATACTGGGTAAAGTCAAATATCAACAACTCTTGCAAAACAATCATCGTCAACCGATGGCACAACAAAAAAAAATATTAGAGGACACATTACATCAACATATGCAAGGCACTTATTTAAGAGATGATATATTGGTATTGGGTTTAAAGCTAAATATTGTGTGGGACAATCCAAGTCAATAAGATAGTCATACAAGGAGGTTTAACCTCAGGAATTGTTGATTTTGCCAGCCTTGATTCCAAATATTTTCAATTTGCTTGTTAGCTTCTTCATAGCGTGTGTTTGAAAAAAAACTGCATACCTTTGTAAAAGCGATTATATCAAGACACCTAACTTTATACGCTAACAGTCAATAAAAATAACTATTGGATTTGCAGACAATGAAAGATGCAAATTGATAGCACAACACTATACATATAAATTCAGGATAAAATAAACTTTAACAATCCTATAATGGAAGTTAAACTTACTAACACTAATCATTTATCAATAGGTGGCGATGACTTTGAACTTATCAATCCGGTGTTTTTCTATAAAGGTGGTATTACTCATTTGACCATTGCTAAAATGAAAAACAAGATTGATAGTGCTGTCAAACAAAGCCATCAATTACACTATAAGGTGAAGAGTATTTTTTTAGAGCTGGCACAAAATGTTTTGTCTTATTCTAAAGAATATAACTCTCTTGATACTGAAGAACGCATTGGGCTTATTGCATTAGATGAACGCGATCAAGCTTTTGTCGTAGTCACTCGTAATCTCATTTCGCCAGGCAATGTACAAGCGTTAACCCAACATTTTCAACTGATCAATTCATTGGATAAGGCAGGACTGTTTGACTTGAAAGGTCAGATAATCAAAGAAAACCTGGCAGAAAAAGTCTCAAGAGCAAGAGTCGGGTTAATCCAAACCGCAATTCTTTCAGAAAATGGCATTCAAACCCAGTTTGACATCGTCGACAATCAATTGGTTTACTTAACTGTGGCCGTAAAAATTAGCAAGCACCTGATGTAAAAATACTTCGTCAGCAAAAAGTACCAGTGATTATGTATCTTGTATAATCCACTTTTTCAACTTGAGTGCCGTTTCCTTGCTAATAATGAGTTGATGGGGGGCATCTTTGACTGGGGTTAATTCCAACCTCATTTTTCTAGCTTCAATATTTACATAACTTTTGATTAGGTCACGGGCTACAATCGTTTGACGGTTTGCCCGAAAAAACTGAAGTGCTGGAAAGCAACCCATCAAGTCTTTCAGGCTTTGGTCGATAAACAGCTTTTCTGCCTGGTGGGTATAAAGTACCGTAATGTTATTTTGAAGTACAATAATGGCTATATCTTTTACTAAAATAAATTGATGCATATTACCACTGGTAACCAGAATTTGCCTTTTGGGCAATACACTTTCTGCTATAGTTGCATCAGGCAACGATGGAATGGGAATGACTTTATGCGAAGAAGTATTTTCAGAATATATTCTAAAGCTCCAAAATGTGGTAATTAATAAAATAATTGGGATATAGAAAGCATACAAAATATTCCAAAAGATAGTCCCCGTTGTAAGAAAGGTAAAAGCTAGAATAAAGACAATATTGACTATAGATACCAAAAAAGTAGCTAAGCTTATTTTGTACTGCCTGTTTACCTTAAATGAATGATGAAGCCTTCCAAAATAATCATCAATCATGAAGAAAAGTTTTCTTGAAATAATGAGAATCAAAGCCGTGGTAAATAGTCCAAGAAACAAGAGGATATTTCTTTTCCCTAATAAGGATGACAAAAGCACTCCTGTAACAAAAAACATCGTGTGTTCTATTGTAAATGTATTAATGCGTGATTTTAAATTCATTTTTTGAAAAGTGTAATGGTATATCTGACACTCCCACAACAGAAACAAAGATTTGCTGTTGAAGGCAGGTAAAAGGTCAGATTTTTTTAAAGGGTCATTGGGGATTATAGCAGGATACCCCGGGTAATTAGGTTAAGTGATTATGCAGTAGGGTCAGTTTGAATACAAAACTGTCAGCTTGACCCAAAACAGGTCGCCCAAGTTGTCTTAAATACAGTCTTTTTGAAATCTTTGTACTCAATGGGCTTTATCATATGATTGAATAACCGAGTTATAGCAAGTGAAAATATCAATAAAAGGTAACGATCCTCCTCTGTGCTCTTTTTGAAACGATCCTGCTTAAAATAAATACTCATATCCTATTTATTATTTCTGATGTTCTCTAAAAAATAAGGTTTAAAGCTTCATACTTCTCACTAAAATTAATGCAATAGAGGGGGAAGCACTGTTCGCAAAAGGTTATTTTTTGACACGAAAAGGACATGATTGGAATTGTAGCCTAAACCAATATAAGGCTTCGTTTCCAGAAGGAATCACTGCAAGAAGAATTCAAAAAGATCAATAGTCAAGTTTCAATAAATTATGTTCGAGACAATGTAAACCTATTTCGGAACTCCTATCTCAGCATTTGCCATAATAGTTTGAAAATCAAACCAAAAATTAACTAATTGAATAAACTATTTATAAAAAGGAAAGAGGTTCTAAAAAATTCACATGATTATTGAGGTTCCATACACTTCTCCCGAACTTTATATTGAGACATTAACTTCTAAATATGCCATAAAATCCGAAAAGAGATGGAGTGGTACGCAGCTTTCGCTTCTCTCTAATATAGGTGTGGGGCACTCGCTGGTATTTTTGTACAATGGTTTTTGTTTTTATAGGGTGAAATGGTCTTTTCATCAAAAAACCTTATTCCGCGCAATAGATAAAGTAGGAGCAAATAACTTGATCGATTTTCGGGTTGATAGCAATCGCCAGATTTTATCCTCTTATGCCTTGGGAGCCTCTATCTACGAATGGGAAATCACTCAAGAAGATGGTTTTCATCTACTCATTCCTAGTTCTTTTATTGAAGTTGACCGTGTCAATATTGCGCAAAAGATAGAGAGATATTACCTCGACCCGAGAATAAGTACTCTTTTAGAAGAAATCATGGGTATTCCGATCAATAACCAGGGAGAAGAAATACTGCTTGAGTCTAAGCTGATGGAATTTATCTATTATTTGATCAAATACATTAACAATAACGACTTGGCCGAGCTTCTCTCTGGTTTAAACAATTATGAAATTAGCCAGCTAAAACAAGCCAAAGAAATATTAGACGCCAATTTTACCACTCCTCCTACGATTGAGGCACTAAGCAAAATGATTGGGTTGAACACTTCTAAACTCAAAGCTGGATTTCGTAATCTTCACAGTATGACCATTAGGCAATACATCATCAAAAAAAGAATGACAAAAGCCCAGGAGTTAATCACTACTACCAACTATCCCATTACTTATGTATGCGAACTGGTAGGCTATACTAATAGAGGGCACTTTGCTAATTTATACAAAAAATTTTTTGGTAATTTGCCTTTAGAAGATCGGCAACACCCTCCTAAATCTTCTTAGCCACGCAAAACCAAAAGCATGTACAACAATGATGGTTACTTCTACATAATTTGATACAAAGCAGTTATTAACAATGAACATCTCTCAAATACTCTCGAGCGATCTCCTTTTCATCAATATCCAAACGGAGTCAAACCACCCTATATTCTTTTACAAAGGGAGTATCAACGATTTGATAATTGCTAAAATGAAAAACCTCATAGATACTCAAGTAAATACAACTCATCGGCTACACTATAAATTGAGGGCCGTACTTTTAGAACTTGCTCAAAATATTATGTCCTATTCTAGCGAATATAATTATCTTGATACGCAAGAAAGAGTGGGGCTTTTAGCATTGGATGAGCTCGAGGACGTCTTCATTTTTCACACTTGTAATCTGGTTGAAACTCAGGGCGTAGAAGCTTTGCGTCGCCATGCAGAAAACATCAATACTCGAGATTTACAAGGATTGGCAGATTTGAAGCTTGAGTTTGTAAAAGACAACTTAATGCAAAAAACAAAACGCACTGGCATTGGGTTGATCCAGGTAGCAATCCTTTCTGAAAATGGTTTTCAATTAAAAATTGACCCTATAAATAACCAATACGCTTATTTAACCTTGATTATAAAAATATTTAAAAGATAACCTTATGGATAATCTGTACATAGAAAGTAATATAGGTGTTTTCTCAAACCCTACAATCACTCTCAATGCGGAAACTGGAGAATGTAGAATAGAAGGGGAGTCTTATCTTGAGAATGCTTATGGATTTTATCAACCAGTGTTTGATTGGATTGCCACTTATACTCAACAAGTACAACAAACCCTTACCTGGCATTTTCGCCTATCTTATTTTAATTCAAGCTCCGAGAAAGTAATTGCTGACTTATTGATGTTACTCAAAGAATATCAATCCCAAGGGGGCATTGCAAAAATTAATTGGTACTATCCTACCGAGATAGAAGATATATTATCACAAGGAGAATATTTAATTAGACTAACCGAGCTACCAATTCAGCTCATCCCCTATAAATTAGCCTAAACTTTATACATCAACTAGTCACGTTTAGGGATTTTCATACACTTTCCTCTTTCCGTTTACCCTTTATTTGCTTCAACCGCTTTTCCTCTTTTGTGCTTTTCTCAAGCCCTTGATTACATACATCCTCTGAGTGTTTTTCTCAAACCATACTGAAGCCTGCAGTCCGCTTTACTTTCCTTTTGGGCAGTTTTACCTAAAAGCAATCGTCTTTGGACCATGCATCTGCTATAAAATCAGATATTAGAACAATTGCACATACTTTTTATATGATCAAATCAGGTAAATCAGATCAACTGACAAAATAACCCTAACCTATACCTGAATCCTATACTCAACGAAGTGCAAAACAATGACCTGTCAGAATAAAGCGCAGGTAAACATTTACAACACCCTTAATAAAAAGATTCGTTTTTATAATGAAAGTAACCACTCAGCAACCTACGATATTTGCCCGATCTCCCCTTTGGCAGCTTCAAAGGAAATACTTCCAAGAAGCGAATATCAATGCCTGGAGAAATGGAGATGTGCCTCATTACATCACTAGTAATCCACACATGGCCAATGCTTACGCCCAATTGTTATTGGCTTTTTTTCGTGATTTACATCGCCAAGGTAAAACTCAAGAAACCATCTACATTGTAGAGTTAGGCACGGGATCAGGGCGATTTTCTTATCACTTGATCAAATCATTACTTCGCCTATTAGAAAATGCCTTATTCGATGCACCTGATTTTGTCTATGTGATGACTGACTTTGTAGAGGAGACATTGCAGTTTTGGGATAGTCATCTACGTCTTCAGGAGTTTTTTGCTCAAGGTTTACTAGATTATGCCCTTTTTGATGCCGAAAAAGATAGCACCTTACACCTCAGAAAAACCAATCGCGTACTTCAATACAAATGCTTGAAACAACCCATTGTGGTCATTGCCAATTACTTTTTCGATTCTATCCCACAAGACCTTTTCTATTTCGACAAAGGACAAGTGAAAACTGCTTTGGTTAATTTACAAGGTTATGAATCTCAGGCCAATACCTCTGCCAAGGCCCAACTAGAGAACATCCAACTGGAATATACTTATGAACCAATACCAGAGGTAGTACTTGGAAATCCAAAACGCCAAAAAATCTTTGATAGTTACCTACAAGAACTTAACGACAGTCATCTTTTATTTCCTAATACAGGTATTGAATGCATAGAACGACTCACTCAATTATCTCAGGAGGGGGCCTTAATAATTACGGCTGACAAGGCTGTTCATCATCTGGAACACTGGCAAAACCGGCCTGCACCTTATATTGCCAAACATGGTAGTTTTTCGTTGACGGCCAACTATCATGCACTCAAAGAACATTGCCTGATCTCGGGGGGTAAGCCTTTGTTTCCACTTTATCCTACCTCGAGTATCACAGTAGCCGCTATGCTATATATCAAAGAACACACAGCCTACAAAGAAACTGTGCTTTGTTATCAAAATCAGGTTAATGACTTTGGGCCCGATGAATATTTTAGCATTAAAAAACATATTGAACAGCAAATTACGATACTTTCTGTTAGAGAATTATTTGCTTATATCCGATTGAGCAATTATGATTCTCGCCTGTTTCATCAATTTTTACCCCGTTTTCAAGAGCTGGTACCTGAACTTAACGAAGATGAACGCTTTGCGATGCTCCAATTAATCGCCCAAGTGTGGGAGGGTTATTACCCTTTGGCCGAAGATACCGACTTGGCTTTTGAAATAGGCCTTTTATTGCTCGACCTTTACTTTTTTCATGATGCCATCGGCTTTTTCACCTTATCGGAAAGAATTTATGGCCCCAAAGAAGGAGTCCTATTTGCCCAAGCTGCAGCCTTTACGGTCATTGGGGAATCAATCAAGGCCATTGATTTACTCAATACGATTCTGAAAAAAAATCCAGTTCATGAGATGGCTCGAGAATTACTCCAGGAACTACAACAAGATACGCCACCACCTCTTGATCAACAATAACACTCACCTGATCAAATCTTAATTCCTATTTGTATTCGTTCAACGCTCATCGTTTTTAAGAAAGATATTATGTCACATCTAGATAAAATAAACGGACCAGACCAGCACCAATTAACTCCGTCAAAGTTAGTCCAAGGTAAAAACCGTCCTGTACACAAAAGTAAACAGGGGCAAAAACCACCCATCAAGGCCAAACAGAAGTCTATCCAACGTCGCAGCAAAACTAAGTCACTAAAGAAAATTCCCGAATCAGACAACCGTTTGGTCAACCAACAAGAGATTCAGCATATAAGCCAAACCATGGGGCACCAATATGGCGTAGATAACAGTGGGCTAAACTTTGAAATAGACTCTTCTTTTCCTCGCAAGGTAGATGCTGCTGCTACTCTACAAGGCAACCAGGCAAAATTTGCAAAAAACCAACATACCCAAAGAAATGTAAAGCATGAAATCGCTCATTATATGATCAATGCCCAGAAAAAAGGCACACCTGGCACCAATACTCAGGTAAATGGTTGGCCAATCAATACCACCGATGAAAGCCAGGCAGATCATATTGCGCAAACCCCTTTACAGCAAGTAATTAGTGGTGAGCAGGCACCAATGATATCGCCTACGCACCACTCTAATGTGGTTCAAAGAACCATTACTTTCAAAGATGCATCTGGCAAAACGTATAAAGACCCGTTAGAAACCCAAAGCCTTGCTGAATTCCTGGAATTAAAACCCAGTACCCTTACTAGTCTGGGTTCTGCAAAATTAGAAAACCTCAAAACCATCCTTAATAACCGCCTTACCAGTAATCACCCCTATAAGGCTACTAGCAAACAAACACTTTTTGAGGAATTGGTAGCAATGGTGGAAAGTAAGGCTAGTAGTGAAAGTAAACAGACACAAGAAACAAATAAGTCGCGAGGTGCTCCCCAAGTAAATCGTCCTGGCAAAATCGTCCCAAACACCTTAAATATTATTGGTGAAACTCACGAACAATCTAACAAACATCGAGATTTAGAGCGAAAATTCAGCTTACAACATTTAGGTCTCCCCAAAGATCAGGCATCAACAAAAAGCTACTGGACTGAGGCTGAGTTTAAGCAAGGAGAGGTTTATGGAGATAATCCTAAGCTGCGGTTTCTCCACGCAATCTCTATGTTAGAAGATTTAGCAGCAATGGGTGAAAATGCCTCTGAAGAAAAACTTGGACGTATGATCAACGAAGGAAGCCGTCAAAAACTAAGCGAACAAATTGATTCAACGGCATTGCTAGCATTAAATGAGCTATCCCGTATTGCAAAAAAAGATAAAAAAATGGCCGAATCTATCAGGGCACATACTCAGACGTTTAATGAAGCCGCAACGAAAATGAGTTACCTGATAAAAAACAAAAAAGTGGGAGGAATAGTACCTGGAAGGTTCTCATTAGGGGCATTCTACTCGGATAAAACCAAAGACCTCATGCAAGAATTTAGGAAGCTTCGTGCTACCCTCAAAAGCATGAAAACAGTCTATGAACAAAGATTGCAAACCCTTGATAGCCGAGCTTTATCCTTAGAGCGTTCTCGTTTTATGCACCAGTTTGCAAATCGCCATCATAACACCACTGCCGTTTGGAAAGTCGGTAATAACCATGTACTGGATATGCAAGGTGAAGAATTTGCAGGAGAGGCCAAGTATAATCTCGTCACGAAAAAGGAATTCAGAAGTCAAATTAGAAAGTCAGATATGGGGAAAGAACTCTCTTCGGATAGTGAAATTGAGGAAGTACTCGACTTGGATGATTTTATAACCGACGATAGTAAAGCCAACGAAGCCCCTAAAAAGACGCAAGATGATAGCAATGTAGAAGTGATTACACTGGAGGATTTTATAAGTGAACCTAATTCTCCCAAAAAGAAAAAATAGTGATGATCATGACAGTTTTGTCTATCCAGTTCTGATTATATCTAAAACATATTCATACAAAAAAAAGTCTGGCTGAGCATTTTTAACCCTGCCTGCTTCTATATCATCGTGACTACAAATTTCTTGTATTTATTAATAAAAATTTCCGATGGTTGTTGTACAACCCCTCATTCTAACTACCCCGATACTTACTTAAATTATGGCAGATCGTGCACTTGATCCTAACCAAAGCTCGAAAGAAGCTAAGGCTACAGAAAACCAAAAACAATGTCAAAATCCCAGTAGATTTTCATCTCCCTCTCGTACCAGACAAGGAGATGGGCAAGGCAATGCTTACACACCTCCTCCTGCCAGAAGAGGCCAAATACTGAAAACACTGAAAGGTGAAAAACCTGATGTTAGAAGCGCCCGTCTTGCCAATGAGCTCATCGATCAAGCCTCTGAAAAAGAAATCATTAGCTCTGATTTAGCAAATCAATTGAAAGAACTAACCAATAGTACTCATAGCCTAAGTTTGGTCGTTGGTGAATTTCGGCAAAGTGATTACCTTGGTAAAGCGAAAGTACTTTATAACCATACTAAAAACGCGATAAACAACCTTAATACAATCTTAGGAAATGTTAAAAACCTATTATTTCGCCCTTCAGTGCCTCCTGAAATTCGCTATAGTATTCACTTGGTGGTAGCCTCCTGTCTTAAAAAATTTGGTCTCATCACTACTTCTGAGGACTATGAGGGTTTTATAGCAAATCCAACTCGCTTTGAAGTATTATTCAAAATTGCAAACACCTTCTCTGAATCCTACATGATTCGCTGTTGGACCGCCGCCGCTGGAAACTTTCACCAGTTTATCTATCACTTATTTACAATGGAAGCCTCCAATATTCCTGGCGATCTAATACGTGGTGGCTTACAAACCGCTGCGGGGTTCGCTGTGGCTCCCTTTTCAAGTACCTATATTGGTCTCAGATCAATTGGTATTTTAGGGCACGACCTTAAATCATTATTACTAGGCCCTGGTAATCAATCTACCGAGGAAGAAAAAGACTCTCGAGAAAGTGTAGCTCCTCAAAAACAAGAAGTATCAGGCGGGTTTCTTTGGTTAAAGATGGAGCCTCCTAAAATTGACAAGTGGGCGAGCGATGAAAAAGAAACAAGAAGTAAGGAAAGCGGGGGACTCAAAATGAAGATTAATCAACTTGGGCTTGATTTTTTTGGACAACAAAAGCTCGATCTTGCTACTGAGGTACGAGCCGATTGGCTTGGCAAAGTACTCATGGATATTCAATTAAACCAAGTCCTGAACCTTGAAGGGTTGAATAACCTGGAGATAGGTCCTCTAAAAGTTGGGACAGGAAGCTTAACCGAACTACAAATTAAAAATAATGAATTCAAAAGCCTGGGGCTGATGCTCAAAGACTTATCCTTGGCCAATAATTTCTTAACAATGAGAGAAGTGAAGGGAACATACCAAGCAGCGGGTAGAGAAATCAACCTGACAGGCAATATTGAGCATAAAAACAATCAAGTAGGCCAACTTAGCGTACATCGCAAAGCAGATGCTAAAGGCTGGGGGATTAGCATTCATCATCTCTCGGTACCACTTATTAAAAACCACTTGACAATATCCAGTGAGCAATTAAACATCAAGTCCACTCAAAAATCATTGACTCTAAGCAAACCCAGAATTAAGCTCAGTAATATATTAGCCGCTAGAGAAAAGCTACCCAAAGAATTAAAACCAATTATTGGCCATTTAGGAGAACTAGCCCAGGTAGACTTTAGCGCAGATGTGCCCTTGGGCGAAGAAATAGTGCTTGACCAAAACACATTGAAGCAATTAGGAAAGCATATCCAACAAATTCCTCAAAAATTACGCAATGCCGCCAAGGCATTTGCCGAAAATAAGGATGGGGTGGGGACTTGGCTCCAAGAACAAATTAGCCTTGAAATCAATCAACCAGAAGAAAAGGACTCAAAGGAAGAAAAAGATAGTAAAAAACCAGCGGGTCTACGAGTTATGAACCAACTACCCAATTTGGGTCCATTAGTAGGAGTAGGCAAAACCGATCTAACCCATTTAAAAATCGATAAAGGTGAACTCAAAAATCTAGGGCTGGTACTAAATGATGTACAAATTGCTAAAGTTCTGTCTATTAATAAGCTTCAGCTTGATGGAAACAAAGACAAAAAAGGAAACACTCAACTTATAGGTCGTATTACCGAAGGGGAAAACTTATCTGTCAGTGAGGTTAAGATTATTCGCCAAGCTGCTACAAAAAAATGGCAATTGGTCCTTAAAGACTTTCAATGGAGAATCAATGATCGTTTTTATTTATCAATGGCCCAGGTTAAACTTAACCAAGATGATCAATCTTTGACCTTAAGTAATCCAACGCTTGGCTATACCTTTGGTAATAAAACAGCTGAGCAACAAGAGGCTAATCCAATCACCCAGCAATTTGATAATATACCTAGCTTGCTAAATGCGCTGGTTACCGTAGATATACCTCTATCTCAAGAGGTCAAACTGGACAGTAAAACCTCTATCCCGCAAATCACAGAAAAGCTTATCCAAAAAATTCAAAAACTACCCGAAGCAGCCAGAAAAGGTATCAAATTACGGGATTTTGAAAGCGAGTTATTTGGGATGAAACTTAAGGTGTTGCTAGATAAAGAGGGAAATTTCGCTCAAGCAAGCTTATCGGGTGATACCAAAGAAATCAAGCATCGCTTTTTTGATATTGGTTTGGCAGTTCCACTACCTATTCCTGCTCCCGTATTCATTGGTGCAGGCTTACACTCTAGTTTCAATGCCCAACTATCTTCTAATATTACCTTGACAAAACAAGAGCAAAAATCCAGCGATGATAAGATATTATTAGATGCGACTGGTACTTTGACTCCCAAGGCTAGCATTGAGCTGGCTGCTTACTTGAAAGCTGGCGTCGGAATTCCTTTTTTGTTGAATCTAGGAGCTGATGCCAGCCTTGCCCTCAAAGGAAACCTTAGCCCAGAAGCAAAACTATCAGGCCAATTATCTTATGACCCAAAAACTCATACAATAAAACCTTTTGGTCTTAAGGCAGACTGGGAGGTAAATATTACACCTTCGCTAGCACTAAGTGGAGGAATCACGGGTACTGTGATGGGGTTTTCTCGTGACTTGTACCGCTTAAAGCTCAAAGAATGGCAATTGGCTGAAAGTCTACACTACAGAGGGTCATTTATGTTTTTTGACAACGATAGATTGGAAGTCCAACTAGATCAAAACAAAACTCAACTTGGGGGCAAGTCAATTTTAGATTATCATGGTAAGTCAGAGGTGCGCGATTTGGTACGACCACCAAAATTTGAGCACACAAAAATCTCTGAGGAGTATTTTGACCTTAAACAAACCATTAAGAATTTGGATCGACAGGATAATGAGCATATTAACCTTGAACAGATCAAGAAAATAGCAGATAACACAGTTTTGATGTTGATGTTAAAAACACTCAATGCTGAATATTACATAAAAGTATTGAGCAAGATAAATGCTGCCCAACCAGAAACTAGTCAGGGAATAGCCAAAGAATATGGTGTAGATACTACCAAGCCTGAATACAAAAAGTTAGTGGCTGATCCTGGTAGTATCAAACAAAAAATAAAAGCGCTCAAAGAAGAAGCTACAACCCTTAAAGGTAATTATGAGAAAGCTGTACAAATAAAGGTCTATTTGAACAAGATTAAATCAGAGCAATTGCAAGGAATGCAGGACAGAAATATACGTAGGCAACTAAAAAAACTTGCCAGTGATGCTAAGAAGAAAGGCGTACTTAGTAGGTTTGTTCCAACAAGAGATAAAAAATTAACGCAAGAAGTTACAAATGAACAAGAAATAATGGATAAGGCCAGAAAAGCTATATTTCAAAAGCGCCTCACTAACTTAAAAGGCCTTAATCAAATGAACGAGCGAATGGACCAGGATCAAAAGCACCAAGATGCTTTGAGCGAATCAGCGCCTATCTCACCTGTGAGCCCAGTAGAAGGTTTGACCAATCTTGCTTCTCCCTCAAATGAAATCAAACAAGATCAATCAAGCCCCACAGGCTCTTCAGTCACTGAAATAGATATTGCTCCTGATTACAAAAAAAAGAAAGATAAAAGTGAAGGAAGATAACCATTGTTTTTCATTAGTTATAAAGCCGCATTCCACTATTGAATAAATAACCTTGCAAAGGACTCACATACAATGCTTTTAACTTTATCTTTAGGAGAATTAAGAACTATGCATTGATAGAAAGCATTGAGACAAACCTTTTGCGTTTTCTACTTCATCCTTAGTATTCAGAGGGAGCCTTATGCACTTGTAGTAAGCAGCGAGACTCAGGTTTGCCCAAGTCAGGATTTGGTATATAATTGTAGAAGCCAATATCCAGTATAGTAAGGATTGCGACAAGTGACCTCTCCAAAATGGGTGCAAGATCTGAGCGTAGGAGCCATTATCTAGTATAGTAAGGATTGCGACATCTCTTACATCTTGCGTAGTGATAAAATTGACAGGTAGGAGCCATTATCTAGTATAGTAAGGATTGCGACGTCATTAGCATTAACCAAGTAAATGTCCTGGCTGTGAGTAGGAGCCATTATCCAGAATAGTCAGGATTGCGACACCCAGATTACCCGAAAGGAACGCTGCACTACTTTATAGCAGGGGCCATAATCCAGAATAGTAAGGATTGCGACAAGTGACCTCTCCAAAATGGGTGCAAGATCTGAGCGTAGGAGCCATTATCCAGGATAGTCAGGATTGCGACCTTTTGTTGCATTCTCAAGTCTTTCTCCAAACTTCTCAAGTAGGAGTCATTATCCAGAATAGTAAGAATTACGACAAATCCCTCAAATTCTTTCATTGCTTTAACTATATAGTAGGAGCCATTATCCAGTATAGTAAGGATTGCGACGGTTAACCGAATATTTTGGACGCCCAATGTATCAGAAGTAGGAGCCATTATCCAGTATAGTCAGGATTGCGATGATACTGCCAATTGCCATTTCCGCGTGGTAACCAAGCGTAGGAGCCATTATCCAGAATAGTCAGGATTGCGACGTACCGTAGTCAGTGCTTTTCAACAATTCATAGGAAGTAGGAGCCATTGTCCAGAATAGTCAGGATTGCGACAGATTTCAATAATTACTTCAAGAATGTCTGATATATCGTAGGAGCCATTATCCAGTATAGTAAGGATTGCGACACGTCGATACCGGTGAAGGCAGAAGGTTGGCCAAAGTAGGAGCCATTATCTAGTATAGTAAGGATTGCGACTTATCTTATCGATTGTCATAACGCTGTTGGTTTAAGTAGGAGCCATTGTCCAGAATAGTCAGGATTGCGACAAATTATTGGTTAGTGTCTGGTCAAAGGATTTTTGAGTAGGAGCCATTGTCCAGAATAGTCAGGATTGCGACGGCCTGTTAAGCTTTCCCGGATCTTTGTATAAAAGGGTAGGAGCCATTATCCAGGATAGTCAGGATTGCGACGGTACAAACAGCGTGTCCTGAGCTGTTGCTAAATTGTGTAGGAGCCATTATCCAGTATAGTAAGGATTGTGACGATGCCTCCGAGTAACTTCGAGAAATTCTCGAGGATGTAGTAGCCATTATCCAGTATAGTAAGGATTGCGACCTTTTGCTGTCATTTCCTGTTTTTCTGTATCATAAAGTAGGAGCCATTATCCAGAATAGTAAGGATTGCGACGATAAATTATTTATATCTACGTAAGAGCACATTGAAGTAGGAGCCATGATCCAGTATAGTAAGGATTGCGACATTTTACCGCCACGGGATATATGTCCCCGTATAAAAAGTAGGAGCCATTATCCAGTATAGTAAGGATTTGAAACCTGTCCTTTTTTCTCCCCCCAGTAAATGAAAAATTGCTTCAAAAACGATGAAGCAATTTTTCGTTTTTATAGCCCCTTTCCAACACCCAATAGTGAGTAAAACAAGCGTTTGACAAGATAGATTTGATTAAAATGTTCCCGAGGCATTGGGACAAAAAAGACAAGGTTTAAAAAAGAAAAAGCCTTATAAGTGATTGACTTACAAGGCTTTTGTAGAGTGGTGCGGAGAGAGAGGGATTCGAACCCCCGGAGGTGTGACCCTCAATGGTTTTCAAGACCACCGCATTCGACCACTCTGCCATCTCTCCGTTTGGGTGTGCAAATATACACCATTGTTTTTTTAATTCGCAATTTATCAGGCAAAAAACTTT
>DMXI01000086.1 GCA_003483885.1 Microscillaceae bacterium
CTACCCCTACTGCCAAGGCAACTCCGGTACAGCAAGAAGAGGAAGAAGTAAAGCCGATCAGCGCATTACCATTATTTTTCAAATTTATTTTTGGCTCTATTGCCCGTTTTTTCCGGCGACTTTTTGGTATCAAATCTAAAGAAGATACTAGTAAATAACTACGGCCAGGTTTCAGTTTTAGTACCCTGTAGACCAAGTTTATTGACGTTTTTGTAATAGCTCTAAAAATGTCTAAAACACCACCTCTTGTAGGGTCTTAGCGAAGCAAGGCTCTACAATGTTTTGGTCTCCCTATCGGGCAATGTCATTAAGTCAAAAGCTATTAAAAAAAATGAATGATGAATATCGATCAACTTTGCAAATCCCGATGTATCGGGGAGCTCCGAATAATGAAGTAAAAAACTGTGATAGGCTCAGTTATTGGGAGCGTCAACTCTCCTTTTTAAACCGTTAATCAATATTCTCTCACAACTTAATGATGTTGCCCTATCGGTAAGGCCAAAAACTTGAAGAAAACTTTAATCAACTGATTTACAAACGACTATTGTAAATAAGAAACGTAGACGACATACTATAAAACTTAAAATTTCTTATGGAAGAGGTAGTTGTAAACGACATTCAGGAAGTAATCCAAGGCTTCGAGCAAAATGGCTACATCATTGATGAAGAGCTCGCCACCATTGTCTTTCTACTTTTAAAAATGCGAAAGCCTTTGTTGATAGAAGGAAATACCGGGGTGGGCAAAACTGAATTGGCCAATCAGCTTGCGGCTTTTTTAGACACCGAGCTTATTCGCTTACAATGCTACGAAGGGCTAGATGTCAATGCTGCTTTGTACGAATGGAATTACCAAAAGCAATTGCTGGCCATCAAAATTCAGGAAAATAGTGACAAAAGCGAGTCAGAAAAAGAAAAACATATTTTTGGCCCAGAGTTTTTGATGGAGCGTCCCCTACTCAAGTCTATTCAAGCCAAAGACAAGGCTCCCGTACTTTTGATTGACGAAATAGACCGTAGCGACGAAGAATTTGAAGCTTTTTTGTTAGAGTTATTGTCTGCCTTTCAGATTACAGTACCCGAACTAGGCACCGTAAAGGCCCAGCACATTCCCTACGTGATTTTGACTTCTAATCGTACCCGTGAATTGGGCGATGCCCTTAAGCGTCGCTGTTTGTACTACTGGATAGACTACCCCACCCTCGAGAAAGAAGTACAAATTGTGCACAAACGCATTCCGGGAATTGAGCAAACCTTGGCTCAGCAAGTGGTGGGTTTTGTGCACGAGATAAGGGAGCTAAAACTGAACAAAACCCCAGGAGTAGCCGAAACCCTGGATTGGGTAATGGGCTTACAGGCACTCGGCAAGCAATCGCTCGACGAAGAAGGGGTACAGCGCACCATGGGTTGCGTGCTCAAATCTACCGAAGATATGGATTTGGTAAAAAACGAAGGTATCCAAAAACTCATTCCCAACGACGTATGACTGAGCTACCACTACATTCTTTTGCTTTGGACAAAAACCCTCAAGGTATTTCTCACCAAATCGTACAGTTTAGCCACTTTGTACGAGCCAAAGGAATGAAGGTAGGTGTACAAGAAACCAGTCATGCCGTGGAAATAGCCCAACTGGGATTGATAAAAACTCCCAACACTTTCAAAAATGCTTTAAGTGCGGTGTTTTGCCACTGCCGCGAAGACAAGGCCCTGTTTCACCAGCTTTTTGATGAGTTTTGGCTCAAACAAGACGATGGCAAACGCAAAGGCCAAATGAAAATGCACGTAGAGCGCATTACCAAATCGGCCAACCAACGTACCTCTATCATGATGATGGGGCGGCAAAAAAACGATTCCCAAAGCAACGAACTCAAAGACAGCCAAACCACTTCAGGAGCCAGTTTGACCAATCGCTTACGTCGCACCGATCTTTCAAAAATGACAGAAGTAGATGAGGAACTGTTGGAAGAACTGGCCGAAAAGCTTTGGAAACAGATGAACCTGCGGCTCAGTCGAAGGCGTAAAAATTCCCACAAACCCGAATTGCTCAACCTTCGTCAAACCATTCGTCAAAACGTAGGCAATGGAGGTGAAATGATTTACCTGAGTTTCAAGAAAAAGAAAAAACGTAAGCCTCGTTTATTGGTGTTGCTCGATGTAAGCGGCTCTATGGACAAATACAGCTTGTTTTTGCTGCGGTTTATTTATGCCCTTCGGGAAAACTTTGCCCAACTTGAGGCTTTTTTGTTTAGCACCCAAATGGTACATATCACCGACTTGGTCAAGCAAAAAATCACACCCAAAGATCTCAAAGCCTTATCTATACGAGCCAATGCCTGGGCCAGTGGTACCAAAATAGGCAATTGTTTCAAAGATTTTAATGAAAATTACGCTCCCCGCACTTTAAACAACAACACCTTGGTATTGATACTCAGCGATGGGCTCGACACTGGTGCGCCCGAAGTATTGAATGCCGAGCTGAAAAAAATTGCCAGGAAAGCCCGAAAACTCATTTGGCTCAATCCACTCAAAGGAATGCAAGGCTATGAACCCACCACCCGTGGCATGCAAGCGGCAATGCCTCATATAGATGTCTTTCAATCGGCCCATAGTTTAGATAGTTTATTAGCCCTAGAACAATATTTACAGGATGTTTGACACGATATTAGACAAAGCTCAGGAACTCAGAGCAAAAGGAGAAGCTTTTGCCATTGCCATTGTGGTCAATTACAAAGCGCCCATTTCAGGTAAGCCTGGTTTTAAGGCCATTATTCGCGAAAGTGGAAGCATTTTTGGCTGGATTGGTGGCGGTTGTTCACAACCTGCCGTCATCAATGAAGCCCGTAAATCTATCAAAGATGGTAAACCTCGCCTGGTAAAAATTAGCCCTGATGGCACCACCGAAACCGAAGATGGAGTCGTAAAATACAATATGAATTGCCACAGTGAGGGTACCCTGGAAGTGTATATAGAGCCGGTAATCCCTAAACCTCATTTGATTATCCTGGGCAAATCACCCGTAGCTCAAGCCTTGGTAAAACTCGCCAAAGCCATTGATTATCGAGTGTCGGTCATGGCTCCTGATATCAAACTAAGCGAATTTAAACAAGTGGATAGGCTGTATACTCGCTTCCACGCTGAAGATTTACAAAAAGACCTCGCCATTACTCCTTATACTTTTATGGTGGTGTCTACCCAAGGTACTTATGACGAAGAAGCACTGGAAATGGCAGCCCACCTCAATCTTCCCTACGTTGCTTTCGTGGCCAGTAAAAAGAAAGCAACCGCGGTATTTGATTATTTGAAACACCGTGACATTGCTCAAGAAAGAATAGATGCGATCAAGGCTCCCGCTGGTTTAGACATTGGCGGTAGGCTTCCCGAAGAGATTGCCGTCAGTATTTTGGCCGAAATTATTGCTCAATTACGCAATCAAGATTTTGCCATCAACGCCCAAACATTGCTGACCAGTGGCCATCAAAGCAGCAACCAAACTGTAGAATCAATCATTGCCCAAGAGGTAGACCAATTTAAAAACCCAGTGTGTGGTATGATGGTAGACAAGGCTACGGCCAAATTTGTCATTGACTACAAAGATGAACAGTACTATTTCTGTTGCACGGGCTGCAAGGTAGCTTTTGAAGAAGATCCAGAGAAGTATGCGGCGATGACTGATTATTGATTGTTCTATTGTTTCATTGTTAAATTGTTTCGCCTTCGGCTTATTGTTACATTGTTCTATTGTTTCATTGTTCCGCTGCGCTTATTGTTTCATTGCTCTATTGTTACGCCTTCGGCTTATTGTTGATTATTAATTTTGCAAATATGAGAATACGTTTTTGGTTATTAGCGCTTGGCCTTTAGCTACGCTTTGCGTCACCCTTGTTCCTTAATCCTTGCTCCCAATACCGCTTCGCCCCAACTTTTCATTCTTGTCCTGACGTAGGAAGAACCGACCAAAGGGAGCTCTGCGTAGCTAATCTCACTTTTAGTTTTTCACTTAGTAAGCTACCAACTCCTGACTACGAACCCAAGAAACTATGGACTATGGACTGAATGCTATAGACTAAAAAACTACGAGCTACCAACTCCCGACTACGCACTCTTAATCAAAAATCCTCCAGTTTATTACACGCGTATTGTAGCCCAGGGTTTATCACTATAGTAAAAATATAACATAGAATTAATTGCCTATATTTGTTCGCTATTGTTTTAAACATTGAAGTCGTATCGGCTTCATTTTACCTCCTGGAAATTAGTGCTGTATGGCTGATAATAATGATTCCTCGTTAAACGAACGAGCTGATGCCCCTTACAATCAATGGTTTAGCTCTCCATATTTCCATATATTATATAAACACCGTGATTATCAGAAAACCCAGCGTTTTTTGGATCAATTGATTGATTTCTTACAAGCCAATGATTCCCACAAGATACTCGACCTGGCTTGTGGTAAAGGCAAACATGCGATTTACATCGCCAAAAAAGGATTGGATGTAACCGGGCTGGATATTTCACCTGATAACCTCAAATATGGGAACAAGTTTGCCCACGAAAAACTCCAATTTGTAGAGCAGGACATGCGCACTCCATATGTAGAAAATCACTTCGATTTTGTGCTCAACCTATTTACAAGTTTTGGCTTTTATGACGAAGATGCCGAAAACCTAAAAGTACTTGAGTCAGTACACACGATGCTCAAGTCAGGAGGACGTTTTCTGCTGGATTTTATCAACCCTTATGTGTATGAGCTAAACATGATGCCCTATGAGCTTACCGTGGTACAAGGCATTAAATTTCAGGTGACTCAAAAGATAGCCCAAGGTATGCTCATCAAAGGGATTCACTTTCACGATGCAGGTCAGAACTTCTTTTTTGAAGAAAAACACAAGATGGTGAGTTTCGACAAATTTCAGGAATGGTTCGAAGCCTCTTCTCTGCGGTTGGTACAAACATTTGGTGGCTACGACTTTGCCCCATTCGAGCAAGCCGACTCAGAACGGATGATTTTTTTGCTGGAGAAGTAACGCTATTTTTCATAATGCTTGTTTCTTCTATCAAGGTTTAGCTTATTATTTATTTTTTACTATTTTTTCTCAAAATATTAAAACATTTCACAAGGCAAATGGATTTTATAAAGAGGTAATTTCTTAACCCAATGAATCCCCTTGCGAAATGTTTGTATACACTGCCTTTGTGATTGGTATCGTGAGCAGCTTCCACTGCATAGGCATGTGTGGCCCTATTGCTTTGGGTGCTACTGCGGCCAACAAACATTGCAAAAACCCTTGGTTGATGCCCTTCTTTTATAACCTGGGGCGGGTAGTTACTTATTCCCTACTAGGGCTGATGGTGGGTACGCTCGGGCGAGGCATTGTCTTATCTTCTTCGCAACAATTACTTTCCATCTTGATTGGTGTAGTACTGCTGGTCATGTACGCATTGCCCAAAGTTATCACTCGTCAGGCCGATTTACTCCGCTTGGTACACAAGGGGAGTCGCTGGTTTAAGCAACGTTTCCACGCCCAATTGTACCAAAAAAAAATAGAGTCCAGTATATTTCGGGGGATGCTCAACGGTTTTTTACCTTGCGGGAGCGTGTATTTGGCCCTGGCAGGAGCCATTGCCACCGGGAGTATTGGCCAAGGCGTATTGTATATGTTTTTCTTTGGGTTAGGTACCTTCCCTTTGATGTTTCTCATTACCTGGGCTGGCAATCGAGTCAAGCCCAAAACTCGTCATTTTATCTACAAAAAAGCCACTCCTGCTATTGCCATTACCCTGGCCTGTGTATTCATTGTACGCGGATTGAACCTCAATATTCCTTACCTCAGCCCTAAAATTAGCAAATCGGGAACCCAGATTGAATGTTGTGAGGTGGAAACGAAGAAATAAGTTTGAGAGAATAGCGAGACTTTAGACCTGACAGGTTTTTGAAACCTGTCAGGTCTGGAAAAAATAAAATATTACTTGGCTTAAATATGTCGTTAGACAGCCTCGAGTGTTATTGAAGGGCTTCCAGCCCAATCAGCCAATAATTATTAAACTTGTGCCCATCATAGCAAATAGGTATACGTGAGGACAACCTGCGCCAACACTGGTTATTCCAATAGTTTTTCAAACATTCCATACTCCTTCATCTTCTTCGCTTTCACTAATAACTTTTCTGGTAAACCATCCAACCCCAACCAAGTGCCCGCCACTTGTCCAGCAATAGAAGCAATGGTATCGGTATCGCCTCCTGCTCGGATAATGGCTTGGAGCATCGCCTCAAAACCCAAATCTTTCACCTTACTAGCCGCAAATAAAGCCAACAAAACGGTTTCGACTACATAACCTGAATTACCAAAGTTGGCGGCAAACAACTCAATACTCATAGCAGGAAATTGCTTGGCCAACTTTAAAGCATCTCGCGTTTTGGTATCAGGCAATTCTTGAATGAGGTAATCCCATAAAGCATCGTTGTCTGTCCATAAATCAGCCGAAATAAAATGTATGGCAAGCAACACCGCCAAAGCTCCTACATAAGCCTCATCGTTTTTGTGGGTAATGTTGCATACGTCTTTGATGAGGACTCGATCCCAAATTGGGTCTAATACAAAAGCCAAGGGAGCAATGCGCATAGCAGCACCATTTCCCGCAGCAAATTCGCCACTACGACCTACCAAAGCCCAATGTCCTCCTACCTGTAGCCCTTGTAAGGCTTGTAAAGTGGCCGATCCCAGACCGACCAGTCTTTTTTGTTGAAACCACTCCAAAAATCGCTGGGCAATTTTCTCAGGAAACACCCCTTGATGCTCTACAATGGATTCTAAAGTGGCTAAAGTCAATTGAGTATCATCAGTCGTCTGCCAATATGGATGAGTCAATATAATAGCACCCTGATTATCAGGTACATTGTTTTCAAAGATGGCTCCCACGGCATCTCCAATCATTCCTCCTATAAAGCAGCCTAGCAAACGATTTGGGCGGTGTTTGAACATCTATTTTTTATTTTGAGATTACTCTAAACCTCTCTTGTACAGCTTCATCTGTATGGAATATTGTTTGTAAGATGCTATATTTCAGAGAATTCCAAGGCCAAGGAAAACGAACATAATCAGATACTTTCGCTAACGGCTTATTAAAAACAGTTGTAATCAATTTGTTATCCGTACTATCCCAACGAATATTAATCATATACTTAGTCACTGCATCGAAATTGTTTGTTTTCCCCGCCTCTTCTGGATACTTGGAGGTTCCTTTTTTTCCTAACAAAAAGTAACAACTAGCCCGAATGATAAAATGATTTTTTTTCTCAAGTGCTAATAGAAAGTTGTTTGGATGAATTCGAAAGATAATCCTCTTACTATTAGTATATCCTACGCTTTTAAAAGCGATTGGAAACCAATGTTTACGCCCTTTTATATTAATTTTTCCAAGTTGTATAAGTAAAGTAGCTTTTGCTTGTACTATATCTTGATTATCATCTTGGATAAAATACTTAACTTCTATCTCGAAATTTTTTTTATTACTACTATCAATGGATGTTATTGCCAAATCTTCCTTCTCTTGAATTAGATTGGTATTTTTCATCATATACATATGTTTTTGGTATATTTCATCAACACCTAGATCTATCTCAGAATTTTTGACCAATTTACCTTGTAAATACTTTTCTGTACAGCCCGCATTCATTATGGACACTAAAATAAGCAAGTAGAGTTTTGAATTAGATTGCATAAGTATTCTCTGTCTTTAGTTTCTATTTTTATTATACATACCCAATTCACGCATTTCAAATGGACATTTTCTGATGGCTTTTAAAATTGAGACTTATCATCCATGAAAAAAGCCAATCTGAAAATTCAGAATGGCCTAAAAATCATGACTTTTAGATGCAAGTTGAATACAGGCAGAAACATTTTACTCTTGCTTAGCCTTCTTTTTACGAGGCAAATAATCCCAAAAGACATTCATAATCATCCATTTACCATCAATATTGGCCAAATGCATGTACTCAATCCAGCGTGTTTTGGGATAACCCGTGACCAAACGCACACTGGCTTGGTTTCGGAAGACATCCAGAATTTTCACTTCATTTTTTTGATGCTCTTTAGGAAATGCTTTTTTAACCGTCATCAACTTTTTAAGTCCTGCCAAAGGATATTCATTGCTTAATCGTCTCTCTCCACTACGTTTGTATTGCAAACCACGCTTGGCCAACCGAGGGTGCAAAACGGCGGCCATAGGTTCATATTTATTCTCAAAAAAGTTCTCGATGTATTGTAGCACCGCAGCTTTGATAGCGGCTTCTTTTTGGGCTAAGGTTTGTTTTTTAGGCGCTTGGTTATCCTGGGCCTGGGCACTCACGGTAATCGCTACACCCAACAAAGTAATCATTAATAATTTTTTCATGGTTTGATTATTTGTGAAGTCGTCTCGACTTCTGTGTTTAAACAATAGCCCAAATAAAAAATGTGACTACTGATTTTCACAGGATTTTATCGTGAGTTGGGGCAAATATGTTGTGAATAGTGAGAAGGCTAATTTAACAGCGCTTGTAGTGCTTCTTTACGCTTGCGGGTAAGCTTTACCAATGTCTGATCCTTTAACAATATCAAATAATCGTTTTTGTGGGCTTTAATTTCCAGTACACAATTAATATTGATAATAAAAGAACGATGGGTGCGAAAAAACTGCTGAGGATCAAGGGCTTGCTCCAGGTGGTTCATAGTTTCGCGTAAGAGGTGTGTTTTTTCTGCGGTATGGATTTCCACGTATTGGTCAGCTGCTTCTATCCATTGTATTTCGTTGGTTTGCAAAAAGTAAATACGTCCTGCCGATTTAATACTAATGCGCTGTAGATATGGCTGGGGGCTTTGATGGACGTGCTGCACCAAATCTACCAGCTTTTGCAATTGTTGATGATAGGTTTGTTCTTTGGCTTTTTTGATGGCCTGAAAAAACCGGGCATCGCTAAACGGCTTAAGCAAATAATCAATCGCATTTACCTCAAATGCCTTGAGGGCGTATTGGTCATAGGCAGTCGTAAAAATATAAAAAGGCACCCAGGCGTGCCGGGTTTGGTTTATGACCTCAAAACCGTCTATTTCTGGCATTTGTACATCCAAAAAAACCAATTGAGGCTGATGTATTTTAATTTGCTCTATGGCATCAAAACCATTGCTACATTCCGCTACCAGCTGTACGTTTTGTTCCTCTAGCAGCAAATGCCGGATCACACTGCGTGCGTATTGTTCATCATCTACTACAATGGCCTTCAGGGTTTCGTTCATACGCTCTATTTTACTTCTACCGGAATACTTATGTCCACCAATACCCCATTTTCGTGATTTTTCAAGCTAAATTGATGCACTTCTGGATATAACTGTTTGAGCCTTTGATAGGTATTTTGAATACCCAAACCCGGCAGATCTTGGATTTGCCAATCATCCGCCAAAATACCTCCTTCGTTGAAAATCTGAATCCTTAACTGCCCCTCTTTTTGTTCTGCTTGTATTTTCAGCACTTTAGCCAATAGCTTTTTTGCCAAGCCATGTTTGATGGCATTTTCTACCAATGGCTGTAGCAGTAAGCTAGGCACCAGGGCATCCAGGGTGTTTGCTGCTATGGCAATATCTAGTTGCAATCGGTCTTTGAAACGTACCTGCTCAATGGCTAAATACGTATTCACAAAATCCATTTCTTCTTTCAGTGGAATTTTCTGCTTTTGCCCTTGCTCAAGCGCCATACGCAACAACTCACTCAACCCAGTGAGCATTTCTACTGCTTCTTTTTTTTCTTCTTGCCGCACCATAGAGGCAATGGTATGCAATGTATTGAACAAAAAATGAGGGTGCAATTGCATCTTAAGCGCCTGCAACTGAGATTGAAACAGTTGAGATTCTAATTGAATGGCTTTCAGCTCTCTTTCTTTGAATTTGCGTTGATATTCAAAAGTGTTCATTACACCCAAAATGCCCCAATAGGTGATAAAATTCCAGTGAAACTTTGAAGCTATGTATATCAGCATACATTTCCAAAACGACCACTTGGGATGGGTATAAAACGAAAAAAAAGCTTGGTCATACCCAATGTAGATGGTAAAATAGAGCAATACCACCGCTACACTTACCGGAATATGAAACAATAGATTCCGAAACATTACCCGACGCTCCAGGGGGTACTTTTTACTGGCCCAGAATATAAAAGGCACAAACAATCCCCATACTTGCCAAATAATGATTTCGTAGCGTGCCATTTCCCAAAAACCACCCGGCCTGTCTCGCAAGCTCCTCATCAAAACCGTTTGGCTGGCAGACAACAGCGCCAAGGCTGTCAAAATGCCTGAAACCAATAAAATGATAAGTAAGCGTTTTTTGGAAAATTGCATATATCTCTACTTTAAGTGATGGCAATTTACAAAACCTCTGTTTTAGATCAATTTTTATAGGGCTTCCAGCATTTTGTTACTTTTTCTACTCCAGTTTACCTTTCCCGTTAATCAATTCCAGTACTACCTCCAAAGCATCCTTTCCTTGTGGTACCCATACATCAGGTTGCACGGTTTCCAGTTTTTGGCTGCCATTGGGCCGTACAATAAAACTTGCTGACACCTGAAATCGAATCTTGGAATGCGGCAACCCATACCACATCATAGGATCGGCATAAAATGAAGATAAGCTTCCGGTGGGTTGGCCCACAATGGTGCCCATTTGATAGTCTTGAAACATAGCCGCAAAGATAGAACCCGCCGAAAAGGTTTGGTGATCAGTCAATAAAAATACCTTACCGCGAAAACGTTTGCGGACTTTATGCGGCTTTAGTTTTTGGTGGTTCACGGTGGCTAATTTACCATTTTTGGTACGCCAGATTTGTCGGGTATGTTTATTTACCATGTATAATGGACGACACCAACGCAAGGCTCCTGGAATGTACATGCTGGCAAATCGTTTTTTGAATGCCTTGGATACCTTCCATTGAGTTACCGATGCAGCTCGGAAGGGCTGATCGGTCAGGTAGCGGCCCAAATCTTCTCCATAACGTGCATCTCCCCCATCGTGTCCACGAAAATCCAGCACCAGGTATTTGATGTTGGTGTTTTGAGTTATTTGAGCAAAGGCCTCTTCGTATTTTTGGCGATAATATTTCCTTCCATGTTGGTAAAAATCCCTGATTTTAATAAGCCCTATCGAGTCATTCAATCCATTATAAGTAAAGCTTTCGTTTGCAGGCGCTCTACGGGATTGATTTTTCTGCGGCGACCGATAGGGCAAGCTTTTTAATTCCAATAATTCAATTTTCTGGGTATTTGCCTTGCGTATTTTCAAGCGAAAACGGGCACATTCACCATAGGCCAACCACCAATAATAAGGAAAGTTTTTGGAGATCATTTGATCATCCAGGCTAGTCAATTCTTTGGAAGCGTGGGCTCTTAACTCTTGAATGATTTGCTGATCAGTTTGTCCATTGATTGCCAAAATCTGGTCGTTGACTTCCAGATTAGCGTTCGTTGGAGCCGTAGATTGTATGCGCAATTGATTATTGGCTAAAGTCACTTGAGCTGGAAAAAACGTTCCTCCACTGGCCTTGTATTTTTTTAGATAAGCGTGGGAAAAAGTGCGGGTGTGGGCATCGTTGTAAAACACCAATGTTTTATTGACAATTTGCCAAAATTGAAACTCAGTCAAGGAGTCGGGCAATTGGGTTTGTACGCTATCCAAGTACTGGTCTATAGCTGACTCACTTCTAAAATAATAAGGGTTAACATGGCCGTGGGCTACTGCCTTTTTGAGGTATTTGAGGTCGTGTTGCATTTGGGCTTTTTGCAACCAAACCTGTTGGCCAAAAACAGGGATTTGTACACTGAACAATACTAATATTTGCAGGAATATTTTCATCTTAAAATCGCGTTGTTTTTGCAAAAATGAATGACTAACTATTCTCAAAAAAACCGAAGTGATGAAGCCCTCATCTAAAGGGGCGAAATATTACTTTTGGGGTGAAATGCGTATTATTGGGGCGAAACAATCCTGTTTTCTACCGTTTCAAGCAAGTTTTTGGACACTGGCAATTCAATACTCTGAAGATTCAAAACGATTTTATACTTCTTATTTTCTTGTTTAAAACGTAAAAAATGAGTGGGGTTGATCAGGTAAGAACGATGAATACGTACCAAAAAATCGTGAGACTGTTCATACACACTGAGCTTGTTTCGAAACAACACATTTTGTAGTTCACCTGCGGCCAAATAATGAATTTTCACGTAGTTATTAGCCGCTTCCAGATACACTAGTTCATCTGGTTTAATCTTTAAAACTTCTCGCTGGTTGTCTCCCTGTAAATGAATGAATTGTTCGGTCTTGGGTCCCTCAACTTTTGTCTGGATGTATTGCATTTTAGTGACCAACCCAGAACCCCAACGTACCAACCAAAATACTGGAACTACTGCCGCAAATACGGGGATAAAGCGATGCAAAAAGAAGAAATCGGGCGTGTAAGGATTGGGTTCATTGGCCACCACTACAAGTCGGTAAAAACCATAAGCCAAGCTGAACATAACGAGCGAAAATAAAAACAAAGTCAACAGCTCAAAACCTAAAGTCCATTGCGTTTTTTTTGCCTTATATATTGTACGCTGCACTGGAATAGTTAGGCTATAAGACACCCACAACAACAAAGCGTATCCAGTCAGAAATTGTAATTTTTCGTTGTAAGACAACTCTCGAACATCCAATGGCTCAGTCACGAACAAAAACAACCATATCCAGATCGAAATCGCCGCACCAATCAATAATTGATGTTTTAGAGAATGAGAATAAAAGGCTAATGTTTTACGCAACATATGACTATACTTAATGAAAAACCTATTTAAAGCTTAGTTCACCTTTTAGGCTAAAAACGAAATCTTAAACATATTTCTACCCTCCATCAGAACTAACAACATCACTTATTAGATATGTCTTTTTCGTATGATTTATTGAACATTATGTAGAAAAGTTTAATTAACTACTCTTATTTCCCATTTAATTTTAATAAATTTTGGTAACAAAATCAGGTGATATTATTCTATCACAAACATGTACTAACAGACACTCTTTATTTCAAAACTTATGACAGTCAACAAATTAACTATTTGGGCGATAGGAATGCTATTGCCTTTAGTTTGGAGTTGTACCAAAGTAGAAGACACTGCCCCTTCTACCCTGGACAAATCTCTCGAAACCGCTTTAATGAACATTTCTAACGGACAAGGTAAAAGTTTTTTTACATTACCCAATAGCGATGAACTTGCCAAAATTCCTCAAGACCCTAAAAACCCTCTCACGGTAGCTAAAGTAGCATTAGGTCAAATGCTATTCCACGAAACCGCCTTGGCTCTGGATGCAAAACAAACGGTGGGCATAAACACCTACTCTTGTGCCAGTTGCCATCATGCAGATGCTGGGTTTCAAGCCGCCATTAAGCAAGGCATTGGTGAAGGAGGAACGGGTTTTGGCACCCACGGCGAAGCCCGTACCAAAGATCCTAATTATGCGGATGCCAACTTAGATGTACAGCCCATCCGTACGCCTTCGGCTATGAATGGCGCTTACCAAAAGGTAATGTTGTGGAACGGACAGTTTGGCGCAACAGGGCCTAATGTAGGCACTGATGCCAACTGGACAGATGGCACACCCAAAGCAGTCAACAAATTGGGCTATGAGGGCCTCGAGACTCAAGCCATTGCCGGGCTTACAGTACACCGCCTGAAGATAGATACCCAAACCTTATTTGCGATGGGCTATAAGCCTCTGTTTGACGCCGCTTTTCCCGATGTAGCCGAGGCCGATCGTTATACGGCCGAAATGGCGGGGTTGGCCATTGCTGCTTTTGAACGAACAGTTTTAGCCAATGAAGCCCCATTTCAAAAATGGCTCAAGGGCGACTTAACTGCGATGAGCGATGCCCAGAAAAATGGGGCAGTATTATTTTTTGGTAAGGCCCAGTGCGCAAGTTGTCATACTGGCCCCGCGCTAAATGCAATGGAATTTTATGCTCTGGGAATGAACGATTTAAGTGGCTCGGGCGTATTTGGCGTGAGCCAAACCGAACTGGACAACGCGGGCAAAGGACGTGGTAGTTTTACCGGAAATACTCAAGACATGTTCAAGTTTAAGGTACCTCAGTTATACAACTTGGGCGATTCGCCTTTTTATGGACATGGAGGTAATTTTGCCAGCATCAAATCAGTGATTGAATATAAAAACCAAGCTGTAGCCCAAAATGCTCAAGTACCTGCCAGCCAATTGGCCTCTGAATTCAAAGCACTGCAATTGAGCGAGTTGGAGATCGATTTGATCGTGGATTTCATAAAAAATGGCTTGCAAGATGCCAACCTCAAACGCTACGAACCAGCTCAATTACCCTCAGGCTATTGTTTCCCCAATGCTGACGCAAAATCTAAAGCCGATATGGGTTGTAAATAATGCTTCTTGAGCTCTTCAAATAGTTGTATGGCTCTATTGTTTTATTGTTAGATGGTTGCACAGATGCATTGGGTAGCCATCTAACAAAATAACCGTTAAAGTAAACCTATATAGAATAAATTGCGCGACATTATATATCAAAATACTGCTCATTTTTTTGTATTTTAGGGTAGGATTTTTTGATGCGTATATGTCTACAAAAACAACACTTTTAGCAGAGAATGAATTGATTTGGTCGCCAGTAGTGGCCAATAACCGTATGAACCGGGAACGCAAAGCCAGTGGGGTCAACAGTTATGAACAAGAAATTGGTTTTCGCCCCGAAGAGTGGTTGCACAAACAACTACAAACCCAAGAAAAGGTTCGCTGGCTGGATGTGTGCTGCGGCCAGGGAAATGCTTTGCTACAAGTGGCCCATTATTTTGAAGCCCAAAATCTACAAGCTCAAATCCAACTCACTGGAGTAGACTTAGTCAATTTTTTCAAGCCTATTCCCTCCAATATTACCTGCCTCTGCTTCGAGACAAGTTCTGTCATTCATTGGCAACCTACCCAGGCTTACGACCTTATTACTTGCATTCACGGTTTGCATTATGTAGGCGATAAGCTCCAAGCCATTGCCCAATTAACCAATAGCCTCAGCGCCAATGGCTTGTTCATTGCCAACTTTGACTTGGCTAGTGTTTTTGTCAACGATAGTCCCAATACTCCCACAGTACGAACTTGGTTTACCCAACATCAAATAGATTATCAAAGCCATAAAAGACTCATCCAAACCCAAAACCATCAGGTGGCTCCATTTGCTGGAAAATATTTAGGGGCCAACGATCAGGCAGGAAAGAATTATACGGGGCAAGAGGCGGTCAATGCTTATTATCTGTTAGAAAAATAATTAACTTCACTCCAAAATCACTCAACGATCTTTAAAGCTTATGACTTATAAACACTGGCTCGTATCCTTAGAAAACCACGTTTTACGCCTAACGATTAATAATCCCGAAAAAAAGAACCGCTTGCATCAGGAGTTATTCCTGGAGTTTAGAGATATTATTACCTATATCAAACAAACATCTGAGGTGTGGGTGGTGGTGATTGAAGGAGCAGCAGGTCATTTTTCTTCGGGGGTGGATGTAAGTCTTATTGGAACAATGATTGGCAAAAACGAGGAAGCGTATCGCCAGGACTTACAAGAACTACAGTATATTTTTGATGAATTTGAAGCCTTAGAGAAGCCCACCATTGCCAAAATAGACGGCTATTGTTTAGGAGGAGGCGTTATCTTGGCCTTATGTTGCGATTTCCGCATCGCTACTGAAACGAGCATTTTTGGTTTGCCTGAGGTAAAGCGTAGCATTGGGGTCATTATGGGCACCCAACGCATTACGAGAGTCGCAGGCATTGCCGCTGCCAAAGAAATGATTTTACTGGGTGATAATTTTGATGCCGCTCAAGCTAAGACCTATGGATTAATCAATCGGGTGGTAGCTCCCGAAACGCTTGAACAAGCAGTGACGGCTCTAGCTCAAAAGTTCTTAAAACTTCCTCCTTTGGCTGTAGGGGTTTGCAAACGCATTATCCAAGAAGGACAATTTGCCGAACGCAACGGCCAAAACCTGGAAATCGCGGCCCAACACGACATCTTACACACCCAAGACTTTCAGGAAGCCATCAAGAGCTTTTTCGAAAAGAGAGAACCGAAATATGAGGGTAAGTGATGTTAAGTGAAAAGTTTTTTAGTTTGTAGTCAGGAGTTGGTAGCTTACTAAGTGAAAAACGAAAAGTGAAAAATGAAAAGTTAGCGCGAAGCGGAGATTAGTTAGGAGTTGGTAGTTCGTAGCTTGTTCAGTCCATAGACGACAGTCCACGGTACATAGTTTTGCGACGCATTGCGGAATAATTTTTCAATTCATAACTCATAATTGACTATCATATTCTCATATTTGCAAAACTCTGTCCTGAACATAGTCGAAGGAACTAATTTATAATTCAGCCATTCATAATTAAAAATTAACCATTAAAACATGAACGACGTTTTATTTTTTGCTACTCCCGCTGAATTTAGGCAATGGCTGGCTCAAAACCACGATCAACTCACTGAACAATGGGTAGGTTTTTATAAGAAAGCCACCAAAAAACCCAGTATTACCTGGTCGGAGTCAGTAGACCAGGCGCTTTGCTATGGATGGATAGACGGTCTTCGTAAGAAAATAGATGACGAAAGTTATAAAATCCGCTTTACCCCTCGCCGCCGCAATAGCATATGGAGCGCAGTAAACCTCAAAAAAATGAAAGAATTGATCGAACAAGACTTGATGGAAGCGCCAGGGCTGGCCATCTACGAAAAACGAGACCCAGCTAAAGAACAGCCCTATAGCTATGAACGAAAAGCCACTATTTTCCCCGATCGGCATCTTCAGGTTTTCCAGGCCGAGGAAAAAGCGTGGGCGTTTTTTTCTAATGCGGCACCATCTTACCAAAGGCAAATGGTGTTTTGGGTCACGAGTGCCAAAAAAGAGGAGACCCAACTCAGGCGTTTGCGAAAATTGATTGAATATTCTGAAGCAGGAAAGAAAGTGATGGGTTAACTATTCCCCTTTTATTTGTTTTATCCTGCAACTCTAACACAAAATAACCTCTCCCGTATCAAGCTACTTTCCCTACAAAAAAATATCTACAGAGGATATCTTGTTTCATCGTTGGAAAATCAATGGTGGTGATAGAAGCGTAGATTTTGACCTAGGGCCGTAAAGTCTTCGGTCAAGCTCCAGGTGATCAGTCCCCATATATTTGATTTGCTCCTTAAAGAGGCGAATCTTGATAGGATTTGAACGCAAATGATGCTTACCTGACTTTAGTTCCAAGCGATAGTCTGCCACAGTATCTCCCTTTCCTATAAACTCAATCTTGATACTACTCTCTACGGCCTCTTTCGGAAGAATTTTTAACATCCAAGCCCTATTGCCGCACGCTGCAAAGCTAATTCCTTCAAATAGGACATCTTGAAATTTCAACCAGGTAGAAGCAGTTTTAGGTGTTTTTTGAACTGCTACTGAAGAAGTAATGTAATGGCCATAGTTAAAGCCAGTGGTTGTAATGGTATCTTGGGTATTGTTGATCATATAAAACCTAATAAAACCATTACCATATTCATCGTTTACAAAATAATCATGAGGGATGTAAATAAAAGCCTCTGGTCGGTTTTCGCTCAAACAACGAAGCATAGGACTATCTTCAATACGTAAAAACCTACGTATGTCAGTATGAGATTCTCGCCAAATCATTTGCCGCTTGTTAAAAAACCACTTGAAGCCATATTCCTTTATGTAATAATGAAACTCTTCGGAGTAATCTTTAGCAAACAAAGGCCAAGGCCCACTGGTATCACACACCTTTTTGGCTTGAGCCATTTCAAAGAAAACCTGTTGGTTAGAGGTAGTTTTAGGCGTAATTGCCAACGTAGGAGAAGGTTTGAAATAGAAATATAGCAAGTATATAATCACTATCATCAAGAAAATTCTCATCACTTATCTCATTGTTTTTTGTAATATAGCAATTTATTGAACCATTTCCCTAATGCCGAAGTTTTACTCTCACAAATTAAAATTAACTCTAGCACCATGGACGCAACAACAAAAAAGAAAATACCCGTCACCATTATTACTGGTTTCTTAGGATCTGGAAAAACCACCCTGTTGAACCAAATCATCCACGAAAACCCACAAACCAAATTTGCCATTATAGAAAATGAATTTGGCGAAATACCCATTGACAACGATATTATTATAGGCGCTGGTGATGGCATCTTTGCCTTGACCAATGGATGTATTTGTTGTACGCTCAATGTAGAACTGGGGAAGGTTTTACGCCATTTGGTAGACAAGGAAGATGATTTTGACCATTTGATCATAGAAACCACCGGTATTGCTGATCCTGCGGGAGTAGCCGCCGCTTTTGTGTCAGATATGAAAGTACAAAGCACGTTTGAGCTTGACGGCACGGTGTGTTTGGTAGATGCCGCTCATTTGGAAGAAACGCTTGAGAAACAAGATGAAGTGGCCGCCCAACAAATAGCCTTTGCCGATGCACTCTTGTTGAATAAGACCGATCAGGTAGATACCGAAGTAGTAGCCAAAGTACAACAAATCGCTCAAAGCATTAATCCTTATGCCCAGGTAGTAACTGGATCATTTGCCCGATTTGAAGGCATTAACCTCCTCAACCTGCAAGCCCACCAAACCGAAACTATTGAGCGCAAAACTCATTATATACACAACCACTCACACGATCACACCCACTTGGTATCTCGTAGTTTTAGTTTCGAAGCACCCTTCGACGAGGAAAAATTCAAGTTATGGATCTATCAATTACTCCACGTGCAAAATAAGGGTATATATCGCATCAAGGGAGTACTAAACTTTGCAGAAAAAGACCATAAAATTATTTTCCAATCGGTCAAAAATCAATTTGTTTTTAGTGAGGGAACTCTTTGGGATACAGATTCGCCCCGCACTAGTACCATTGTATTTATTGGGCAAAATCTTAACAAAAAAGTATTAGAGAGAAGGCTCAATAGTTGTTTGAAAAAGTCCTATCTTGCTGGGGTATAACATCTAATTATTTTCACTTTTTTCTTACAACATTCAATGACTAATATCGAAGTAATCTGCATTGATGACAGCGATCGTCCAGAAGGGATTCCAGCCGATCGCTGGGTAAAAGCCGGCGAGACGTATCATATTGTAGAGGTTGCCAAAATGACCGACCAGGAAGAAAAATATGGTTGTAAGTTGGCCGAAATAAACATTGATGACCTGGCTCCGCATGATTTTTTTCGCCTCAAGCGCTTTGCCATTTCACTGGGTATTTTCGAAGACGAAGAAATGTTGGAACCTATTGACATCAGTAGTTTGAAAGAAAAGATCATTCCAGGGGAAAAAAATACGCAATAGTACTACTCAGTGAGCATGTCCGTGGCAGTGCCGTTGGCAATCTTGATCTCCCTGAAGTTTGCCGTTGTTGCCCAAATGGTAACCACAACAACTGATGAACTCTTTTTTAAGCATTTCTTTGGCTCTCTGCATACGCATTTTCACATTAGAAAGCGACGTATTGAGCTTTTGGGCAATGGCTGCTTGTTTGTGCCCCTGAAGGCTTAGTTCAAACACTGTTTTGTATTTTTCGGGCAGTTGTTCCACAAAAGGCCCCCAACAGCAATACGAAACTTGCTGATAAGCCTCATTTTCATCGGGCATTGCTTGCCAATTTGTGGTCGATTCATTCACTTTTTCAGAAACCCGATAATGTGCCCGGTAATAGTCCTGGATGGTATAACGCGAAATCTGGTAGACCCAAGCCTCTACTTTTTGCTCATCTTTTAAGCGATCCAATTGGGTATGAATTTTTATAAATATATCCTGAAGCAGGTCATAAGCATCTTCTTTATTAGAAACTTTACTCCTAATAAAACTCAATAATTGGTTTGAAAACGCCTCCCAGATTTCGGTTGTTTCTTCCATATTAATTCATTCATGAGTTGATAGTGGTAGTAGAGAAACTATTTAAAACTTCTAACTACATATGCTCAACTATAGTTTATGCACAACAAGAAGTAACGCAAGTTTCACAGGTACACTTTTCACAACTACATTCTGAAGTTCTGCAGTCTTTACAATTACAATTTTTGCAAGTGCAAGTTTCACAAGTACAACCGTTTTTGAATGACTTTATTTCCTTTTTCATATTTTAATGTATTCTAAAATTCAAAATAACTAACTTTCACCCTTGTAGTCGCAAAAGTTTTTAAAAGGTCACAAAGTCATTGATTTTTTTTATGCATTATACTCCTGCTATTTACCAAAACGCATTTTTCGCACTTATTTTCTCATTTTTAATTCCCCATACAGGTATTGCCCAGTTTAAATCTCTGGCCAATCCTACCCAAGGAAACAGTTTTACACCCAATTTGCACCATTCACCTAAAGGCGAAATATG
This sequence comes from Microscillaceae bacterium, assembly GCA_003483885.1. Lineage (GTDB taxonomy): Bacteria > Bacteroidota > Bacteroidia > Cytophagales > Microscillaceae > Microscilla. The sequence goes on from DMXI01000086.1 coordinate 20,436, forward strand.
GATGAGTTGGCAGCAAAAATTAGCGTCAGGCAAACACTTGCTTTGGATGAGTAAATTTAGCAAAAACCGCTGGAATACACCCATTCAAGTAGCCCAAGAAGGCACCTCTAAGTGGTTTGTCAACTGGGCCGACTTCCCTACATTGACCACTTTTGGTAAAAATGCCCTTGCGGCCAATTTTTTACAAAAAAGTGCGGCTTCTACTTATGCTTATGATGTAAAACTCAAAATATCGCGCAATGGGGGCAAAACCTGGCAACCTGCTTTTACCGCTCATAAAGACGGTACTCCTACCGAACACGGTTTTGTAAGCCTTGTACCTGCTTCTGGCAATCGTTTTTTGGCAGTATGGCTCGATGGACGCGAAACTGCTAAAAATGGCCACGATGCGGTCAAACACGGTGAACACCACCATGGTACTTCTCAAAAAGCCATGACTTTGAGAGCCGCCTTTTTTGATGCTCAAGGAAAATCTTCTCAACCTACCCTACTCGATGCTCGAGTATGTGATTGTTGCCAAACTTCGGTAGCCCCCACCAATGATGGTTTCGTAGTAGTCTATCGAAATCGTTCGCCTCAAGAAATGAGAGATATTGGGTACATTACTTATCATAATGGCCAGTGGGGCAAGCCGCAGGTATTGCATGAGGATAGATGGAAAATCAACGGATGCCCAGTAAATGGCCCTAGTATTTCGGCGCAAGGCCAACAAGTAGCAGTAGCCTGGTATACCAATGCTCGCAATCAACCCCGAGTAAAAGTAGCTTTTTCTAAAGATGGTGGTCAATCATTTGGCGTTCCTACTCCGGTAGACGAAGGCAACCCTTTGGGCAGAGTAGCCATTGCGACCTTGCCTGATGGAGGCGCGCTGGTAGTATGGCTAGAAACAAAAGGCGAAAAAACTTTATTACAACTTCGTAAAGTAAGCAGCAATGGCCAATTAGGTAAAATTAAAACCATTAGCCAAACCAGTCAGTCTCGTGCCAGTGGGTTTCCCCAGATTGTAATCCAAGGTTCACAAGCCATCATCGCCTGGACTCAGGTAGAAAAATTGGCCACAAAGGGCAAAAAAAGAAATAGCAAAAAGCAAATAAAAACAGTGATGATGCCACTGAAATAGCATAGATGACCAATGTCATTTTTTCTCCCTCACGCTTCTGGTACTTTTGAGTATTCAATAATCCAACCATTTACCTGGAGCGTTATCATATGGAAAAAGTCAACAAAAAAATAACCGAATTGGTCGCTAATAACCCCGATTCGGCCTCTGTATTACACTTTTTGGGCATTCATTACTTCAATTATACCGAACAAACCCTTGGTGAAGTTTGTCAGCAACAAGGTCTGGATGCGGCGTTAGTGATGCGTCGCCTCAACGAAAGTGCGCAACTCAGAGACAAGACCCAGATCAATCTGGAAGAATACCCGATAGAACTCATTGTGGAGTACCTCAAGCACAGTCATTATGTATTTATCAAGCAACGCTTGACTTATATATCAAGCTTGCTCGACAATTATCAAGATTCCTCTGCAATTGTAAAGGATTTGAAGCTCATTTTCCCACACTTTTTCAAAGATTTTGTGGAGCATGTATACGACGAAGAAGACACTTTATTTGCCTATATTTTAATCTTACGAAAGCTGCAACAAAGCAAGCAAAAAATCACTGATTCGCAATTGTTGGAAAAAATTCAGCAAAAAGTGCAGGGTAAAACCATTGCCCACTTTGCCAAAGAACACCGCGAAGAGGACAATGAAATGAATGGCATGCGCGAGCTTACCAACCAATACCAGCATACTAACCAGAACGACTTGCACGCCAAGGTGATTTTAGATGCTTTAAAGTCGTTTGAAGGGGAGTTAAAGATTCACGCCAAAATCGAAAACGACATTTTATTCCCCAAAGCACAACAATTAGAGCAAGAAGTATTGTCCATAAGTCATTCTTAATGTAAAGCCACTCTGTTGAGCATTGAGTTTCTCAACAGAGTAGCTTTCATAGCATCTTTTCTATCTTTTACCCCTTTTTAGTGCTTGCGTCACCTCCTTATTCATCCTTTACTTGCCACTCATTTATATAAAACTTCCTAAGAAATCGTTAAATTTGAATATTATTCATAAAATCTGGCAATGAAAAAGTTTATTAGGCGCCAGAATAATCAATACCCTATCCAATTCTTTTTTTTTGAAAAACCATCATCATTGCCTCAGCTTGTGTCTTCATGAGCTAATCAAACCCTCAGCAATACATTTTTGAGGGAATCATTGAGGAAGTTTACCTTTGGTGAGCTTACAAGCTTAGTTGTTGGGATACAAACTGAGGTGAGAAATAGTTGGGTAGAGTAATTCACCAATTTAATATCTTAAAAAATTATGAGATTTATCGTTACCATTTTATTGGCAGGCTTGATAAGCACTGTAGCGTGGAGTCAGAAAAAAGACGAAACCGCGGTGAAGTATGCCAACACATTAACCAAAGAAGACCTGAAAAAACACTTAGTGATCGTAGCTTCGGACGAAATGGAAGGACGCGACACGGGTTCTCCCGGGCAGAAAAAAGCAGCCAAGTATATTGCTGATCATTTCAAATCTTTGGGTTTGACTCCTCCAGTAAAGACCAAAGACGGAATGAGTTATTTGCAAAAGTTTGACTTGGTAAGTAGCAAATGGAAAGATGTAAGCATTGCTACCAAAAAAAGCAAAACTGAATACTTAAAAGATATTTTCGCCATTGGCAACATCAACCAAAAGATTGAAAAATCGCTGAAGGTGATGTATGCTGGTGAAGGTACCAAAGAAGATTACACCAAGTTTAAGGCGAAGAAAAAGGCAGTGGCTTTCTTTGTAAAAACCGTACAAGATTTGCGCAAAAAGCGCCGCATTGCCGAAAAAGCAGGGGTAAGCCATATGTTTATGATTATGGGCGAAGACCAGGAAGGCTTCGATAAAGCTTTAAACTATCTTGGCTATTATGTAAAGCGTTGGTCTCGTGGTGGACTCAAGGGCAATAAGGACAGCTATATGGTATGTATCTCGCCTAAAACTGCTGCTGGTTTGTTTGGTGTAAGCGAAGCGGACTTGATGAAAAAGGACATGAAATTGGGTACCAAGTCATCTAAGTTTAAATTTGCTGCTGAGCAGGAAACCAAAATAGGTGCTTCTTCTGAAAACGTATTGGGTTTTATGGAAGGTACCGATAAGAAAAAAGAAATCTTGATTATTACTGCTCACTACGATCACGTAGGTAAGCGCGGCGATAAAATCTATAACGGAGCGGATGATGATGGCTCAGGAACGGTAACTGTACTAGAATTAGCTGAAGCTTTCGCCAAAGCCAAGGCAGATGGCAAAGGTCCTCGTCGTAGCATTTTGTTTATGACAGTATCGGGTGAAGAAAAAGGGTTGTTAGGTTCTCGTTATTACACCGATTTTGACCCAGTATTTCCTTTGAAAAACACGGTAGCCGACTTGAACATTGATATGGTAGGTCGTATTGATACCCGCTACAAAGACGACCCAGACTATATTTACTTGATTGGTTCTGACAAGCTTTCTACCGAATTACACAAATTAAGTGAAGAAGCCAACAAGCAATATGTAAACATTAAACTAGATTATAAATACAACGACGAAAACGACCCTAACCGTTTTTACTATCGCTCGGATCACTACAACTTCGCGAAAAACAACATTCCGATTATTTTTTACTTCAATGGTACCCATGCTGATTACCACAAGCCTACCGATACAGTAGACAAAATTCACTTTGGTAAAATGGAGCGCATTGGCCGTCTCATATTCCACACTGCCTGGAAAATCGCCAATCGTGAAGGTCGCTTGAAGGTAGACAAAGCGAAGAGTAAGTAATTGATAAACAGCTACTTTATAGGCCTATCATTCAAAGGATAAACCTATAGGATGTTTGAAATAAATTCTGAAGCGTGGGTTTTGTCCCCCCGAACTTGTTGAGGGGTCTGCAAACATCTCGACAAACTCGGTAAAACCTACCTCTGTCATCTACATTTAGAGTATAAAGATGACACCAACCGGGAGAAATTGGTTCGCAAATGTAAGCATAGGCGGACTGGTTTCTCCTTTTTTTATTCCCCTTGTAAAGTGCACATCTTCTTACGCTTTACACTCTTCCCAAAACTGGAATCCTCTCTCAATATAACACAACCCTCTTGCAAGAAGAAGCCATAAACTACTGGTAATCAATACTATGCCAAAAAAGCATTGTATTTGGATAAGTAAGTTCAAACAATAAACGCTTAGTAATATGACAACAATGCAAGAAAGTTTATCAAAGACAAATGACCTCGAAGAAAAACAAATAGAAATTCAGATGGCACAACAACTAATAGAAGAACAAGATGATCAATTACTGCTTACCGATTTAGAAATGGACATTGCCAAACTAGACCTTGCCCCTGATTTTGCAGAACAGTTGGAAGCCTTTCCTTTACTCAAAAGAATGTGGGCACAAATAAGACAGCAAATTGAAGAAACGAGTGAAGAGGGTGAGTGATAGGTTTAGATAAAAAAGAGGGCGTGATGCCCTCTTTTACCTAAAGTTTTCTATCATACTACTAACATTTTGGCTAAAGTCGGCTGTGAGGACACGGCCAACGCCGTGGTTACCTTCGTTTGTGTTTCCACAAACGAAAAATGTCTAGTAGTATGGTTTTCTACATAAGTCGTTTTGACTTTATTTCTTAATAAATTGTTGGGTACCAGTAACTGTTTTCACCCAATAAGTACCAGGTTTTAAACCACTGATATCTACCGAATAAGTACCCACTTTACCCGACTTAGAAGCTACAACTCTCCCTTGCAAATCATAGATCACCACTGGAGAATCATTGCTCAGGTTTAGCTTGATCTCATGAGTGGCTGGGTTGGGATAAACTGGCTTTTCGGTAAATGCTACATTCGTTTGAGTAGTCCGGAATGATGACAAGAGCACAGTACTTCCAGAAGTTACGTTGTTGCTCTCATTGGATTCGTCTATTTGGTTTTGCCCATCTACCCTAACTACCACGTATTTTCCTGCGGGATTGCCATTATAAATAAAAGACTTGGTCAACGTTTGGGTAGTATTGGCACTTTGCGAGCTGGCGTGCATATACCCTAAGAACTGACCAAAAGTACCTGGGGTGTCAGAAATATATACCGCAGGATTGTAGGCTCCTACATCTGCGTTAGCAGCATATATCCTTACTCTTACTGTCAAACTCCCCCCAGCACTGGTATAAAAACCAGTGAGACTGGTAGCAAATAAATCTGGTTTTATCTCTGGCAACAACTGCGAACTCACATTGTTGTTTTCGTTGGACTCATCTATTTGGTTTTGTCCATCTACTCTAATGACAATGTATTTTCCGGCAGCATCACCATTGAATCTAAAGGGATAACCATTAGACACCTTTTTGGTCGTATTCGCCGTGTGGGATGCTACATTTAAATACCCTAAGAAATCACCAAAAGTACCAGGATTATCCGAAATATAAACGGCAGGACTGTAGGCCCCTACGCTTTTGTTCGCCAAATAAATGTAAGCATCTAAGTTGATTGTAGAGCGGGTACCATCGTAGGTATAGGTCGGGTCAATACTTGTCACCCGCAGATCAGGCTTCACCTCTGTAATGAGGGCCGAGGCAATGTTATTGCTTTCATTGGATTCGGTAATCTGATTCTGTCCGTCTACTCTCACCACCAAATACTTTCCAACGGCATTGCCAGTATAGGTAAACGTTTTTTTGATATAATGCGTCGTATTGGCATTTTGCGAACTTACGTATAAGTAACCCAAAAAATCGCCTATAGCACCCGGGCTATTAGAGACATACACGGCTGGTCGGTAAGTACCCACGTTGGCTCCAGTTACTCGGATACCTATATTCATCGTAATGCTGGATTTGGGCGCTTCGTATACCGCACTGCCCTGCAAAGAAGTAATGAATAAATCAGGCAGTACCTGGGCCTGCGCAGAAAACATAGCTAATAAAAATACCATGGTTAAAAAAGATAATCTTTTCATGTTTTATAAGGTTATAAAGGTTTGTAATTGAAGTCCTCTCGACTTCAGTGATTAAGTAAATTGAATCCACCTACAAGGTGGCGTATAGTATAGAAACTTCAGGTGTGGTAAAGGTGGGTGGAATTTGTCGTAAGGTCGTCTCACTTTATAAAGTGGCACACTTTTAAAATACTAAACACTGATTATCAAAACTTTACGCCCCTAAATATTCCGAAGGGTCACGTCAAATAACAGGGAGGCATAGTCCTTTCAACAGTTTACTGAAAATCAATACACTCTATAATTGTCATCCCGAATCCTAATATTTTGGTACTCAAAATTGTAAACCGAACGGAGTGAGCTCTGCGTAGCTAATCTGCGGTTTATCAGCTCACAGTCCCGATTTTTATCGGGGGACACACCAATGAAGATGACGTGCTCGGTTGTCAGGCTGAGCTTGCCAAGGCATCTCCTACTAAAAATCAAAAACTTGCAATTGTCATCCCGACGCAGGAAAGATCACTTGGAAACCCAGCACCTCCTGTTACTCTAGCTGATCCCTCTTTCATCGGGATGACAAGCTCAGGTTGTTGTTGATCAGCAAGTGATCATTAAAAAAAGAAGGTATTGCAAATGCGCATCAGAGCTAGTATACTGAAAATCAAAAACTTGTAATTGTCATCCCGACGCAGGAGGGATCACTTGGAAACCCAGTACCACCTGTTACTCGAACTGATCCCTCTTTCACCGGGATGACAAACTTGGGTTGTTGGTAGTCATTTTCATTGATATACTTGAGCAACAAAATATGAGCACTCAGGAGGCTCAACACACACCTTTGCGTATTAACCATCAAAATGATAAATATTTATCCCAGATTCCGCTCAAAAAAACTAGCAAAGCCTAAATTTGCAGAACCAAATCTTCCCCAATACAGTTAAAGGAGGTTACAAACTTTAGGAAAAGACTACATGAACGAGACGCCAAGAATTATTGGAGCTTTTGGGCCAATGCAGGCCGATACTTTGATTATATGCACTGCGGGTATCCATGGCAACGAGCCATTGGGAGTTGAGGCTTTGCAAAAGGTTTTTCATATTTTAGAAAGAGAGCAACCAGTGTTTAATGCTCGGTTTGTGGGTATTGCCGGAAACCTCAAAGCCTTGAATGCGGGTAAGCGCTACCTCGCAGAAGACCTGAACCGCATCTGGACCACGGATACGATTAGCCGAGCCCAAAGCAATGCCTGCCGTACTCCCGAATGCGAAGAGCTCAAAGAAATCTTGTTTGTGTTAGACCAGATCGATGCCAGTCAATATCGCCAAAAAATATATCTTGATTTACATACTACTTCGGGCGAAAACGGCACTTTTATCGTAACTACCGAACTGGAACACTCAAAACACCTCACCAAAAACCTGGAAGCTCCCGTAATTGTAGGGTTGGAAGAAAAGCTAGTAGGTACCTCTATGCGTTATATGTACCAGCAGGGCTTTGTATCTTTTGCTTTTGAAGGTGGCCAACACCAAAGCCAACAATCTATAGATAACTTGGTGTGGTCTATTTGGTATACCTTTTTGGGGGCAGGTTGTATCCAGTCGCACGCCATTCCGGGCGAAGTGGCCCAATATACCCACTTGCAGGAGTTTACTGAAAACTTACCTGAGGTAATGGCGCTTGATTATTTGCATTCTATTACTCCTCAAGATGAGTTTAAAATGATGCCTGGTTTTGAAAATTTCTCCAAAGTGCAAAAAGGCCAATTGCTGGCCCACGATCGTCACGGAGAGGTATTAGCACCGGCCGATGGATATTTGTTAATGCCACTTTATCAGCCTACGGGCAACGATGGTTTCTTTTTAGTCAATTAATTGGTTGTTGGTTTTAGTACTTGGCTTTTTTTAGAAAATATGATTATAAGCTAAGAACTCTATGAAGTTACTGTGTCTCACGAACTAATCGCTACCTTAAAGGAACTCGTTGAGCGACCTTACCGACCTTACCAAAGGGAGATCTATAAAAACCATTCAAAACCCCGAAGTTATTTTATCCTGAGAATAAGTAACATTTCAAAAAGTAGTGAAGTAACCTTTGGTCTCCTTTCAATAAGACCAAAGGCCCGAAATTATGAAAGATTAAGTGACTGTACTAGACACAACTTGAAGCGATGAGGCTGTTTCTTTAAGATCAAATACCTCTTACAAACGGCTATGATAAAAGCACAAACCCACACGAAGGAAATGTACCCAAACTTGGTAATTTCTTAGGAAACAGCCTGTGGCCAAGCACTAATCACCAACAGCTAGAGGCTATAGGTTGCTTTTCATTTCACTTTCCTCAACTTGAACGAGAAAGCTTTCGTAATTAATTGTAGTATACAGACTTAAATCATCATACTTTTCATAAACGTTTGCTAATCTGAGAACGCATCACTCGAATACCAAATAAAATTATTATTTTCACGGCTTTAAGACCGTACCATAAACCATTGTACAACTGATATTCACTCTTTTTCAATAAGCGTATGTGCAAATGTGCGCTAAAATTCAACGCAACATGGAAAAACAACAAGCCCTTGACTATTTTCAGAATTTATATCTGGTAGCCGTTGCAGACGGCAAGCTGGCGGAAGAAGAGAAAAAAACGCTGGTAAAATTTGCGCAAAAGATGGGCATCAATGCGCGAGAAGCGTCTCAGATCATGCTCAACATCCGCTTTCTGGATTTTGCCATTCCCGAAGACAAAGATGAGCAAATGAATCAATTACGCGATATTGTAAAACTGATGATGTCGGATGGGCACATTCACGACAAAGAATATGAATTATGTCGTCGTTTTGCTGAAAAAATTGGTAAAACCGAAGTGACTCTCAACATGATCATAGATAATATCAAAGAAGAAAGTAAAACGATCTAACTATATCAATCGCATATTTTAGGCTTTGGCAATTTCGATTTGCCCAATTTTTCTCGACTTTTACGTCTGACTTTAGTAATTTACTTATACCCAAGTACAAAACCTAGTCTAAAGTCTCATATCAATAAACACTAGAAATTAATGAAGTTAGATAAAGAGCAGGCCAAAAAGTATTTTCAGAATTTATTTTTGGTCGCCATCGCCGATGGTATACTAGCCACCGAAGAAAGGGAATTATTAGTAGGAGTAGCCATGCGTATGGGCTTAAGCATTCGTGACTCTTCAGAAATTATGCGAGGCATCAGCGAAAGAGAGTTTCACATTCCCGAAAACAACGAACAACAAATCCAGCACCTCTCCGACATTGTAAAAACAATGATGATTGACAAAGTCATCCATGAAAAGGAATATGAGTTATGCCTGGGCTATACGCTAAAGATTGGCCAAACCGAAGATTTTCTACAAGAAGTGATTGAGGATTCCAAAAATCAGAATTGGTACAAATTCAAAAATCCCTATCCTAATCATTGACCTTCTAAATATTAGCTTTTGGCCTTTGGCAGTTGGCTTCTGGCCTCTAGCTTTTTCATTGTTACGCCTTCGGCTAACCACAAATTATGAATTATGAATTATTCGCGATGCGATGATTTAGTTCCTGATAAACATTTAAACTATCTTTCTTGCAAATATGAGAATAGGCTGTTAGTTTTTAGCTCTTGGCCTTTGGCTACGCTTCGCGCCGCTCTTGATCCTTATTCCCTGCTCCTCTCTTCGCTTCGCGCCAACTTTTCATTTTTCACTTTTCGTTTTTCACTTAGTAAGCTACCAACTCCCGACTCCAAACTAAAAAACTTTTCACTTCCTACCTCTCTCCCCCATTATTCTTCCTTTTTAGGCGTTGTTTGCGTATTTGCCGGATCAATCGCCGAATAAATTCTTCTTCGGCCCGATACAACTCCGTTACTTGTCGAGGGTTGATTACTTTCAGAAACTTATCCAGGTATTCTTTTTCCAAATCTACCTCTTGTTGCTTGAGCTTCATTTGGTTTCGTAGCTTTTGGATCAACTGTTCATCGCTTGCAGTAAGTAAATTCCGGCGACGACGCATCTTTCTGGTTTGCTGGCGAATTTCTCGCTTGCGAGCATCGTATTTATAATACACTGGCCAAAACGACTTTTCCTGGTCAGGAGTCAGGTTCAGGCGGTTTTTAATAAACTTATTGCGCATCTCTTCGATACGCTTCATACGAGGGCTATCGGGTGCTGGAGTAATATTTTGCCCCAACACAGATGCACTTCCTAAGGTGATCACCATTAATATGCTTATATAAAATTTCATGGGCGTTGTTTTTCAATTCACCTATTTGCGAAAAAGCTGAGAGTTTTGAATCGCTTTCAGGTCTAAATCTTTTAATTGTTCGTATAACAAATCTTTGTTCTTGGTCAGAGCTTGCAATAAAAATGCCTCTACGGCTTGCTCTTCGAGATCAGGTCCTTCTTCTATCACCTGTAACTCCTCAGAGCTGATATCTGCCAAAAAACCAGAAACCTCTTCTTCGGTAAGCTTGCTCAAATCTATCTTGGCTGCTGGGGTATATGGTTTACGAACTGGGCTTATAGTTACTGTCGGTTTCGGCTGAAAAACTTCCTCTTGTTTTACCTCAGGTTGCAATTTTGTAAGGGCTACCAAGTCTGACTCATTGACAAACAGGCGGGTATTAATTTCAGCAGCGGTTTCATTGGCTTGTCCAGAAAACATCGTTGAATTATTGAACAACCACAAGGTAGTTGCTACCATTCCTATCATGATTGCCAAAGCCCCTACCCTATGCAATGGCATTGTAGGTGGTGCTATCCAATGCGAAAGTTGAGATTTTATGCGTTCCCAAGTACTTTTTTCAGTCGTAACCCGATGTTGAATATTGCTGGCCAGTTCGTCAAAAAATCCATCAGGTGTATTAAAAACTGGGGCTTTGGGTGCAATTGTACTTGGTTTGCTTTCTAACAGAAGTATTTTTTGTTCAATGTTAGCCGCCAATTGCTCAAAGTATTGGTTGGGGGTAGTAAATACCAAGTGAGGGGGTATTTGGGCAAGCGACAATCCTTCGCTTAGATTGATCTTCTGTTGAATCTGGGCAGGTAATTGCTCAAAATACTGCGTGGGCACAGTAAATATTTGGTGGTGAGAAATATCAGACAGATGGGTATTTTTGCCCTCCTCTAGTTTGATTTTTTGCCATATATCGTCTGGCAACTGCTCAAAATACTGGGCAGGTGTACGAAACACGTTTGCTTTGGATATATCCTTTATTTTCAAACTTTTAGACATTTTTAGTTATTAGTCAATAGTTGGTAGTTCATAATCTACCGTTGTTTTCTTAAGGGGTTAGAGCAAGTAGCATTAGTCCACGAAAGCACCCCTCTAATTCCTCCAAAGGCAGTTGCTCGGCTTTACTGATTATTTGCTATTGATTACCTTTTGATTAATAGTTTATCGCCTATAATATACTTCCAAGACTCGGTCAATAAACCTTAATGGCTCACTTTTTTGGATGCTTTTTATGACCAAAGGTTTAATTGTTTTTTAAATAATTTTCTATTTTTTTCACTGCCAAATGATAAGATGCCTTCAAGGCTCCCACACTGGTACCCAATATCTCGGAGATGTCTTCATACTTCAACTCATCAAAATATTTCATATTAAAAACCAGCCTTTGTTTATCAGGTAGTTTTAATAACGCTTTTTGAAGCTTCATTTGTACTTCATCGCCGCTTACATAGTCGCTGGTTTCCAATTTATTGGTCAACTCAGCCTTGACATCTACCAAAGGTATCAAAAATTTCTTGCGTTTCTTATTCAAAAAATTCAGGCACTCGTTGGTCGCAATCTTATAAATCCAGGTAAACAATTGTGACTTTCCCTGAAACTTCTCCAGGTTCTTCCACACTTTTACAAAAATTTCTTGGGTAAGGTCATTGGCGTCTTCGTGGTCGATTACCATCTTGCGCACGTGCCAATACACCCGCTCCTGGTACGAACGTACCAACAGGTTGAATGCGTAGTTTTTTGTGTCGGGTTGCCTAAATTTTGCTAATATTTCTTCGTCTTTCAAGTCCTCAGCAATTGTGGAATGGGTTGTTTTCATGCAAGCGCGAAAAGTATTTCGCCCATTAGACAACAATTTATCTCAAAAGTTTAAACTATGCGATTATTTTTATCGTTAAAAAAACATAGAATTAGCTAAATCACTGGCTACTAAATGGTTAAACTTAAAAAATATTCTCATGAAACGCTAACATAACAACATCCAGCTTGCACAATATTGCGGATAACCGAACAAATACTTCCCTTTAATTTTGTGAATATTTAACAAGACCGTAATATTTAAATGCTTATATTGCAATGACTGGTAGGTTTTTTAAGTCAATGGCTTAAGATTTGCTGCTTACTAGTTACGATCCTCCAATAAACTAAGCAATCATTCTTATTGTCTAACCTTTAAACTTCACAAACACCATGTTATTCCATGATCTCAGAAGGTTGGTAAGGAAAGGTGAAGGACAAACCCTTGAGTTTAAGCTCAAAACAACCCACCCCGAAAAAATCGTAAAAGAAATCGTAGCTTTTGCTAACAGCGACGGCGGTACATTACTGCTAGGCATTCGTGACGACCTCACTATTAAGGGACTCAAATTCCCTCAAGAAGATGAGTACGTTATGAACAAGGCCATAGAGAAGTATTGCTATCCGCCCATCAATTATAAGTTAGAAAAGATACCTGTAGAAGGGAACCGCGAAGTACTGGCTTATACGATTCCGGCGAGCGACAAGGGACCTCATCGAGTGGTAGAGGGCGATAAGCCCAACCAAGGAAAAGTGTACGTTCGAGTTGATCACGAAAGTATCATCGCGGGCAAAGAAATGCGCGAAATCCTCAAAGGACGGCGCAAAAAACGTGAATTGCGTTTTCAATATGGTAAAAAAGAAGAAATACTCATGAAGTATCTCGAGTTGCATCAACAGATTACAGTGCAACAGTTTGCCGAAACTGCCGAAATACCACGAAGGGTTGCCTCCCGCACCCTGGTACTGCTGGTATTGGCCAAGGTCTTACAGATTTATCCGCAAGCCAACAAGGAAGACTCTTTTGGCATGTTTGAGGCGGACGAACAACGTGAGACCATCTCTTATTTAGATTGACATTGTTTTACCTTTTAACATAGATATAGTTCCCCATTGCGTCAGTGATGGGGATTTTTTGTTTTACGAATAATAAACTAAACCCAATCTTTACAAAGTTGTTATAATTGTAGTTTGATTATTATTTTTTTGCGAAAACCGAAACAACTTAATATTCCATGAAATATTCATTACCCCGTTTTTTATTGTTCATTGCTGGGATCATTGTATTGGGTAGCTGTAGTAAAAACCTATACCAGTCTACCACTTACAAAGAAGTAGAAATTATTCGGGATAAATGGGGGGTGCCCCACATCAAGGCTGCTACCAATGCCCAAGTGGCTTATGGGTTGGCCTGGGCCGAATGCGAAGATGATTTCAAAACAGTGCAAGAGCAAATGATGGCCATCCGAGGCTATTTGGGCGAAATAAATGGCAAAGCGGGCATTACGGCCGATTTAGGAATCAAATTTATGGGGTTGCGCGAAGTAGCTGATCAAGCTTACCCCAAGGCTTTTAGTCAGGAGTTTTTACAGGTATTGCACAGTTTTGTAGAGGGAGTAAATGCTTATGCTCGTGCCCACCCCAAAGAAGTCATGTTGAGGAAACTATTTCCCCTTGTGCCCCAAGATCTGATTGCGGGTTATTTATTAGGCCTCATGGAAATTACCAATACTCGAGATGATCTGGAGAAAATCATTAGTGGCAAAATAGCCAAAGATATCCCCAAAGAAAAAACACGAGGTTCTAATGCCATTGCGGTCAATGCCAATAAAACTAAAGACGGTGATACTTATTTAGCCATCAATTCGCACCAACCTATGGAAGGCTGGTATAGCTGGTATGAGGCTCATCTGGTAAGCGATGAAGGGCTCAATATTTTGGGGGCCACCTTCCCAATGGGGATCACGATTTTTCACGGAGTTAATCCATACCTGGGCTGGGCGCATACCGTAAACCACGCCGATTTTTCGGATATTTATCAATTGGAAATGCACCCAACCAAAAAGAATTATTATAAGTTTGATGGCCAATGGCTTCCGTTGGAAAAGAAAAAATATAAGTCTAGAGTGAAAATTTTCGCGGGGATAAAAATCGGTATCAAACGTACCATTTATCTAAGCAAATATGGGCCTACGTTTAAAACCGACAAAGGCTATTTTGCCTGGAGTTTTTCGGTTCAACATGCTGCCAAAGCAATGGAGCAATGGTATAATATGAACAAAGCCCGCAACATTCAGGAATTTAAAAAGGCACTGGCTCCCCGTGACATTCCTTCTACCAATATCGTATATGCCGATCGGGAGGGGAATATTTTTTACGTAAGTAATGCCCGTATTCCCAAAAGAGATACTCGTTATCAATGGGATTATGTGCTGCCTGGTAATACATCGGCCACTTTATGGGATAAAGGTTTTATACCTTTTGATAGTTTACCTCAGGTGACCAACCCATCGTCTGGATATGTATTCAATACCAATAATACGCCTTTTTCTTCTTCTGGTAAAGCTGATAATCCTAAAGAAACTGCACTGAACAAAACGATGGGCTTCAAAAAAACTCACCGTGAAAACCCTCGTAGTTCGCGTTTTATGGAGCTAATGGAGCAATACCAAGGCAAGATTTCTTACGAAGAGTTTAAACGTATCAAGTTTGATCGTCAACTGCCTTCTAATTTGGCTATGTGGAACATTACAAATCTGGAAATTTTATTTCACCTCAAGCCCGAAAAGTACCCTGATGTAGCCGATGCTATTAAGTTGCTGAACAATTGGGATAGAAAATTCGAAGTAACGAATACAGAGACCAAACTATTTATGACTACTTTACGCACCTTGTCTCGAGCAATCCGTAAAGCCAATAAGAATAAAATTACCGAAGAACTATGCTACAAAGCCTTAAAGGCAGTCAAAGCTTTTTTGATTAAAAAATATGGCAAAATAGCTATACCACTGGGCGACTTTCAAAAGCATATTCGCGGCAATGTAGAAATGCCTATTGCAGGAGGGCAAGGAGTATTAGCTGCTATGTATAACCGAAACATCGCCAATAATAAAGCTAAGGTACATTCGGGGGAAACCTATATAGAGCTCATTCGCTTTACAAAGGATGGAGTAAAAATAGAAAGTATTTCACCGTATGGTAGCAGTGCCCGCCCCGAAAGCCCTCACTATACTGATCAAATGAAAATGTTTGCAAATCAGCAACTTAAGTCAATGAGTTTGGATATTAACGAAGCTCGCAAAAATGCCGAAAGGATTTATCATCCAGTAAAGTTTGTGAAGAAAAAGTAATAACTGAATATAGAATATTGAACACCGAACGCTGAATATCGAAGTATTTATAACCACACTACTTCAAGATTCGGCGTTCGATATTCGAGGTTCTTCATTCTACTTTGCTTACCAATGCCCCATCTTCCAGTTCAATGATACGATCACAATTAGCGGCAAAGTCGTCATCATGGGTAACCGAGATGATGGTTTGGCCATGTGTCTGGGCCAACTCCCGAAAAATATCAAATACGATTTGAGTATTTTTCGAATCCAAGTTTCCGGTGGGCTCATCTCCCATGATAATGGCGGGATCATTGATCAAAGCTCGAGCAATGGCTACTCGTT
>DMXI01000670.1 GCA_003483885.1 Microscillaceae bacterium
TTTGGCGAGGTTGGTTGGCCAAAATGGCCAGCTTCATTGCCAATTTGACGAGGTGGTTCGCCAAAATGGCCAGCTACTTGGTCAATCTGGCGAGGTTCCAATCTGTCTAAGTTTACCCGGAGTTTACGACGATTACCATTAAAGTCTTCTAAGATGAGGTAGTTATCAGCCAGCAGCTCTTTGATGTATCTACCCACGGTGCGGCTACCAATATTGAGGGTTTCGGCCAGGTGATCATTGGAGGCAATACAACCCAAGGGGAGTTGCTCTAACGAATACACTTCCATCAGTAAGTTTTTACTGATAGGGTTTAGGTGGGCATCGAGCCAAATGTCAGCCCGGTAAAAGAACCCGGCAAATTCATGGCTGCCAGGGCTTGTTGCTGTTTCCTCCGTAGGGCCAAAACCCGTCAGGGGTGACTTTGCTTGCGTTTGAGCTTGTGCTTGTTGCTGCTTCTGTGAAGTCAATCTATGAGAATTCATCTTTGATGCGATGTTTGAAGTCTTGATGTTGTAAGTAGTGAGTAAGTGAGTTGATTGCTTGCTTAATCAAGGATAAGGGCTGGGAGGGTATAGCAATCCCATTAAACACCTGAAAAGCGTGTTTTAAACCCTTAGCCGTGATTTAGTTGAGCGATCTTATTTTAGGCGCTTTCGGAAAGAAGGAGTTGTTGATTTTCCAGGTGTGTGGTTACACTCACCCGGTAACTCTCCTTACACTGCACCAGATAAGGAATCAGGCCTGAAAGACCACCTTTGGTACTACGCCACAAGTCAAAGATGAACTCTTCGTCTGCTGGGGTGATTAACTTGCTGTGGGTTTGGTGATATGCCTGGAGGTACTCCTTACGAACAGTAAAATGAGTTTGGGCTTCGTCAAAGTCAGTAGCCGTTGCAATGTGCTCAGTGGGTATGAACTCCATTGTTCTAACCTCAGTATTATGCACATAAAAGAGGGTATTTCTATAATGACCCATATACAAATACTCGGCGAGGCGGAGGTGAAACGCTTGGTAGAGCAACCCGTCTAAACTAAGCCCATCCAGTACTGGTTTTTGCCAGTGCTCTATAAAGTAAGCATTTCGGTGGAGAATAAATTGCTGGATTTGTCCTGCTCCAGCCTGGGGGTAGTTAACGTGCTCTACCCATAAACCCAAGTTGAGGTTTGGGTTTGTAGTTTGGATTGATGAAATTTGCATCTCATACTATATTTAGTATTGAACCATATACCCTTAACTCGAACTTTGGTCGGCGAGAGTTAGGGGTTACTTTATGCTTCAAATATAGTAAAAAAGCTTATCTTGTGCAATATTTTTGCACAGTCAATTCACATCTAAACCATAACCATACTTTTTTATCACAGTCATTACTTTTGCAGCAACTTCATCATTCAGAGGTCTATCACCGTTGACAATTTTATTAAGATAGCCAGTAACTAATCCAGCCTCAATACCAATCGCATTTGGTTTTAAAGCAGGACGGTCTTCAAAAAACTTTCTAAGCTGTTCAATAGTAAGTGTTTCTTCTGCCACAAGTATATTCATCGTTTTGGTGTTTTATCAAAGTTAGGAATTTGGAGATAGTTTTGAAAGACGAAAGTAATTTGATTATTAACCCATCTATATACTTCTCTCAAAAATGAGCACTTATAAAATGATATTTATCATTCTATAATTTACATCAGTTCTATAGATTTATCAGAGAAAAATAATATTAACAAAGGGTAAGCTTACTCAAGTATCAATTAACCCCTAAATAAATGGATATAGTTAAAACACATCAGTCAAACAAATTGACTTTAAAAGTAGAGTTTAATACTCATGACTTAACTGATGAAGAAAGCAGAAAAAAACAAGTTGAAGCAAAAAATGAACTTGATAAACAGGTAAATCATTATGTTAAAAAGGATAACTACAAGGTAGCAGAACCATTTCGTGCACTCTTGACAAACCCGAATAGGGAAAGTAGAGGGCGAGCAGAAGGTGAAAAACCTCATGTTTGGTATGAAGCTTTTATAGTATTAGAAAGAGAAGAATAATGTTTTCAAAAAGCCAAAGGCTTGTCTCGTATTTCTGATTTCTTTAAACGAAGTTACCCAACATTGTTATGCAGAACATTCTACAATCAAGCATAGCAATGTTGCTTTTCTTATTCCCTCTCTACCCACCTTGCACCCTTTTCGAAAATAGATTATATTGCCCAGCATTTTAGCAAATTAGCCAACACCAATATAGCAAGCACCGCATGATTACAGGAGAACTGAAGTCTCAGGTAGATAAAATCTGGGAATCTTTCTGGACGGGGGGCATCTCGAACCCGCTCACCGTGATAGAACAATTTACTTACCTGTTGTTTATCCGACGACTAGATGAGCGCCAAATTGCCGAAGAGGGTAAGGTGAGCCTTTTGGGAGGCCAGCTCGAAAACCCCATCTTTACCGAGGCCCAGCAAGCCCTACGCTGGGGCCATTTCAAAAACCAAGACCCACAAGTCATGTTTGAGTTGTTTACCCAGCCCAAGGTAGAAGGGTTGACGGTGTTTGACCACATGCGCCAAGTGGGCAGCAAAGGAGGGGTATTTGCCCAGTACATGAAGGGGGCCACCTTTATGATCCAAACCCCTAAATTACTTGATTTGGTAGTGCAAATGATCGACAAGATCAAGATGGACGACAAAGATACCAAGGGCGATTTGTACGAATACTTGCTTTCTAAAATAGCCACTGCGGGCACCAATGGGCAGTTTCGCACCCCGCGCCACATCATCCAAATGATGGTAGATATGGTACAACCCCAAAAAGAAGAAACCATTTGCGACCCTTCTTGCGGTTCAGCGGGTTTTTTAGTCGCGGCCAGCGAATACCTGCACCGCCAGCACACGGATTGGTTTCTGGAAGAAGACTTTCTGGCACATTACAACGACCACATGTTTACGGGGATAGAGTTTGATAGTACCATGCTGCGCATTGGAGCCATGAACCTGCAACTCCACGGCATAGAAACCCCCGAACTACTGGGCCAGGACGCACTAAGTAAGGGTAACAATATAGAAGAGCAATTTTCGCTGATATTGGCCAATCCGCCTTTTAAGGGAAGCCTGGACTACAGCGAGGTAGAGCCTTCGCTGCTGCTGACGGCCAAAACCAAAAAAACCGAATTGCTCTTTTTGAGCCTCATGCTGCGCATGCTCAAAGTAGGGGGGCGTTGTGCGGTAATTATCCCCGATGGGGTGCTTTTTGGCAGCTCCAAGGCCCACAAACAAATCCGCCGGGAAATCATAGAAAAGCACCGACTGCAAGCCGTGGTATCTATGCCCAGTGGAGTATTTAAGCCTTATGCCGGGGTGAGCACTGCTGCTTTGTTCTTTACCAAAACGGGTACAGGAGGCACTGAGCAGGTGTGGTTTTATGATATGAAGTTTGATGGCTACAGCCTGGACGACAAACGCACCGAAACTAAAGAAAACGACATTCCTGATATACTCCAGCGTTACCACAACCTGGACGCAGAAACTGGGCGTAAACGTACCAAGCGTAGCTTTTTGGTACCCATAGAGGAGATTATAGAAAACGAATGGGATTTGAGCATTAATCGCTACAAGGAAATAGAATATAAAGAAGTGCAATATGCGCCTCCTGCCGAAATTATTGCCAATATCAAACAACTAGACGAAGAACGTCACCAAATTTTGAAAGCCTTGGAGGGGTTGTTGGGATGACAGATGAAAAACTACTGAGTACTCTTGCTACAATTGTAAGAGGATCATCACCAAGACCCAAGGGTGATCCTAGATATTATGGAGGAAGTATACCAAGGTTAATGGTTTCAGATGTATCAAGAGATGGAATGTATGTTACACCACAAATAGACTTTCTTACAGAAGAAGGAGCCAAAAAAAGTCGCCCTATGAAAAAAGGTGATGTGATAATCGCTGTAAGTGGAGACCCTGGCGAACCTTGTATTTTAAATGTTGATGCTTGTATTCACGATGGTTTTGTTGGTTTGAGAGATTTAGATACTAAGCTTATCTTTTCTCCCTACCTTTACCAGTATCTAAAGTTAGTAAAGGAGCGAAACAAGGCGCAAGCAGTTGGGGCTATCTATAAGAATCTTAATACTGATCAAATAAAAAAGATAAAAATCCCCCTCCCCCCACTATCCACTCAACAACACATTGCCCAAATACTAGATAAAGCCGATACCTTGCGGCAAAAAGACCAAGCTTTACTAGCGCACTATGACCAACTGGCGCAGAGTCTTTTTTTGGAGATGTTTGGTGATCCAGTGTTGAATCCGAAGGGGTGGAATATGATACAATTTAATACAGTTCTAAAAAACATTGAAAACGGATGGAGTCCAGTATGTGAACCAAAGTCTCGTAATTCTGATGAACAATGGGCTGTATTAAAACTAGGTGCTGTAACTTATAGAACTTATAACTCTTTGGATCACAAAGTTTTGCCAAAAAGTGAGGCTGGAAGACCAGAAATTGAAGTAAAAAAAGGGGATTTGTTATTTACTAGAAAAAACACCTACGAATTAGTAGGAGCTAGTGCTTTTGTATTTGACACTCCCCCTAAATTAATGCTCCCTGATACAATATTTAGATTAAACTATGACATAGAAAAATCTCATCCGTTATTTCTGTACTTCCTGATTAATCACCAAAACTATAGAAAAGAAATTCAAAGACTAGCTTCTGGCACATCTGGATCAATGCCAAACATATCAAAAGGCAAGTTGATGAAAAAAATACTGCCACTTCCTCCAATAGAACTCCAAAACCAATTTGCTGAACGCATTGCCTCCATTGAAGCCCAAAAGGCGATAGCCCAAAAAGCAGCCGAGCAATCAGAGGCATTGTTTCAGAGTTTGTTGCAGCGGGCTTTTAAGGGAGAGCTAGTGGAGTGAAAAACTAATTAGATACTAAATTTAAATTATGCATAGGCTACTAATATTTCTATTGATCACTACCACTAGCTTGGTAACAATTGCTCAACCTCCAATCATTCCCTACCGAAAAGGTAATCAATGGGGGTATTGTAATCCGCAAAAAAAAATGTTGCTTGCCGCTCAATATGATTTAACACGGCCATTTAACAAAAAATCGCTCGCCGTAGTGGTCAAAAACCAGCAACAAGGCCTAGTGAATAAGTCGCTTAAAGTGGTGCTGCCTCCTGCTTATCAAGCCATTGCCTATCTTAAAAACAGTAATTACCTCAAGGTCCAAAAAAATAACTATTGGGCTTTATTAAGCCCCGAAGGCAAGTTATTAACTGATTTTCGCTATCGTGAAATAGAGCGTAGCTACTGGGATAAGTATTTTTTGGTGGTAGAAGTCAAAAAGTCTGAGGCAAATTATGGACTGATAAGTTCTCTGGGCAAAATAGTCATTCCAACGCGTTACCAACGAATCACTCCTTGTAAAATTAAGAATAAGTATGAAATGGCCATAACGCGTTGGTTTTATGTAGCGAGACAGGGAAAAATGGGGGCTTTTTACCTCCCTCAAAGAAAAGAGATAATTCCCACAAAATACCAATCTGTTCTGTTATATCATCAGAGTGATGGTATTTTTACGCTAAGTAAATACCAAGACAAAGCTATTCTTTATGGAGCCTGTGATAGTACTCATCGGATAATTGTACCCTTTAAATATGATAAGACAGAAGAATCAAGAGGACAAATCGTCGTCTTGAAGAACGGCAAAATGGGATGCTATAACAAATACGGAAAGCTAGTGATTCCGATTACTTATGACTTTGTCTCTTACGTGGGAAACGACCTATATCATGTAAGAAATGGAGATAGTACTGTCGTGGTAGATAAGAATAATCAGCTAGTTAATATGCAAATACCCCCGTACCCAGAAGTAGTAGAAGTACCAGACTATGACGATGATGATTTTGAGCAGATGAAGATGCCTCAAATATCGTATAAAGATGGAAAAGTAGGTTTTAAGCTCCGCAAAAAAATGATTACCCCTTACAAGTACGATCGAGCCGATCAATTTAAGAAGGGGCTGGCTAAAGTGTGGCTCAATGGTAAAGTAGGCTACATTGATGTAAATGGGGTAGAATACTTCGAAGATTAAATAACAGACTAGGTATGTATCTCGCTAGATTCTACCTGAATCCAAGAAAAAATCAACTTACTTCTTTCCCAACTGAATTAGGCAAGCTTAAAAAGCTTAGTACCCTTGATTTAAAAGGTAATCCAATTAAAAAAAGTGAAAAACAAAAGATAAAAAAGCTTTTACCCAATTGCCAAATACCCTTTTAGTTCTCAATTTATCTATCAAGCTTGTATCGCACATTTGCTCCGAAAACAGATTTTTCCTACATTGATTCTTTAATCCCAAGCGAGTGTCATGAGCAACTTCAACTTTTTGCAGGCCGACTGGCGCAATATGTATCGTCAGGTAAAAAAAGGCGAATCCCGCATCAAAACCGAGCCACCCTCTGCCGCCCGGTATTTTAGGCTGGTGCTAGAGGAGTGCGTGCATCATATCTACAAAGAAAGCTTTCTGGAGTGGCCTTTCAATCAAGAGCTGGCCTCTTTGCTGGACGAGGAAGATTTTAAGCAAACCTTGCCCCCTGGTATTCATTCTGAGCTGCACTATGTGCGCAAAATGGGCAACCAAGCTTCGCACTTTAGCAGCAAAAAAGTAAAGTCCGACGATGCCCTGGCCTGCGCCAAATACCTGTTTCGTTTACTCAAATGGTTTGCGGGCGAATACACCATGCCGCTGCCTCCTGATACTCCTGCCTTTTTTGACGAATCGCTCATTCCTCAAAGCACCGAAGCCCAGCAAAAGGTTTCAGCGCTCAAGCAAGAGCATCAACAAGAACAACAAAAGTTGCAGGCCATTATTGATGCCCTGCAAGCCGAAAAAGCCCAGGCCGAACAAGAAGCCCAACAAAGCAAAGCCGCCTTTGAAGCTTACCAAGCCCAACAAGCGGAAGCCAAAGCCCTGCACGCTCAGCGTAGAGCCGAAGATGTTACTTTGCAAGCTCCGCCCAAAATCATGGACGAGGCCGAAACCCGCGAGCGCCTAATAGATGTGGCCTTGATGGAAGCAGACTGGTATGCTTTACAACAAGGCAAAGACCTGGAATACAGGGTAACAGGCTTACCCAAAAACCAAGACAACCCTTCGGGCACGGGTAAGGCCGACTATGTGTTATGGGATGATGATGGCAGGCCCTTGGCCGTAATAGAAGCCAAACGGGCCAGTGCGGACCTTGAAAAAGGGAGAAATCAAGCAGTACTGTATGCCGATGCCCTGGAACAAATGCATGGCCAGCGCCCCATTATTTTTTATACCAATGGCTACGAAATTGCCTTGTGGGACGATGCTTTTTATAACCTGCCCCGCAGGGTACACGGGTTTTACTCCAAAGAGCAACTGCGTTTACTCATTCAGCGCCGCCAAAGCCGAGGAGACATTCGCCTTGCCAAAGTAAATACAACCATTGTAGAACGCCCTTATCAGATGGAGGCCATTCAGCGGGTGGCCGAAGAATGGGCCGTTACCGAAAAGGGCACTGAGAAACTGAAAGGCAAACGACGCAAAGCGCTGCTGGTAATGGCCACAGGAAGTGGCAAAACCCGTACTGCTGCCGCCCTGGTAGAAATACTGTCTAAAAACAACTGGGCCAAACGCGTGCTTTTTTTGGCCGATCGCAAGGCCTTGGTCAAGCAAGCCAAAGACAGCTTTAAAGAACATTTGCCTGACCTATCGGCGGTAAACTTGGTAGAGGAAGAAGCCAGCGATACTACCCGACTGGTGTTTAGTACTTACCCTACCATGATGCATAAAATAGATGCAGGTTATAAAGAAACAGGGGCTTTTTACAGCGTGGGGCATTTTGATTTGATTATTATAGACGAAGCCCACCGCTCGGTGTACAATCGTTACCGCACTTTGTTTGAATACTTTGATGCCATGCTACTGGGACTTACGGCCACGCCCAAAAACAGCATCGATCACAATACCTATGAACTGTTTGAGTGCCCCAACGATGACCCCACCTTTGCCTATGAGCTAGAGCAAGCCGTGAAAGATGGCTTCCTGGCACCTTACCAAAACCTGGATGTACAAACCGAATTTTTGCGGCAGGGCATTCGCTACCAAGACCTGAGTGAAAAAGAAAAAGAGCAGTACGAGGAGAAGTTTCTAGACGATGCTACCGGGCAGCTACCCGACCAAATAGAAGCCGAAGCGTTGAATAAATGGTTGTTTAACAAGGGGACGGTAAATAGTGTGCTGGATGCCTTGATGGATGATGGGCTTACAATAGAAGGGGGGGACAGACTGGGGCGCACCATTATATTTGCGGCCAATCAACGCCACGCTGATTTTATAGTGGAGTGTTTCAACAAGCGCTATACGCATTTGCCCACAGGATTTATTGAGCAAATACATAGCGGTCTGGAGAAAACCCAAGCATTGATAGATCGCTTTTGTGATCATAAAAACGAGAATCTGCCCCAGATAGCGGTATCGGTAGATATGATGGATACGGGGATAGATGCCCCTCGCGTACTGAATTTGGTGTTTTTCAAGACAGTGTATTCGTATGCCAAGTTTTGGCAAATGATTGGGCGGGGTACTCGCCTTTGCCCCGATGTATTTGGTCCTGGGCAAGACAAAGCCCATTTTTTGATCTTTGATGTCGGCAAAAACTTTGAGTTTTTTGATGTGCACAAGCGTGGTAAAACCGAACGGGTAGCCAAGCCTTTGAGTGCTCAAATATTTGAAACCCGCTTGCAGTTGAGCCAGCAACTGGCCACCACCGGAGAAGATGAGAACCTGGAATTGGCCCGTGATCTACTAGATCAGTTGCACGCTGAGGTAGAGGGACTAGACCGGGAGCATTTTCGGGTAAAGATGAAGCAACAACACGTAGAGGCTTACGCCAAACGGGATCGTTGGGACAACCTCAGCAGCGATGACCTGCACGCCATCAAAACCCATTTATCAGATTTGATTGTACCCGAGCAAGCCGACGAAACCACCAGACGGTTTGAGTTGATGATGCTCAAAATGCAATTGGCTCATTTGCTAGAACTTGATTCGGAGGCTACTTACCAGGACAAGCTCATAGGTACGGCCAGCGAACTGAGTAAAAAATACACGGTTGCTGAGATAAAAGCGGCTAAGGATACGATCGAGCGGGTAAAAACGGCAGAGTTTTACAGCGAAGCCACCGCTCCCCAATTAGACAAGGTACGCGAGGAGCTTAAGAGCTTGGTAAGTCTGCTGGATAAAGAAAGTAAAGTGCCCATTTATACCAACTTTGATGACTCCGAAGCGGAGCTGAAGCAAAAGGAGTATACCATAAATAGCGGCCTTAGTGGTACCCTCTATCGTCAACGGGTAGAGAAGTTTATCCGGGAAAACAAGCACCACCTGACCATCCGCAAGCTGATGCACAACGAGGCCATTACCGCTAGTGAAATTACCAGCCTGGAGCAAATCTTATTTGATGGAGACGAAAGAGGTACCCGCGCCGAATACATCAAGGCGTATGGAGAGCAGCCTTTAGGTAAGTTTATTCGCGGTATTTTGGGAATGACCCAAGAGGCAGCCCAAGCCGCTTTTTCGCAGTTTTTGCAAGCGGGCAACCTCAGCGCCGACCAAATCAATTTTGTAAATAGAATCATTGAATACCTTACCAAAAATGGAGTGATAGATCAAGGAAAGCTATTTAAGTCCCCCTTTAATACCCTCCACGACCAAGGGATCATAGGAGTGTTTGATCATCCCCAGGCCCAGCGTATTTTGAAGGTACTAGAAGGGATTAATGAGAATGCGAATGTGGGGTAGTAGTGCATTAATTATCTTGTGGAGCTGAGTTTAGTACCATAGCAATGGTTCAAAAAATATTATTTTAAACGGTAGGACAAGTAGTAAACTCCTTACATAATATGTCACAAAGAAAAGGATTTCTTACCATGCGTGATGCTTTGGATCAGTATCTCAATAGTATAAAGCAGGCGCGTAATAGTAATCATCATCTCATTGGTATTCCTTCTGGATTCACTGTCATTGACCAGGTTATTCAAGGTTGGCAAAAGTCAACCCTAATTGTAGTTGCTGGAGAAACTGCTATGGGTAAAACCCCATTCATATATTCCTTAACACTCACCGCTGCTTTGAATCACCACAAAAGTACCTTGTTGTTTACACCACGGGCAACCGGCTTTGATGTCACCAATTCTTTTATATCTATCGAAGCTGAATTAGAAAGATTGAAGATAAAAAAAGGGCAGCTAAGTGATTGGGAGTGGGAAAAATTATATACTAAAGTTGGGGCCATTTCTGAGGCATCTATTATGATTGATGATACCCCAAAACTTTTCATTGAAGATTTGGTGAGAGAAGCCAAGCAAGAACAGGAAGTAGACCTAATCGTGGTAGATGATATACAAGTAATCAGGTCAAAAAGACCTCGTCCCAATAGAGAACAAGAACAAGCTTTTGTGGTGAAAGAACTCAAGATTCTGGCTCGGGAACTGGAGATTCCAATTATAGCATCTTCTCAACTAAGTAGAAACATGTTCGCCCGTGATGAGAATATGCGCCCCTTGCTCCATAGCTTGCGAGATAGTGGTTCGATTGAAGACTTTGCGGATATTGTCATGTTTTTGTATCGCCCTGAATACTATGGTCTTACCGAGGATGCTAATGGAAACTCTACCAAAGGAATTACAGAAGTATTGATTGCCAAGCATTCAAATGGTGCTCTGGCAGATGTTCTGTTACGTTTTATAAGTAAATACACCAAGTTTGAGGACCTTAGAGTAGAACACTTACCAAGGAAAGAACCTGCGGAAGCTTTTCCTGACAGTCAGAATACTGAGTTTGATATACCTCCTAATATAACCGTTACTTTTGATGAGTATAATGAAGAAAATGAACCAAATGAGCACCCTATTGATAAATTGATGTTACTGACATTTTTAATCCTTCAACCCGGTACCTCAGCGAGGGAACCTTCATATCCAAGTGAATGGCAACAGGAAATTGGACAGCGAGTCGTATTGATTGGTAAAGAAGGCTATGGACGGATCATTTCAGAGGGAAGCAACGTTGAAGAGTTAATTGACGGAAAAACAGTGTATTACAATCAATTAAACATTAAGGAAGGTTGTCAACCTGGGCAATTATTTGCTGGATCAGTCATAGAAATCAAAGATAGTAATGGAGAGATAAGAGTCTACCGAAAAGAGCAAGAAGATAGTTGGGTATACTTGGGTGAAGATATCAACCTTTTAATTGAACAAGGTAGGGCATATGTAGAAAAATATTTACTCACTGGTGAGGGCAAAGTGCTGGTTTATGAGCATAAAAAGCCTCTATTAATTGCCCAAGGCCTTTTTGTTGATGAAGAATTGTTTGAGATAAAGCCCGATGACGAGCCACTTTTTTAATCATTCACATTTCAACCTATCCTGGAAATAACCCACATATTTACTCAAAAAACAGATTAAAGTTCTTTACGTAATCGCTTGATATACAGGTGTTTGTTGTCGTTGTTTGTCTCAAAAGTAAAACAATGGTTAAACAACAAACAAACCCGCTACTCTCCCTCGCCAAAGCTTGAGTACCGGGCTCTTAAAAATTATCAGGAATGCAAATTACCAATTATTTTAACATTGCCCAAATTCAAAATACCTCGGATTTGGAAAAAGCTTACGAAGCGCTTTGTAAGCAATCCCCCTCAAAGAGTAACCCCGTAATTTCTAAGCGAATCCAAGCCGAATATGAGGTGCTGGCGCATATTTTAGAAGAAGAAGAAGATAGAGAAGATCGTTATCAGCGCCTATAGGCTGAGGAAAACAAAGTGGATGAGCAACTGATCACTCAATATCTCAAAGTACACGACCTACCTCTTACCATCGAAATCGTAGGTACCTGGATTTGGGTCAGCGGCAATACTCGCCCCCAAAAACAAGCCCTGAAAGCAGCGGGGTTCTTCTGGTCTCACGAAAAGAAAATGTGGTACTGGCGGCATTCAAGCCGAAGAGGTTGGAAGTCGGGTAAGAGTCTGGATGAGATTAAACAAACGCATGGGACACGGACTATGGGAGCAACCTTCCTATCATAAAATATTTTAGCACTTGAATTTCCTGCCCTCTTTTTTGAAAATACTTGATTCTTACAAGTGAAGCAAACAAGGCTTCAAAGGAGCAAATGCCAAAAAGAAGGGTATCAATATCATTTTTTATTCTTCTTCATTTAAAAGACAGACAGACACCCGCATGTTAACAATAAAAAAATCTTCGGAAAACTTTACTGCGAATATCAAAACATTAATCTATGGTGGCCCTGGCAAAGGGAAAACAAGTTTGGCCGCAACTGCTCACAAGCCTCTATTATTCAACTTTGGGAATTCAGGAACTCACCGTGCCGTTGGGAATAACCACACGGTATGGATAGATGAATGGTGGCAAACCGCTGATATCTTTACCCCAGATTTCAGCAAACAATTAGAAAACTATGAAACGCTGGTCTTGGATGACATGGGTACAATGCAAGGGCTTATTATCCAAAGCATACTCGCCCAAGGTGGTTTTTATGTGCAAAATAATGTATTAACCCAAGCAGGGTACGGGCAGCTGAAAGAAGCGTTTGTGAACTTTATGACAAGGCTTCACTCACTAAACAAGGATATTGTGCTCATTGCCCACGATGTGCAAACCGAAGTAGGAGATCGCTCCAACAAGGTTCTGCTCCGTAAACCAGATATCGCGGGAAGTGCCTATAAGTATTTGATGCGAGACTTCGACTTGATTGGCTACCTGGAAGCTTCTAAGGAAGGGCGAACAGTACAGTTTGCTCCAAGTCACTTGCTGGAAACCAAAACGTTTTTGTCTCAGTTTCCGACCCTCTCAGTTCCTCATTTTGAGCAGCAAGACTACGCTACTACTCTAGCTAAACTCATACAAGCCGCCAGGAAACAAATCAACGCCAAATCTGAGGCTGTAAAACTACTGGAAGATTATCAGACTTTGATAACTGCCTTTAATCATCTCGCAGATTTTGAAGGGTTTGGTGAAGAGCTCAAAACAGATATCAGAGTTACGGCGAAGTTGCAGCCAATAATTCGAGGGTATTTTAGGGCCAGGATGAATAAACTTGGTATCGAGTATGATAAGGAGACAAAGGAGTTTAGGTTCAAGGAAGGAGACGAAGAAGAGCAGGTTAAGGTCAAAAAAGCTTCATAAAATATGATCCTAGAAGCTAGAAACAAGGCAATGCGGTAATTTTACCACGCTTTTTACATCTTTATCTTATTTAATCAATATGAAATTGATGGTAGTAAGAGCTAAGTATTCAAAGAAGGCCCATCGATTGCTGGTGCCTTTTTGGGCTTTTACTCTAGCTTGTCTGATGGGCGTTTTTTGTTTTATATACTTTCTCCAAAAGCCCTATTCTTCGCAACCTGTGTGCCTTCCTTTTTTAAGCAGCCTTGAAATGACTAAGTACAACAAAACATCGGGTAATTCAGGGTACCTCACTGGCATATATAGAATCCGATTTCTTATCCATTCTTTATTTTTTTTATCCCAATACTTGCGACTGCTCATCGCCTTTTTACCAATGGAATGCTGATAAGTTTTTTTGAGCCGACCTTTGGCATCTATCAAGCGGCCAGCGCATCACAAAACGATCTTGACCTTGGCAGAGTA
>DMXI01000274.1 GCA_003483885.1 Microscillaceae bacterium
ACCCGTCGGTTTTTCTTACGATTGGGTTCGTTGATGTTAGGCACCAGCGGGCGCTCATCGGCATATCCGGCAGTGGTGATACGTCTCGGATCAATACCATCATACTTGATCAAGTACTTTCTTACGGCAGCTGCTCTTCTTTTAGATAGTTTGAGGTTTCCTGCTTTTGTACCAATGTTACAAGTGTGTCCTGATACTTCTATAGTACCATTCGGATGCTCTATCAAAGTAGCCGCTACACTATCCAACAAGGCTTTAGATTTCTCGTCCAATTCATCACTTCCCAGTTTGAAACGGAAAGCACCATCTTCACCCCCAGGTTTGGTTTTAGGAGTTTCCTTAGGTGGTTCGGGTACCTTCATTTTTTGCATGGGTATCGAGGCAATAGAGAAGTTATCAAACTTCATAGTCGTTTCGGTGGGCAATGAATCCGCTTCGTAAATAGGCTTTTCGGGTAGCTTACGCTTAAACTTAAACCCTACTGTGATTTCAAACACACTGTTTCCCTGCCAAAGGGTAGAACTCTCGGCGGTGGGCCAGTCAAAGTTGAAGGCTACAAAGTAAGACGGTTTATGAAACTCGAGCGAGGCTACAATGGCCTCGTTTAAGTTGTACCAGGCTCCCACCCCCACTCTTGAATCTTTGAAGTAAGGAGCAATTTGCCCTAGCAAGAAAGGACTGGCAAAGAACCAAGCCCCGGCATTGATTTGGTTGTTGCCAGTACGGTTTACCCAACGGAAGTTAGGAATTACCGAAAACTTTTCGTTTTCCCATACTCGCCATCCACCAGTTACCGTTACTTTTCTTCTGATACGATCTTCTACCTCATTAAAAAACGAGCGGTTGGGTTCATTGATGTTATACAAAGATACGCCCAAATAAGCTTTCATTTGCCCCAGTGTATCTTCGGCGTACCACATCATACCACCACTGGCCGTAAAATAACTTTGTGAAGTGTTGGCCGCATCTTCGCCCAAACCTGCATTTGGATTCACAGTTCCGTTCAAAAACTGACTATCTGTGGTCAAGTTATCAAAATTGATAGAGCGCTGAAAATACCCGCCTTGTGCTCCAAAACTGATATGGTGTTTTCCCCAGTTTTTAGAGTAATACGTATCGCTCTTTTTGCCCAAAAAGTGTGAGCCAAGTTCTATGTTATATGCAAAGGCTCCGGTAAGCCCATTCGTTTGCAAGAAAGTACCATTTTGGTCATTGACAAACCCCAGACCTAATCCTCCCCAACGTTTTTGGGTGTTTTTATTGATGAGCGAATACGTTCCACTGGCCATAAAAAAGCGATAATTTTCGTCGGCCACATTGGGTTGATTTCTATAGTTCAGAAAAATCTGTCGGTCGTTGGTAGACGCCACCATCGCCGGATTGGTAAGCAAAGGTGTGTAGTGGTACTGCGTCATGTTAAAATCCTGGGCTTTTGCCGGCCATTGCAACAATAGCAATAAGGCAATCCCAAATACCAGAGATTGTAAGATTCTTTTCATGAGTAAATGCTTTTAATAGAGATGAAGTTTATTTTTTGAAAAGCTGGGTAGTACACGACTACCCAACTATGTTGATTTTTCAGTAATTATCTGAGAAGGTTAATTTTTCCGGCGGAAGCCCCTTTGAACGAAATCTTGCGTCCATCGACAAAGAGCCCGTTGATACTCCAGGTATACATCCCTATGGGTTGATTTACGCCATTTTTGGTGCCATCCCATCCAGTATTCATCGCTTCATCTACCGAAGTAGTTTGGTAAATCAGGTTTCCTGAGCGGTCAAATACTCGGAAATCTATATTACGAATACCCGAACCTCTTACCACAAAGCGATCGTTTTTGCCATCACCATTGGGCGAAAACAAAGAAGGAATGAAAATATCGGTATTGGGCCTTACTACTACCTGAAGCGTATCGTTACCGTTGCTTACACATCCTTCGGCACTGGTAGCCGTGATGATATAGGTAATCGTACTGCTAGGTGCCAGCACTGCCTCAGCGCCATCGTTAGAAAGTGAGCTTATACCGGTGTTTGGAGTCCAGGCGTAAGATGCCGCACCTGTTAAGTTGATGGTCACACTGCTACCTTCATCAATGGTTACTTGGTTATTGTTATCTACGGTCACATCTACTCCAGTAAAAGTGACTGTGGGCAAAGCGTTGACGGTAACTACCACATCGTTGGAAGTTACGGGCGTAGCACAAGTCAAGTCAGCCGTCATGACTACGCTTACGGCATCTCCGCTTGTCAGGCTATTAGTAGTAAAAGTGCTTTGATTGGCACCTGCTACATCGCCTCCGTTGATTCTCCACTGATAAGTAGGGTTGGTACCACCATTGGTAGGGGTAGCTGTAAATACAATGTTTTCCCCAGCACATACTGCATTGTTGGTTAGGTTAGATGCTGCCGCTACCGAAGATACTGGAGGCGTAGTTAGCGTTACTACACTTGCGGGCGAAGCCTTGGTACAACTACCTACCGTAATGATGACAATGTAATTGCCCGATTCGGTCACGGTTAATTGGTTGCTATTGGTACCAATATTCGCGGCATCTTTTTGCCATTGGTAAGAAGCCCCCGCGATAGATGGTGCCGTCAATACCCCGCTGTTGCCGCAGAAGTTTACATTGGCTCCGTTTGTAATAGTAGCCGTAAAGTCATTCACGGTAATATCTACCGATTGAGTAAGCGTAGCAGAACAAGTAGTGGTTGGGTTGGTAGCTACTACCCGATAAGTAGAAGTAGCCGTGAGGTTGATAAGCGCAAAAGTTAAGTCGCCTCCATTACCTGCTTGTGCGGTACCCACATTACCTGCGCCATTTGTTAATTGATAATTTACACCATTTTCACTGCCTGCTACCGTAATCGTGGCATTGTCTCCTACACAAATACTCGTTACGTTAGCACTTACTCCCAAGCCATTGTTAGGAGCCGGAGTTACGGTCACATTATGTGTAGTTGCCAAGGTTCTCACGCAGCTTGTATTTAGGTTGGTTGCTTGTATGCTAAAGTTGGCATTACTAGTAAGGTTGTCAGCGGTAAATGTCAATGTTCCTCCGTTACCAGTTTGGGCGTTGCCTACATTGGTGCTACCGTTGAGTAAGACATAACTCACGTTGTTTTCTGAACCTTCTACGGTAATGTCTACTGAACCACCGCTACATACGTTGTTGGTGCTGGTATTTACCGTAAGCCCAGTGTTAGGAGTAGCTCCTACCAAAATTAGTTCAGTATCGGTAAGCGTAGCAGTACAAGTAGTCGTAGTATTGGTAGCAATTACTGAAAAAGTAGTAGAAGCATTGGTAAGATTGGTAGCCGTAATCATAATATCACCACCATTGCCTGGTACGGCAGCTCCTACATTGGAAGTCCCATCAAACAACTGATAATTCACCCCATTTTCGGTGCCTGCAATGGTAAAGGTGACTGATTCTCCACTACATATATTACTTTGGCTTGGCGTTACCGATAAGTTGTTGAGTGGCAAAGCATTTACCGTGATTGGGAAGTTAGTCGTCAGAGTATTGGTACAATTCGTTGTCTTGTTAGTCGCAATTATGCTAATGGTTACATTAGAAGTAATGGCACCAGAAGTCAAGTTAATATTGCCTCCATCACCGTCTACAGCGGTTCCAGTATTGCCTGATCCGTCATTCAACTGATAACTTACGCCATTTTCAGAACCTTGCACGGTTACGGTAACAGTAGAGCCACTACAAATAGTACTATTATCTATATTGGCAGTTAAACCATTGCCTGGTAGTGGATTTACATTCACCGTTTGTACCGAACCTACAGTGACTGCATTACATCCGGTTTTGGTACCTTCTATTCTAAAAGCAGTTGTAGCAGTAAGTGCACCCGTAGCAAAGTTAAGGTTACTTCCATCCCCAGCTACAGCGGTACCCACATTGGTATTGGTTCCGTTGTTTACCAATTGATAACTTACTCCATTTTCCGAGCTTTCTACGGTAATATTGGCCGATTGCCCTGCACAAATCGTAGCGTTATCCGTGGTTACATTCAAGGTAGTAAGCGCCGTGGCAAAAGTGGTGACAGTTACGGTATTGTTGAGCGTTTGAGGCGTACAACTAGTGCGGGTAGCCAATACGTTGAAAGTAGTAGAAGCAGCCGTAAGATTTCCAGTGGGTAGGTTGATTGTTCCCCCGGTACCATTTACTGCAGTTCCTATATTGACATTGCCTGCGCTGTTTCTCAATTGATAGCTTACCCCAGTTTCCGAACTGGCTACAGTTACATTGGTTCCAGTGCCAGTACATACCGAGTTACTCGCAGCGGCTACTGCAAGCGTAAGCGTTGGGTTTTGAGCCACGGTAATCTCTCGGGTATTGGTCAACTGTTCATCGGTACAGCCCGCACGAGAAGCCAGAATATTGAAAGTAGTAGTGGCCGTTAGGTTACCTGTGGGTAAGTTAATACTACCCCCTGTACCAGCTACGGTACTGCCTACTAAGCTATTATCGGTGTTATTTCTTAATTGATAAGTCACCCCTGTTTCCGAACCAGCTACTGTAATGTTAGTGCCCGTTCCTGTACAAACAGTAGAAGCATCTGAACCTACAGTGAGTCCAGTGTTAATACTTGCAGTCGGGGTAATGGTTTGCTCTTGGGTAAGTTGTACATCGGTACATCCATCACGAGTAGCCAACACATTGAAAGTAGTAGAAGTCGTAATGGCAGGTGTTTGGAAGGTAAGGGTTCCTCCGTTTCCAGCCTGTGCCACTCCCAACTTAGTAGTACCATTGCGGAGTTGATAGTTTACGCCTGTCTCTGAACTAGTTACGGTAATGTTGGCCGTTCCACCATTACAAACCGTGTTTACACTGGCCCCTACGGCAAGTGCTGCGCTTGGAGCGGCAGTAGTGGCCACATCCACAGTATTGGTCAATTGAACACCCGCACAAGCACCTCCACTGGCGAAAATGTTGAACGTAGTAGGATTGGTAGTAATAGCCCCTGTACTAAAACTAATGGTTCCTCCGTTTCCAGTAGCCGAAGCGCCAATGGTTGAACCTCCGACTCTTAGTTGGTAAGTAACCCCGTCCTGAGATTTCAATAATTTGATCTCAGTTTGTTCTCCACTACACACCGTAGCGGTAGCAGCTTGTAAGGTAAGACTGAGGTCAATTACTTTGATGGTTTGAGTAGTTGTAAGTATGGCCGAACAACCTGCACCATTGCTAGCCAACACATTAAAGGTGGTTTCAGTGGTAAGGTTTCCAGTATTAAAGGTAAGATCACCACCAGTTCCAACTTGATTGGCACCTACAATATTCGTAGTTCCATTGCGCAATTGATAAGTAACCCCTGCTTCTGAGCTTACTACCGTAATGGTGGTGCTTCCACTTGGACAAACAATATTGCCACCGGCATTTACTGTCAATGTATTGCTCGGAGGAGCTGACTGAATCACCGATTTGGTCGCAATATTATCGGCATAGCCACATTCAGCCACTCCAGTAACTACCGTATTAGCCGCCAATGGATAGCTGAGCGAGGCAGAACTAAGTACTGTAGCATGGTTATGATTCAACAATACATAAATATTGGTCATATTCACAGGTGCTCCAGTAATGGTTCCAGCCATAGTCAAAGTTCCTCCTTCTGGGATAACCGAAGGAGTAGAAAGGGTTTGGAGCAAATTAGGATTGCTACTGGTGTAAGGGTCATCACTAAAGACCGCAATATTGGTTCCTGCGGGTAAGTCGGCGCTACCTCCGTTGGTAATCAAAAAGCTGTAAGAAACATCGGTACCATTCTGACATATATTAATGGCTCCCCCGTTGATCTCAGCGCTAATATCTGGAGCAGGGAAAATATGATCTCCCGCCACATCGTAAATACTGGCTTGGTTCAAGAAAGTATTCAAAATCACCTTATAAGGTTTACCATCAAAGGCAGAAGGAATCGTCAAGGCGTTTTGTTGTACTCTTGGAATGGTCAAGTCATCGTTTACATTGACAATGAAGTAGTTGTGTTGGTTCCATACCGGACGAGAAGGGCGCCAAGGTAAATCAGTAGATTTGAAACAACGTATATAATCTGATCCACTATTGCTAGGGCCTGGTGTATCTTGAGCGGTTACAATAATTTCAGTTTGCCCATCTCCATTGATATCAGCAATCACTGGATTGTCGTAACGAGTACCAGAGGGAGAAGCAATCGAAGTTTTTAGATCACCTGTGGTACCATTGTATACTACCATATTTTGTTCTTCACTGTATACCACTTCGCTAATGCCATCACCATCAAAATCAAACACGGTACTGGAGGTTCTTTCTGAATTATCTACCAGTCCGGTTTTGTCCCACTTTTTTACCAGTGTTCCGCCCGAAGAGCTACCACTAGGATCGAGAACCACATAAATGTTTCTACCAGCAACTCCAATTTCTAGTTCCGCATCACTATCAAAGTTACCTACGTTAGGTCGTCCACCTTTACCTGTGCCATTACCAATAGTATAAGTAGAATATAACTGGGTAGAAGTTTGTAAATCCCAAACATATACAACCCCTTGGCTTACCACAATACCATCAATATCACCATCTACATCCACATCGGCCACCGCAGTAACTCCATCATTTAAACCTGCTGGAGCAGTTACTGCCGGAGTAATGCTTCCTGTTTGCACATTTACTGCATACACTACATTACCAGCGACTATCTCTAAGCCGCTACAATCAGTACAAAAACCGTCTGGTAATACATCAATTGCAATAGAAAAAAGCTCTCGGGAATCGTTGATATCGTGCGCTCCCTGAGTAGTACTGGCGCTACTTCCTCCGTCTACCAGCTTTGTTCCATCTACCGAGGAGTATATCTTGTTTCCTACATACACTTCAGGCACTCCATCATGGTTGAAGTCGGCCAAATTGGGGGTATAGCGACTAGCGTTTCCATCGGTACCAGTGGAAAAAGTGTTGGTAAGCGTACCATTGGCGTAATCATAGCGATGTAATCTACCATTACTATCAAAAAAGAATACTTCTCCCAAGCCATCATTATCTACATCTCCAATGGCCACCGAAGTAAAGGCGTCACTGTTATTGACCGATACATTGACTTCTATGGTACCATCCTGACCATTAAATATGTAAAGGTTTCCAGATTTGTTTTTTCCCACTACCTCTGGAATTCCATCACCATCCATGTCACCCACCATCACACTGGCTCTTTGATCCAGAGGTGTGGTACTGCTATTGGCGTCTTTGGTATTCCAAATCTCTGTTACGGTAAAATTCCCAGTGCTTGCCGTAAAGTTACAGCTTGGAATGGGGCTTCCGTAAAAGAAACCATCACAGTTGGTAGCGTTTTCACAATCAGGATCATAACAGTCAATAAGACCGTCACCGTCATCGTCAATGCCATTGTCACAAATCTCCATAAACTTTTGAGTTGTAGGAGCAGCCAATGGTACCTTGTTGTTGAAAGGCGTAGGCGTTAAATCTTTTTTGTTTGTTGTTGTATTTGCAGGCTTGTCTTTAATTTTTAGATCATTGCTGGCCTTGGGCAACACTGTATCTGCAACCCATTTAGCGTTAAAGCCAAGCAAAGCGATAAATCCTATAACTAAAAGCCATTTTTGCACATACCAATTACGGGTATATGTGTTTAGTGAAAATAAACTGGTAGTGTTTTTTATCATCGTTCCAGTAAGGTTATGAGTGTATATACTATCCTTTTATTAAAAATTTATAGATTGTTGTATTGTTAAATGCAAAACATTGAAGTCATCGCGACTTCGTATTTTCAGAACCTGTTTTGCCAACTTTTTGGCAAAAGCATATTCTGGAGCTTTGTGGGGAGAAACTTCTGATATTTAATTGTAGAGGAGTAGCGCTATTAATACTAAACCTGTTGCCCTGATCAACCAAGTAGTCTTGAGCTGGAGGTCCCAACTAAGCTGCTCTCGCATAATCGTTGTGTGGTTTTAATATTTAAGTGCCTGAATATTTGAGAGGTATTTCAAAATCGTTTACCTGATTTCTTAAAAGAATGCATCCTCTCTTTATTTCTGTTATTCCCTCGTGGTTGTATGTTATGTGCAACAAATGTATGGTGTCATATTTTTCTTTAATATTTCATTTTATTTCATCTATACATTTGTCAGCATTCAAATGATTTACAAAAAAAGTCTCCCATTTTATTATCCAATCACTCCTGACCAAGATTGATATTACAGAAGTGATTTTATGGGAGTAAAAGTAGTGTTTAGACTATAAATCAACAAGTTATCTTGATTCATTACTGCGAA
Source organism: Microscillaceae bacterium (assembly GCA_003483885.1). Lineage (GTDB taxonomy): Bacteria > Bacteroidota > Bacteroidia > Cytophagales > Microscillaceae > Microscilla. The sequence continues at coordinate 8,273 of DMXI01000274.1, forward strand.
AACAGGGGTTTTCACCTGTAAAAAACAGTACAATCTCTTGTTAAAAATTTGCCTATAAAATTAGGAAGTTAGGAGTGCGAGGCGGGATGAAAACGATCAAAACAAAAATATAAAAAATATAATAACGAGGGTATGACTGAAAAACTGTCTTATGTAATAAATGTGGGTGTATGTGACTAATTAGGAGTTGCGATAGGTAAAATGCCTAAAAGTGTGAGAATTTTTCTGAATACTCATTCTGGCTATAATGAGTATTGGTACTCTGATATTACTATAAAGTTACTATTTTGTTAAGCGGGGAGTATCCGGAGAGGTGTAAGAAAATGACTAAATTTACATGGCTCTTTTTACTACCCAAGTAGTCATTGCCCTCATGTTTTGTACATTGGTAGTTTTAAGCGGTTCTATCAATTGCCCTTTTACTTGTTGGGTAAGCGCAATTAACTGAGCCTCGGTAGCCAAAAAACGATCACTGCCATCGGGCAAATGATACCAGCCATTCCCCAAGGGTTGGGTAAGGTGACCAATGCCAATATCAGATGCCAATCGGGCAAATAATACTCCTCCTGGTTTTAGCACCCGTATCATCTCTTGCACCATGGCTTCAAAATGGGGCACGTCTTGGGCAAAGTGTAGTACAGCATTGCTCACAACCCAATCAAATGAGGCATCGGCGTAGGGCATGGCCTCTACCTGACCTACTGTAAAACGCTCGGGATTTGCTGGGCGAAGCATTTGTTGTAAATACGCAATGGCCTCAGCCGATTGATCTATGCCGTGAACGTCACATCCTGCCTTGAGCAAATACTCACAATTGCGTCCTCCGCCACAGCCTGCATCGAGTATGCGCATTTGGGCAGTCAAACGTCCTTTCAGTACTTGATCAAGCAAATAAATGTCTATGTGTCCTAACAACTGGGCAAGTGCACCTGGGTTCATATTCTGGGTATTTAGTTGGGGTAAATATAGGGAAAATTAAGAAGGTATGGCGATCTAGTTATGTAAGCCACGCTTTTTTTCACCCAAAAAAACAAATCAACCTTTTTCATTCCTCCAGAATCTTTATTTTTACGATATCAACAAATCCAATCGTTCGCACTTATGAAAAATTTGATTGCAAAACTGATGTTACTGGTAACACTCGGAGGAGCTTGTCAGCCGCTGTTTGCCCAAAACGACTTTGCCATTGAGTTTGGCACCGTTTGGCAACGAGCCAAAGCCTACACCCTCAAAATTGCGGAAGCCATGCCCGAAGAGCATTATCAATTTAGCCCTACCAAAGAAACCAAAACCTTCGAGGAAGAACTCACCCACATCGTCGCCAATTTTGCTGCACTACAATACTATGCTACCGGAAAAAAAGCCAATTTTTTAGATGGTTTTAAACGTAAAGGCAAGTCCAAGTCCGAAACACTCTCTATGCTCAATAAAGCTTTTGATGCGATCATGCAACAAATAGAAAATCTCAAAGACAAAGAGGCAGGTCATTCGGTCAAATTTTTTGCCCCCAATGTGGCCATGACCAAAAAAGGAATCTATATGCTCATTCGTGATCATATGACTCATCATCGAGGGCAGTTGGTAGTATACTTACGACTCAAGGGTCTTAAACCTCCAAGATACGTGGGGTGGTAAACCTTAACGCTTGCGCTTGGCTCGATAAAATGCCACCGCTTTTCCCTTTACAAAAGCATTTCTATAATTTTTGGCCAGAACCTCTACCTTTTTATTTCTATCCAAAGTCATGCTTTGAGGAGTAGTAGTAGCCACAACTGGTACCAAACGATTGCCGTAGCGTAAATAAGCAATCATCTTAAAACCCTTGGGTACGTTTGTCCACCAATAGGTATATTTGACTTCGGTATTACTCACTTTTTCTTTTTTGTAAGCAAGGGTGGGTAACTTATTGGTATACAGCCATTGCTTAAAAAATGGAGTATAGTTTTGCTTGGTTTTTTGGTTGACCCAATGGATAAAATCGTCGGTAGTTACCATCTTTTTTTTGTACTTAGTGGCAAACGATTTTAGAATGTCAAAGAATGCATCGTCTCGATTGATCGTGCATCGTAGTAGGTGAAGAATAGTAGCCCCTTTGCGGTAAATTTCTCCCGTTTCGAAGGTGTTATCATTGACATCTCGTGGTCCTACTACTGGTTTTTGGTTATTCACGCGTTTTACTTGCTCATTTACCTCATTGATGTACATTTTGTAGTTGTGGGTAAATTCTATAAACATCAATTCGGCATAGGTAGCAAAGCCTTCTTGCAACCAGGCATCAGCCATATCTTTTACTGATACAGAGTTACCCCACCATTCATGCGCGATTTCGTGTACCAGTGTAGCATCCCAGGGATAAGTATGGGCATAATACCAATTGTTGTTTCTCAATGAGCTTCCAATAGCAAGGCAACCTTGATGCTCCATACCTGCATAGGGGCTTTGTATCACGGCAAATTTGTCGTTCCAAAAAGGATATTCTCCAAATACGGCTTCAAAAAATTGCACAATTTGAGGCGTAAACTTAAAGAAGGCGTGGGCTTCTTTTTTATCATATGCCAAATAGTAACAATAAATATCCTTGCCTTTGTAAGGGTACTTGCCTACATCATAATTTCCAATGTTGAATGTGACATTGTAATTATCTATAGGGTTGTTTACAAACCAATGAGAGGTGCGGTATTTATTCTGAGGAGCATCTACTTTTTCTAGTTTACCATTGGCAATGCAACCCAAATGGGCAGGAGTAGTCAAGTGCAATCTCATAGAGTCGGGTTCGTCGGATAAATGGTCTTTGTTTGGCCACCAAATGCTGGCTCCAGCGTGTTCACAAGATACGCCTACCCAAGGGTTTCCTGCCAAATCGTTGCGCCATTGTATGCCTTTAGGATAATGCATATTCACGTAGGTAGGAGTGCCATGATAATAAAACTGAATATGTTGGATTGAATTGGGTACTAATGATTGATCAAAAAATATAAACACCGCATTATGCCTTCTTTTATATTTTAATATTTTACCCTGCCATACAATCTTTTCAATTTTCATATTTCTAAAAAGATCAATTTGAATGGTTTGCGTGGGTTTGATTACCTTAAACCAAATTTCGTTGTGGCCACCAATGCGCTGGCGATAAGGGTTTATTTTTAAATGCAGGCTATAATAAATCACATCAAAACAGGTACGTTCCGGGCGCAAAGCCCCTCTAAGTTTGATTGCACTGGCTTTTTTCCATTCAGGTTTTTGTCCGGTTTTTTGTTGTGCGCTTATTCTGGGGGTAAATGTTGCTGAAAAGCTAAGTGTGAAGAGCAGCAAGAAAAATGCTTTATTCATCATTTGAAAAAGTTTGATACTAATTAAAAATTGGAACAGTTTTTTGCAAAATAGAGTAAATTCTATTGAATCATCAAAAAATATAGATAGTAGCACTATGGGACTTCAACAAGTAAGCCTCAACTTGAACGTAAGAGGTTTAGAAAAATCTGCTACCCTTGCCATCAACGAAAGAGTAGCAGAATTAAAGGCCAGCGGAAGAGAAATCTATTCTTTTGGCCTGGGGCAATCCCCATTTCCAGTGCCAGATTGTGTAGTGGAAGCGTTGAAAACACACGCCCACGAGAAAGATTATTTACCAGTACAAGGGCTACCTGAGTTGTGTACTTCGGTGGCGGAGTTTCATCGCCGGGAAGATGGGGTAAACATTCAGCCTGACAATGTAATGATTGGCCCTGGTTCCAAAGAGCTGATGTTTTTGTTACAGTTGGCATTTTATGGAGATATCTTAATTCCCGCGCCTTGTTGGGTTTCTTACATCCCTCAGGCCCAAATTATTGGCCGAAAAGTAACCCTGATAGAAACAAGTTACGAAAATCGCTGGACGCTTTCCCCCCAAGCCCTCGAGGCGCAATGTGCCGCAGAAAATGACCATAACAAACCTCGTTTGCTCATTTTAAACTATCCCTCAAACCCCTACGGTGATGGAAACAATGTGGAAGAATTGATGCAAATTGCGGAAATCGCCCGAAAATACAATATCATTATCTTGTCGGATGAAATCTATGGACAGACCAACCACCAAGGCAAGCACGTGTCCATTGCTCGGTATTACCCAGAAGGTACCATTATCAGTGCAGGGTTGTCAAAATGGTGTGGCGCAGGTGGTTGGCGTTTAGGCACTTTTTCTTTTCCAGCCAACCTTAAGTGGCTGCTCAATGCCTTGGTAGTAGTGGCCAGCGAAACCTATACTTCAGTATCGGCACCCATTCAGTATGCGTCTATTGTGGCTTTTAACGAAAGTGAAGAAATAAATCATTACCTGCGTCATTCCAGAAGAGTGCTGGACGCTTTGGGACAATGGATTATACGACAACTTACCCAGGCCCAGGTACGCATTCACCCAGTAGCAGGGGCATTTTATATTTTTCCTGACTTTGAATATTATCGGGCACTTTTGGCCGAACAAGGGATTGACAATAGTGTAGACTTGTGCGAGCGAATTTTGGAAGATACTGGAGTAGCAGCTTTGCCAGGATATGCTTTTGGACGGCCTAAAAACGAACTAAACATTCGAATGGCTTACGTCAATTTTGATGGAGCCAAAGCTCTGAAATCCAGCGAGAAAACTCCTTGGGACAGAGTATTGGATGATGCCTTTTTGGAGCAAAACTGCCCTTTGGTAATGACAGGTATCCGCAAGCTTATCCACTGGCTTTCTTCCTTAGATAACAAATAGTAAAGTAGATAAAAATTTGTTAATAACATCTTTTTATGGGGTTCTATTACTAAATTGTGGTCTGTTGACCAAACGAAAATATAGAATTATTGAGGAGACAAGCTCCTCAGGACCCACATAACCAAAGATGAAAAATAGAAACCGCAGAAGCTTTATTAAACGATTTACTGCAGCATTAGGTACATTATCCATTACGAGTGTTTCCCAACGAGCTCAGGCCGAAGTTTTAGAAGACACCTGGCAACAATTCCAGACCTTATCTACGGAAGAAGCTGTAAAAGACGAAAAATTATGGCGACAAATAAAACTGGCCTATACTCTCAATCCCAATTTTTTGTATCTCAATAGTGCAGGACTTTGTCCTCAACCTCGAGTAGTGCAAGAGGCTGTAGAAACCTATAATAAGATAGCCAATAATGGCCCTACTTATTATGTAAACCGGGTTTTGAACCAAGACATTGAGTTCGTGCGCCAGAAACTGGCCATTTTGGCTGGTTGCAAGCCTGAAGAAATTTCCCTCCAGGCCAATACTATCATGGCCCTGTATCATATTATTTTTGGGTTAGACTGGAAGGCTGGCGATGAGGTCATTCTTACTCGACAAGACTATTCGTCGGTAAAAATAGCCTATGAACAATTGGCCCAAAGATCAGGCGTAAAATTAGTTTGGCTCGATTTGGATTTGCCCAGTGACGATGAAAATGCCATGGTTCAAAAGTTTACTCAGGCTATTACCCCGCGTACCAAACTGATACACATTACGCATATGATCAACTGGACGGGGCAGATTCTCCCAGTAAAAAAGATTTGTGACATTGCCCGCCAAAAAAACATTGTAACACTGGTAGATGGCGCTCAGACTTTTGGCCATCTTGACTTCAAAATACCTGAGTTAGGATGCGATTTTTACGCATCGAGTTTGCATAAATGGCTATGTGCACCATTTGGAACTGGTTTGCTGTATGCCCGTAAATCAAAAATGCCCCTGGTATATCCACTCTATGGCTCGCCCAATCCTCAAGGTGATGATATCACAAAGTTTGAGCACATAGGCACAGTTATGAAAGCGCCTCAATTTGCCATTTCTCATGCCATAGACTTTCATTTATCGATTGGCAGTAAACTAAAAGAACGTCGCCTGCATTATCTCAAAAATTATTGTATAGAAGCGTTACAAGGCATTCCAGGAGTTAAAATCAATACTGCCACTGGACTACAATATTCTTGTGGAATAGCGCATTTTGGCGTTGATGGTTTCAAGTCCATGAAATTTAATACGGTATTACACCGGAAATATAGAATTCACACGCTTGCCGTAGATCTTGGTAAAGTAAAAGGAATTAGAGTAAGCCCAAATGTTTTTACTACCACTCAAGACCTTGATCGCTTTATTACCGCGGTAGAAAAAATAGTAAGAAGCAAATAGTTGATTTATAGGAGTTTATGAATTGAATTGCCCACGTTTACAAAAAAAGTTATTTTTCCTGAGTACACTTTTACCCTGCCTGCCTTTTAATAATAGAACACCAATAAAAGGATTATGACTACCCAAAAGGCAACTCCAGTAACGGTTAATCATTTATTAGGTGCCATTGCGGGCATTTTATTGATGTTCACGGTTTTGTTGACGATAGAGTTGGTGCAAAAGCCAAAGCCGAAAACACAAGCCAGCCAATCTGTAACAAAACAAATGCTGGTAAAAGCAAAGAAAGCAAAACCGGCTGGTTCCAGAATTATGAAATTGAAGCCTAAAAAATAAGGCAATCAAGATATTTATAGATTTTATACGTTAGTAACAGCTTAGTTAAGGTGCAAATACCTACTACAAATTTTGTAGTAGGTATTTTTTGTATGGGTCAATTTACAAATGGTGATTTGCTCACAATCCTGTTATATGCGTTAAAAATAAACCCTGAGTAAATTCAATACTTTGAAGGAGCAACCCCAAACTGTTTTTTAAAACAACGACTAAAATAGGAGGGGTCATTAAACCCTACCTCAAAAGCAATTTCTTCTATGCCTCCACTTCGTTGTTTGATCAAAGAAGCAGCCCGCTTGAGTCTAATGCTTCTGATAAACTCAATCACCGACAAACCCGTCAAGGCTTTGAGTTTTCTGAGTAAATTTGATTGACTCATACCCATTTCTTTACTAAATACAGAGACATCAAAAGCTACATTACCCAAGTGGGCCTCGACTGTTTCGAGGGCTTTAGCCAAAAAGGCTTCGTCCACTGAAGTAACCGTTACCTGAGAAGGCTCTATAGGTACTCCTGGGGTAGTCATTTGTTGGGTAAGCACCTGTTTGAGTTTCTCTCTGCTTTCCAGGGTGTTTTTTATTCTCAACATTAGCTCTTTGGGGCTAAATGGCTTGGTGAGATAGTCATTACCTCCAATTTCCAACCCCGCAATTTTGCTTTCAAAAGAAGCTTTAGCTGATAAAATAATGATTGGAATATGACTAGTGAGCGGGTTGTTTCTCAGGGTTTTAAGCAATGCTAACCCATCTACTTGAGGCATCATCAAATCACTTACAATCAAGTCGGGTACTTTAGTGAGGGCTTGTTCAATACCTTCTGCGCCATTGGTGGCTTCTATCACCTGGTAAATAGAGGCAAGTTCCGTACTGATAAACTGTCGTAACTCCTCGTTATCCTCTACTACCAATACGGTGTAAGCAGCGTCGTCATTTGTCTGGGGCTGTGGTGATTTTTGAGGAGTTGCCAAAGGAATAGGAACAGTCGCTTGAGAGAGGTCCAGATTCGTTTCGGTTACCTCAGGTGAGACTTGTTCGAGGGCCTCTTGCTGGGCTGGTAACTGAATCCAAAACGTAGTACCTTGGTGAGGTTCACTGTCTACGCTAATACTCCCTTCATGAAGTTCCAACAATTCTTTGACCAACGATAATCCGATACCGGTTCCTTCAAATTCTCGGGTTTGAGAGCCATCTACTTGGTAAAACCGATCAAACACAAAAGGCAATGATTTTTGAGGTATTCCGATGCCTGTATCTGTCAATTTGATATGGAGACCATCCTCCTTTTTCTCTACCTGTAAACGAACCGATCCATTTTTTGGGGTAAACTTTAATGCATTCGACAAAAGGTTAAAGAATACTTTCTCGAGCTTGTTATGGTCAAACACATAGGCGACTTCTTGAGCAGGTAATTGTAAATCCAAGGTAACCTGTTTTTGGGTGGCAAGCAGCTCGAATGAATGTACAATGTTTTTCAAAAAAGCATTGAAATTTCCTGCTCGAGGTTGTAGCACCATTTTTCCGCTCTCTAGCTTTGAGAAGTCTAATAACTGATTGATGAGCTTTAGAAGCCTTTGGGTATTATTTAATATCAGTTGTGAATGCTGGCGCGTATTGGCTTCTTGAGTAGTTTGTATAATTTTATCGGCAGGCCCTTTAATCAAAGCCAAAGGAGTGCGAAACTCGTGCGAAATGTTAGAAAAAAACCGAGACTTTATCTGATCCATTTCTTTGAGCTTTTCGGCCTGCGAAGCTATTTCCTCTTTTTGTTGAGCCAATTCAGAGGTTCGTTGAGTGACTATTTGTTCTAGTTTTTCTTTGTCTTTTTCCAGTCGTTTCGACCGCCACTTTACCACTCCATACATGAGCCCGATAAGCCCCAAAACAAGTAAAGCTCTGAACCACCAAGTATCCCAAAAAGGGGGGATAATCTTAAATGTGAATTGAGTAGGAGTGCTCCAGAGGCTATCGAATTTTTTTGCCCTGATTTCCAAGGAATATGATCCGGTACGAAGGGCATTGTATTCTATAAAATTCAGCTCGGTTTCTTGCCATTTACCTCCATTGATTCGGTACTGATAATGTACTCCCTCAGGATAGGTATAGGTCAGCGCCGCAAAATATACCTTAATCTGGGAATGATGTGGAGCCCTTAGGGGCGTTTTAGGCGATTGTGGGAGGCCATTGAGCTGTACTTTTTCTATGTATAACTTAGGTGCAGGTGTTTGTAGTTGTTTGGTAAGGTTGAGCATAGATACACCTTTACTGGTTCCTATCCAAAGTCGTTTTTTGCTATCCAAAAACAAGCAGTTGATGTCAGGGGCAATGAGTCCGTTTTTGTGGCTATAATTGATAAAATGCCGACCATCAAAACTAGATAAGCCTTTGGGGGTACCTAGCCACACAATGCCTTTATGGTCTACCAATACCCGCCTGCAATTATTGGAAACCAAACCATCTTTGGTAGTAAAACAAGTGAGTTTACCTTTCTGCCACCTACAAAGCCCTTCTTTGGTGCCTATCCATAATTCGCCATTTTGCCCTATAGCGGTGTGGTTTATAAAATTACTGCTAAGCCCATTGTCGACGGTCAATGAGTCTAAAAAGATGGGTTTTATAGGGGCTTTTGCATTAGTTTTAGAACTTGGTTTCAAAGAAAATAAGCCCTTATTCGTAGCCAGCCAATGCTTGCCTTGGTATTCAAATACCTGCTGAATAAACAGGTTTTTGTCTACCATATAAGGTTGCCCATAACGCAACCCTGACTGAGAGTAATAGTGAAAACTAAGCTTATGGTCAAAATACATCCAAGTCCTGTTTTGGCTATCGAGGTATATGGGTTTGTTGAGATTGCCATAGTGTGGTATTGATTTAAATGTCTGATTGTTTTTTTTTAATAGAGAGGTTTGAAACGTTTGTTTGGTAATTTCAAAGAGCTGAATCAGTAAATGACCTTCAGGATCATTTATAATATTTACTATTTCTTGCGAGGCTTTTAGATTGAGGATTTTCTGCCTTGAAAATATCCCATTTTTGAGCACGAATACCCCATTAATAGTGCCTACATATATATTCCCTTGACTATCTTCATTGATGGTATTGGTAAAAACTGTAGAGAGTCCTTGTTGTTTCCCAAAATTGGTAAAATGAGTTGTTGGAATGCAATAGGCTCCTTCTCCATTGGTAATGATCCACACATTGTCCTCTTGATCCACGATGAGCCTAATTGGCAGGGCTTTCATGCCAAACTTTTTCTTGAGGTCAATAGTGGTTTGAGTTACTGGGTCATAGCAATACACGGTACGATTGCTAAGATTTACCTGATCAGATATAAAGTAGATTTTGCCCGAAGACGTGCTTTGTATGTCATAAATCCCCCGATTGGGTAAGCCTTTTTGAATCACTTGTACTTTTTTGGAGGCATCAATCGTGATAATTTTGCCCTTACCACCTATCCAGTACCGTTGCTCAGCGTCTTGGCATACACCATAAACCGTATCATTTTTAATGACCTCCGGGTAGAATGGAGTAAAAGTGCCATTGTTATGATACTGCCAGATTCCTGCTAAGGAATGAAACATAAGCATTGTTTTATCAGTGCTCAGGTATGCCTTTATTTTCTTCAATGCTTTTACATATGCAGTATCAATCAAGTTCTCAGCAATAGGAATATCATACTTGGGGAAGCCATCTTTAGTCAAGTATAAAATGGTTTTTTTTGAAGCATTGCTAAATTTCCACTTATTGTCTACATAAGTGTAGGGGTATAGAAGTTCTTTACGGTTTGATAACCACATTTTGTCCTCTTTGACATCTACATAAGCTATCCGAAATAGGGGGAGATTCAGCTTGGGAGTAAAAACCGAATCGTTGTAGATATAATTCAGTCCACCCTTCCAGGAACCAATCCATAACTTGCCATCTTTACTTTCGGCAACATCAATGACATAATTACTAAGCAAACCATTGGAGCTTCGATAAATCTTGAAACTTTTCCCATTGAAACGTGCCAATCCATCATCGGTACCAAACCATAGATAGCCTTTACTATCCTGTATTACGCTGTAACCAATATTGTGAGGTAGGCCATCGTCGGTAGTATAATTTTTAATATGGGTGAAACTTTGTATTTGTGCAATGCTGGATAATGAGGTGAAGAATAGTAAAAAAGTATAAATAGCTGTTTTTACGTTCATTGATCAATTATTTGAAGGTGAGTGATTACATCAGGTAGCAGTATATTTTAAACTAAATGTATTGAGCATTTGGTTTGAAATAAATAACCCATAAGCCAGTCTTCACTGCTTGCAATACCTACCCGAAATAGTGAGTATCTCAAAAACAATGAAATAATGACTAAGGGTACATCCCCAAATAGTACAATATTAATTCGCTTGTTGTTAGGATGGTTTTTTACTCAAAATAACTAAAATAGTCGTAAATACACAAAAACGATTCAATAAATTTCTAACGCCATCAAGCGTAGCTTAGGTGCCTTTTTGAGTGCATATGCGTAATTTATACTGCTATTTGCTGAATTTGTGCGGGTCGTTAGCCCTTTTTTAGCCCATCTTTGTAGTCTCAAATATTTTGATTGAGACGAGCTATTTTTCAAGTACATCATAAATATAACAAATCAATGTTTGTTACAAATTCTAAGTGTATCAACCAACTACTTATTGCTATATACCTTTCAGGTTTGGTTTTGGGAATTACCCAACAAACTTTTGCCAATAATGATACCACGCGGGTTTTGTCTTCCGGCGACAAAGTAGTTGAAACCAGGGCAAAATACGGGCAAAACCAAGTGGTTTATCGCCCTCAAAAAAACAGAAGTTTTCGACAATTCACCTCAAATAAGCCTTATATCAATGCAGAACAGGAAGCATCAAAACTGCTGGACAAACTTTATGCGCAAAAACAGCTGGTGAATGACAGCACTGTGCAGAAAAAAATAGAAGATACCCACAAACTACATGATTTTGTCAAAAACAATGATCTATTAATCAGGAGTTTAAATCTAAATGCACCTATTCAATTACCTGTGGGCATTCATAGAGTGATAGGAGAAACCGAATACATTGTATTGGTGGACAGTATTTTGGTGGACCCCAACGGTAATGCACGTTTGAACACCCATATGTCGCTGACTACTCCAGGAGGACGAAGGCTTGCTTTTGAAGGCTCGATGACGGTAAGCGCTGAAGGTGGCTTAGTAGGAGAAGCCAAGTTGAGACTCCTCACTGATGTGCCTATCAAATTTGCGAAAGGTGTTTTGCTCAACCTCAAAGGAGGAGGAACCTTTGTATCGGTAGATTGTAGCGGTTTCAAAGAGTTAGGCTTGAGTGGTGAGCTTACTTTTACCAATCTGGTCAAAGACTCTCCGGATGGTACACAAGGGAACGAACCCATCGTGACCACTTTTGAAACCCAAATAAGGAGTTGGAACGACTTGGTGGTCAAACTTAATATGCCCGACTTTCAGATCAAAGGAGTAAAAGGACTGGGTTTTCGGGTAGAAGATGCCGTATTTGATTTTAGCGATGTACGCAATGCCACGGGGTTTACTTTGCCCGAAAACTACGATGCCAGCTGGTTGCCTCAACCAAATAGTGTACTTTGGCAGGGTGTATACTTTCGTAGTATTAAAATAGCGTTGCCTCGTTTTCTAAAGACCACTCGCATCGATAGCGTTAATAAGGATACTGTGACTACTGCGAGTACCCTCAAGCGCATTGAGTTTTATGGAGAAAACCTGGTACTAGATGCTACGGGCTTTACTGGAAAAATCACCGTAAAAGACCTGGTTTCGCGTAGGCAGGGCAACCTAGATGGTTGGGCCTTTTCTATTGAGCATCTCAGTTTTGCGCTTCAGGCCAATACCCTCAACTATTTTGACATAGAAGGGAAAATCAACCTACCCATTGCCAAAGACGAAAAAGATAGCTACCTGAGCTATAAAGCCATGCTCGATTTTGCCAAAGACGAATTTTTATTTGCGGCAGGTACCAATCGCCCCATCAACATTCCCATGTTTGGGGGCAAAAGCAAACTCGAGCTTACCCAAACCTACCTGGAAGCCAAAATAGCCCAAGGCAAAGTATACCCCAAAGCCATACTTACCGGAAAGTTTACCATTGAAAATAAAATACTCAACATTGACGAAATCCGCTTCGAGGGATTGGAGTTGTCTAGCAATGGGGTAGATAAATTTGATAAGTTTGATGTGCGTTTTGGCAAAAAAGAAGCTGGTAACTTTCCTATCCAGATAATAGAGTTGGGACTGATGACCGAGCGTGAAGTCACCGAGAGTGATTCTACCGGAATGTTGTCAGAGATACAACAAGGAGATGAAACAGCCTATTTGGGCTTAAAGTTAGGCGTACAGATCAATTTTACCGATAAGCTCCCGGCCGAGGGATATGTAACCTTGATTGGTGCCAAAGTAAAAGAAGGCGGGCGGCACAAATGGCGTTACAAAGGAACTCAGATACACGGGGCTAAGATAGATGTAGACCAAGGTTCATACATGTTCAAAGGCTTTTTGAAGTTTTTCAAAAACGACAAAGTCTATGGCAACGGGTTCAATGGCAACATTATGCTGGGGATAAGTACTGGCTCTGGCAAAGGTTTTGGGATGCGAGCCACCGCCATTTTTGGCAAAGTAAAAGGCATGCGCTATTGGTATGCCGATGCTTTGGTAGCATTTAGTCCAGGCTTGAAGTTAGGACCTACTGGACTATCCATTTATGGTTTTGGGGGAGGACTTTATTCTCGCATGCGTAAAGAAAAAAGCTATGAAGATAAGATTGACAGTGATTTGGGTAGAACGGCCACTGGAACAGTATACATACCCGATGCCGGCACCAAGCTGGGCCTCAAGGCAACTGTAATATTGGGTACCGCCAGTTCTACCAAACCTTTTCAAGGGGAGGTTACTTTCGAGATGTCCTTTAACCAACACGGTGGCATCAAATACATTGGATTTGAAGGATACGCCTACTTCCTGAATAAAGACGGCAAAGTTAAAATACAAGACTTGGTAAAAGCACCCGAAGATCGTCGGGGTACAGTACCCGTAAGCGCCCAGGTAATCATCGATTACGACGTAGAAAATCAGGTCTTTCATATGGTAGCGGGGGTACAAATCAATCTTCAGAAAAGCAGTGCTAAGATTACAGGTGGTGGACAAATGGTCATGCATTTTGCTCCCGACGAATGGTACATTCATATAGGTACTCCCGAAAATCGCTTACAGGTAAATGCGGAACTTACAGGCATCAAACTGAGTTCGGGTTTGTATTTTATGACAGGTACGTCGGTACCTGAGATTCCACCTCCCCCTGCCGAAATATTAAACATCTTAGGAATGAGCGCCAAAACGGTAGATTCTCGCGATCAAGATGACTTACTTGCGGGCAAAGGTTTCGCGATTGGGTTTAGCCTGGATGTCAAAAGAAAATTTGAAGCCTTTGTTTACTTTCAAGCCCATATAGGGATGGGGTTTGACATCAGCTATAAAAAGTATGCGCCCAGTGTATCTTGTGCAGGGCGTGACGGATCGGTCGGCATCAATGGTTGGTTTGGTCAAGGGCAAGCCTACATCTTTGCCAAAGGAAGCCTAGGAGTGAAGTTTAGGCGCAAAAGGTTCTCGTTAGGTTCGGTAAGTGCCGCACTATTGGCTCAAATGCAGTTTGTGAATCCTTTGTGGGCTAAAGGCACCCTGGGAGGAAGGTTTAGAATACTGGGAGGACTCGTGAAAGGCCGCTTTAAGATTTCGGTAGAAATAGGCAAACATTGTGATTTACAAGGCGCCAACCAAGGGGCTGATTTGCTTGCCGATGTACAAATTATCTCCGACATTACCCCTACCGATCTCAATGGAGCAGTAGATGTATTTACGATGCCACAAGTGGCGTTTAATATGCCTATTGGCAAGATATTCAAAATAGAAGACAACAATGGCTATCTGATAGATTTCAGAGCAAGATTGGACAAGTTGGATGTAAAAGCCAATGGGCAATCTTTGCCTGGAGAGCTGAAGTGGAGCAACAACAACGAGGTGGTATTATACCAGACCTTAGATGTATTACCGGCTCAGTCGCAGATTACAGTAGCGGTAAAGTTGGTATTTGAAGAGAAACGAGCAGGCAGGTGGCAGATAGTGAGCGAGGGCGATTCAGCCTATGTAGAAACCAAACAGGCTTCTTTTACCTCGGGTACGGCACCTTCTTATGTGCCTTTGTTTAATATTGCCTCAAGTTATCCAGTCCTGAATCAGTTGCACTTTCACAAAGGCGAAACAAATACTGGGTTTATTCAGCTGCATATTGGACAAGCGTACTTGTTTGGCCAGGAGAATAGCTCGGAGTGGGCGGCCCAAAAAATACAATGGACCAATACCCAGACTGGCGAAAAGAAAACCACTGACTTTACCTACAATGTAACTGCCAAACGCTTGGAGTTTGACGTTGCGGGGGCTGATTTGAGCAATACGACCATTTATCAGCTAGACATTGTCAATTTGCCCAAGGAAAACTCTAGTGCTGTAGATGAAAACGTGCGCAATGATGCCAAAACCATTATCACCAGTAGTGATACCATCACGGTGGCCAATAACCAAATTACGGCTAGTCAGAAAAACTACCAAGAACAATCTATTCTAGATGAGCAAGGCATCTTTTTCCGTACCAGCAAATACAATACATTGACCGCCAAATTTGATGCACTCACCATAAAAGATGGTGCCCTGTCGTTTGTGGCTCCTTATGTAGACATTATGCATAGCTATATATCAGGAGATGAGTTATTTGACAAAGCAGAATTGTCGGGTGTATCGATCAAGCGAAATGGTTATAAATATGTGATTCCCCGCTTGGTACAGCTAGAAATAGACCTACCCAAAACTGCCTGGTTTCAACAAAAGCTACATCCTGAAATTTATGAAGGATATCCTTTTGCCCACGGGATTAGAATTAACTGGCGTAACCCCAACTGGCTTGGAACGCCTCCCAAAAAGGCGGTCAAGTTATTTCAGTGGGATAGGGGTGTAGCGCTCAACCCAGTAGATTTGAGTTACCCAACCATCCACAATTTTGGGTTACGCATATTGTTTGAGTTGGCCCATTTTGCTTCCAATGACTTATTTAACCTACAACAAAATACAGCGAATGTAGCATCATTGGGGCTACCCTTATCTACCCGTTTGCGCGAAATACTGATTAGGCGATTTTCTCCTATGCTCTATGGCAATTATCCGATTAAAATACATTATGTATTGCCCAAAGACCAAGGGAAAAAGATTACCACCATTGACCGACTTTTAAAAACCCAACTCTAGACACGCTATTAAAAATACCCATCACCCAATAAGGGATACAACACCATCATGAAAAAAAATATTTTCATATCACTATTGATGCTTACGCTCCAGGCTTGGCATACCCAGGCCCAATCTGACTTACCCAACCCAGGCGTAAAACTGCTGGCCAGAGTGTACCAAGATTCTATAAAACTGCGCTGGGCACCCAATACCCCCGCGCTCTGGAAACAAGGAAAGCAACACGGCTATCAGCTTGAGAAGTTTTTGGTATACCAAAATGGCAAAGTACTACCTCAACCCCAGAAAATGCCTCTTGACCAAGCTGTATTTAAACTACAGCCTGCCAATGCCTGGCAAAAATTATTAGAAAAAGATGAAATGGCTACGATTGCCTATGAGGCCATGTTTGGGAAAGAAATGCAAGTGACTAGTACCAACAAAATGCTCAAAATTGTGGAGCAAGCCCAAGCAAGAGAACTACGTTTTGCTTTTGCCTTGATGGCGGCTGATTATTCGCCCTGGGTGGCCAAGGCTTCAGGTTTGAGTTTTACCGACAAAGCCGTCAAAAAAGGAGAAAAATACCTCTACCGAATTGCGGTAGCAGTCCCTGAAAAATCGGGCAAAGCCAACAGGGGTACGGCTTACGCTGGAGTAGATGATTACCAACCTTTGCCCAAGCCCATAGAGTTGCAGGGAGAGTTTGGTGATCAGCAAGTGATGTTGGTTTGGAATCAATTGTACTACCAGCATATTTACAATGCTTATTATATAGAGCGCTCTGAGGATGGTAAAAACTATCAATTGACTACTAAATTGCCTCATTTAAGCATTGAGGAAAATGAAATAGGTGGTTTGCCTCAGCGCCTGATGGCCGTGACGGACTCGCTGCCTCAAAATGGCAAGACCTATTATTTGAGAGTGCGAGGTTTTACGCCGTTTGCGGAGTTGGGGCCGCCTTCTGACTCGGTAGTGGTGGGCAAAGGGGTGAAAAGTACCCATTGGCAGGTTACTTTGAAAAAACCAACCCTACGCCAGGCAAACGTGCAACTTACCTGGGTAGTAGATAACAAAATCAAAGCGGAGGTAAAAAATATTTGGGTAGAAAAAGCACCCAAAGCCAAAGGAAAATACATTCCGTTGCACGCCAAGCCACTGGCCAACGACGAGTTCTCGCTTACTGATACCGTAGCCAGTGGTGCTACTTATTACCGGGTAAGGCTAGAAGGGAATAACGGCGAAGAAGCCATCTCTTTTCCTCATTTGGTGCAATTGCCCGATAGCATTCCGCCCGATGCCCCAGTAAAGTTTCAAGGCAGGGTAGATACTCTGGGAGCCGTTTCTATGGAGTGGGTAGCTCCGCAAGCCACCGATGTGAAGGGCTACCACATTTTCCGAGCCGAAGGAGCCAAAGACGAATTTGTACGCATCAACCGAGTGTTGGTCTCCAGCCCTACTTTTAAAGATACCATTAGCCTGAAGACCCTCAACCCTTACATTCATTACCGCATTCAGGCCGTGGATCATTACCTCAATCCTTCAGCTTTGTCGCAGGTATTTAGCCTCAAGCGCCCCGATAAGATTCCTCCCCAGTCTCCTACATTTGTGAGAGCGGTTTCCACCGATTCAGCCCTTGTGCTCAAGTGGCAGCCCAGTGCCAGCCACGATGTAGCCCATCATTTACTTTACCGGGCTAACATAGGAGAAGACAATTGGCAACTTCAGGTCGACTTTACCCGGTTAGATACCACGATATTGCAAAAGGTGCAAGACACTGTATTATATACTACTCATTACCTCTATCAAGACAAAAGTGCCGTGGTAGGCCAACGCTACCAATATACCCTGGTAGCAGTAGATAGCAGTCGCCTGGAATCGCCTCCTTCGCGCCCTGTGAGTGCCAAACTCATAGCCAATACCCTCTTACCTGCTGCGAAGAAACTTCGTGCGACCAAAAATTTGGACCAAAGACACATTCAATTAAGCTGGACATTCGAGGACTCTAGGGTTCGATCTTTCAAGATATATCGGGCGACCGAAAACCAACGCCTAAGATTCTATAAAACGGTGCCGGCTTCTGCCAAGGAAAACCCTACGATTTTTCGAGATACTGAAATCACCAAAGGAAACTGTTACCAGTACCGTGTTCAGGCCATAGCTCCAGGTAATCAGGCCAGATTTAGTAAAATAGTTCGCATTAAATATTAAAAGATTACGACCAGAAATGAAAAAAGTGATGTACACTAGAATTTTTTTGATCATACTATTTTTGGGATTTTTCGTCGGTAATTTGTTGGCGCAAAAGCGCTACAAGTTAGACATTATCGAGTCCAGAGGCTCAAACTCGTGTAGCTGCGGGACACCTCCATCACTGCTTACGATTAACTTAAAAAATGGCAGCTCCACGAATACTTATTGTAGTCAACTTTCTCCAAGTAGCTGTAGTCAAACCTTCTCCGAAAGTCAAAAGCCAGTTTCGGTATCGGTGATTGCCATTGAGCACCCTTGTAGGCCAACGGCACCAGTAAATTATAACTTAACCGAGTGCCAGCCGGTGCTTACTCTAACATCAGGATTTGCTTGTTACTCAGCCAGTTTTGGGATTGCTTTGTTCTCAACCCCTGATCCTATTACCACAAGTAAGACATCATATTGTGAAAGCGAAACCGTAACCTTGACTACCACAAATGCCTGTCTGAGTACTTTTGGAGTTGGCAAGGAATTGAGGTGGGAGGTAAGTACCAACGGTACGAATTATTCATTCCTTAAAACATCCATGACTGATAACATTACCACTACTTTCAGTGAAATACCTGGAGCAAGCTATGGCAATCCGGTGTACTTCAGGGTTAGGTATACCGACCATGCTGATTTAGGATACAGTAGTGTCAGAGCAATTACCTTTAACCGAAATCCCCCAGTTATTCCAAATAGTGGCATTGCTGGAACTTCTCCCATATGTACAGGAGGGTTGGGACAAATCCAAATTACGGCCACAAATAGTGGCTCTGGAGCCTATCGTTACGACTTGGAGAAAAGAAACGGTTCCATTTGGGAAATACAAGCCAACAAAGTGTTTTTTTCTCCTCCTTCGGCGAGTTCGCCAGTGCTTTTCGAGGACCTTGCGGCGGGTGAATACAGAGTTCGGGTGCTGAATCAGGATGGCAACAATTGTCAGCCTTCTTATTCTACCAGGATCAATATTATCGATCCGCCTGCCCTGCAGTTATCGGTTCCGGCCTGTACAGATTGTTCTGTTACTTCCACTACTTCCAACCCTCCCGTTTTTACCAGCCAATGTAATGGTAATACCGCCAATTTGCAGTTCGCTATTCAAAATGGAATCGCTCCTTATAGGTATCGGACTTACTTGAAAAACACCACCCCAGTGAGCTTTCCTGGAACAAGCAATGTTACGGGGAATAGTTTTGCCCTGGATTTGGCAGTAGGTACTTATGTGGTAGAAGTTACAGATATCAATGATTGTCCAATAGCGACTCAAGAAGTAGTGATAGAGGAGCCTGACCCCATCAGTGTAGCCATTGCCACAGTCGTAAAGCCTAACGGCAAAAATACCAGTTGTTTTGGGGCAAATGATGGAGAAATTACCGTGACTGTCAATGGCGGGGTACAAAATTTTGATTTGGCTTTGTACCGAGGAGGAGTTCAAGAAGGAGCTACTCAAACTGGTATTGCCAAGGGGGTGGCGGTTTCGTTTATGGGCTTACAAGGGGGAGCAAGTGACTACACCATCCGGGTATCGGAACCTGGTGGCTGTGGTACCGATGCCAAAATTGAGACGGTGCCCGTCATTACCCAGCCCGACGCTGTATCAGCCATCATACAAAGCGTCAAAAAAGCTAACGGCTATGACTTTAGTTGTGCCACTAGTGCCAAAAACTTTGTCCCAGATGGGGTATTGGAAGTCACTCCTCAAGGAGGTTCTGGCCCTTTTGATATTTATCTCAACGATGGCACCAGTGATGTACAAAGCATTACCAATATAGACCAAGGAAATACGCATCAATTTACTGGTTTGGCGGTAGGTACAAATTATAGCATCAGAATAGTGGAACCAAGCGGATGTGGCGCAAGCAACGCTTACATTCAAAACTTTGGTACTTTGCAACCTCCTCCAACGCCCACGATAGCAGTCAATGCTCCGCTGAAAACGAACGGACTCAATATAAGCTGTACCAATGGAAATGATGGCACCATAGAAGTAACCCTTACGGGCGGAGTGGCCACTCACTACAACATCGCGTTGAATTCGGGGGATACTCAAAATAATGTGGCTGCGGGTAGTACTGCTACTTTCGAGAACCTTTCACCTGGAAATTATGTCATTACGGTAACCGAGACTGGGACGGATGGGTGTGAATTTGATACAAACATTACCCTTACTGCACCCTCAGAAACTATAGGGGCCACCATTACTTTGGGAGCGTATCAACCCAACGGCGTGGCGCACATTAGCTGTGCTGGAGGCAGCGACGGAAGCTTTACGGTAACTCCAAAAGGGGGAGGCAATGGTGCGCCTTACACGGTAGAGACTACGAAACCTGGGTTTTCTAAAACCGAGGCAAATGTGAGTGCAAATCAGCCCGTGGTGTTTACTGGATTAGCCGCGGGAGTATATACCGTGACCATTACCGACAATGCGGGTTGTGTGGCTACTTTTACCAAAACAAGCGGTGGGCAAGTGATTGAGCTTACCGAACCCGACGCCATCGCGGCTACTTTTCATACAACCCCAATCACCTGCTTTGGCGGAGCCAATGGCCAAGCCGTTTTGACCATTGGAGGCGGAAATAACTACAGCCCATCTGGCATTACCCTGATTGACCTCAACGATGGAGGCAAAACATTGCCTGCTCCCACTCAAACTCAGGCCAACGAATTTACCTGGACTGGCTTAGAGGTAGGTGAATATAGAGTTACCATTACCGATAGCAAGGGGTGTCAGTTGCAAGACGCAGCCCCTTGGACTAACAGCCAATTTTCTATTGTCCAACCTTCGCAAGCATTGGCTATTCAGATTGTTACTCAGACCGATATCACTTGTAATGGATTGACTGATGGGACAATTGAGGTAGAAGGAACTGGAGGCTGGGGAAGCTATTTGTATTCTTTGGATGGGATTAATTTTACGAGCATTCCAGCGGCTGATCATTTGTTTGAGAACTTGTCCGTAGGCAATTACACGGTTTGGGTAAAGGACAACTTGGGTTGTACTGCGTCGGTTATGGTAAATTTGAGTGAACCCAGTGCACTGGTAGTAACCCCAGTGACTACTTTGGTGAGTTGTCACGGTGAAAATGACGGTAGTGTAACGCTCAATGCTACTGGAGGGAATGGCAACTATACTTACTCTATGCAACCCAACAGCGGTTTTACGGCTAATGCCACCTTTACTACCCTTAGTCCAGGTAGGTATACTTTTTATGTACGATCCAACGGGACTTGCCGTGAGGAAGTAGAAGTAACGATTATCGAACCCGCCGAGCTTACTGCAAGTGTAGATGCCTCTCAAACTCAACACATTACTTGTAATGGAGCAAATGATGGCGCTGTTACCTTGA
Organism: Microscillaceae bacterium; assembly: GCA_003483885.1. Lineage (GTDB taxonomy): Bacteria > Bacteroidota > Bacteroidia > Cytophagales > Microscillaceae > Microscilla. The sequence goes on from DMXI01000274.1 coordinate 29,658, forward strand.
ATATTTTGGGTGGAACTGCACCTTATAAAATAGCGGCCAATGGTGGCGCATTTACCTCAGGTAATACCATTGGTGGATTACTTCCTGGCAACAATAGCCTACGGATAGAAGATGCCAAAGGGTGTTTTGTAAACCTGACCGATGTAAATATCAATGAACCTGCAGCATTGCAGCTAACTTTGGTACAAAAGAAAGAAACGGCTTGTGCTACGGCCAAAGGCTCAGCCGAAGTAGTGGCATCGGGTGGTACTGGAGCCTATGCCTATGCTTGGTACAATGATCAAAATACGTTGATAAGTTCAGCTGCCACTGCTACTGGGCTTTCTACTGGCACTTATCGGGTAGAGGTGAAAGATGCCAACAATTGTATAGCGTCCGCCCTTAACGTAACCATTGGTACAGTGGCCTTGCCCGATATCCAGTTAATCAATCGTACCCCAGCCAGTTGCTCGGCAATAAGTGATGGTACCGCCACCATTCAAATAGTGGGTGGCGTAGCACCAGTGACGGTACAATGGGACAACAACCAAACGACGCTAACCGCTACTGGTTTGAGTGTAGGAATGCATACGGTTACCCTAACCGATGCAGATGGATGCGCTACCGTGAAGCAAGTAGAGATTTTAGAAGCCCCTGCAATGGTCATTCAAGCCATTGCCCAAGTAAATCCGAGTTGTAAAGGCGCGGCTACTGGTAGTATCAGTGTATCAGTAGCTAGTGGAGGGAAAGCCCCATTTAGCTATAGCTGGAATACTGGAGCCACTGGTAGCAGTATCACCAATCTAAGTGCGGGTACCTACATCGTGACTGTTATCGATGATAATGGCTGTACTCAATCTCAAAGCTTTACCTTGACCGAACCTGCCGTCGCCCTTACCCTCAACGAAATTGGTAATACTCCTGCCACTTGTTTTGGCGCCTCCGATGGAGCAGTGCAAGTACAAGGTGCTGGTGGGGGAGGGGGTTATCTGTATTCAAAAGATGGCAGCACTTTCCAAGCAAGCAATACCTTTAGCGGACTTGCGGCAGGCAGCCACGATCTATGGGTAAAAGATGCCTTGGGTTGTGAAGTAAAACTTACCGTGACTATTACCGAACCTAGTCAAGTAGTTCCTACCATAGTCAGCATCAATCAGGTGACTTGCAATGGGGGCAATGACGGAAGTGTAACCCTAGGTGCCAATGGAGGCGAAGGTGACTATACCTATTCTACCCAGGCCAACAGCGGTTTTACGACCAATGCTACATTTACTACCTTAAGCGCTGGCGATTATACCTACTATGTACGCTCTAAAGACCAGTGTACCACCCCTATTAACTTTACTATAACGGAGCCTACAGTATTAACTGCCAGTATCGCCCAAATCCAACACATTATTTGTAATGGAGCCAACAATGGCTCTGTTACTTTGAATATTTCGGGTGGAACTACACCTTATAAAATTGCCGCTAATGGTGGGGCTTTTACCTCAGGTAACACCATCAGCGGATTGATGCCTGGTAATAACAGCTTGCGGGTAGAGGATGCCAATGGGTGCTTTGTAAATGTAGCCAATGTCACTATTAACGAACCTGCTGTATTGCAAGTAACCTTGGTTCAAAAGCAAGAAACAGGTTGTGCTACCGCTAAAGGTTCAGCCGAAGTAGTAGCATCAGGTGGCACGGGCGCCTATACTTATACTTGGTACAACGTCGCCAACAATGGCTTCCTGGGTACAGGGGCTACCATCAATAATTTAGTGGTGGGAAGTTATAGGGTGGAGGTCGTAGATGCCAATACTTGCTTTGCTTCGTTGGTAGTGAATATTAGTTCTTTGGGAGCACCTCAAATGCAACTGGTAAGTACCACCCCGGCCAGCTGCACCGCAGCCGCTGATGGCTCAGCAACGATACAAATTGTTTCGGGAGTGGCTCCTGTAACAATATTATGGGATAATGGCCAAACCTCGCTAACCGCTACCGGACTTACTCCAGGCGATCATAACGTAACCTTGACTGACAAAGATGGCTGTCAAACGGTGGAGAAAGTAATGATACCACTAGGCACTCAAATGATGATTCGGACCGTCAACCAAACCAATCCTTTATGTTTTGGCGATAACAACGGAAGCCTGAGCGTACAAGTAAACAATGGCAAAGCTCCTTATGCGTATGCCTGGAATACCGGGGCTACAGGTAGTACGATCAACAACTTAAACGCGGGAGTTTACACGGTTACGGTTACCGATGCCAATGGTTGTACGCAGTCAGAGAGTTTTACCTTGTCTAACCCCACGCAATTGGCGATTGCTATCAAAGAAAATACCTCACCTGACTGCTTTAATGGTACCAATGGACGCATTGAGATAGAAGCCAGTGGCGGTACTGGAGCTTATACTTATACCTGGGCACACGATGCCAGTGCCACCAGTGCAGTATTGGCCAATATTGGCGCAGGTGTATACGAAGTAACTGTGCGTGATGCCAACGGTTGTACTCTTACCCAAAGTGTTCGGGTAGATGAGACACCTGAAATGACGACCAGCGTAGTAAAAACCTTGCCTTCGTGTGGCAGTGCAGGAGATGGACAAATAATAGCCAATGCAAGTGGAGGCGCTGGGGGGTATACTTACAGCTGGACTGCAACAGGTAGTAGCACCGTATTAAGCGCTACCAATACCTTGAGCAGTATCAATGCGGGAAGCTATGACTTGACCATCACGGATAGCAAGGGCTGTAACAAAACCCAAACATTTACTCTAGACAATCCCATTCAAATTTCATTGGTTACCCTCACCAATACCGATCCTACTTGTCACGGAGGTAATAATGGAGTATTGAGCGTACAGGCGCAAGGAGGGATGGCGCCCTACACCTACCAATGGGACAACGGGCAAACGGGGGGCGAGGCGACTAATTTGACCGCGGGCACCCACCAAGTTACCGTACGTGATGCCAATGGTTGTGCAAAAACCTTTGATTTACTGCTGAACGAACCTGCCGAATTGGTGCTTCAACTGATGCAAAAGACAGAAACAGCTTGTGAGTTGGGCAAAGGAGCGGTGGAGGTGAGTGCGTCGGGTGGAGCCGGAGCTTTGACCTATTTTTGGTACGATGCCAGCAACAATTTTATAGGGAGTGGTACTACGATTCAAAATTTAAATCAAGGAGCCTATACTGCCAAGGTACAAGATGCCCAAGGCTGTGAAACATCTTTACAAGTGAACATCAATGCCCTGCCTTTGCCCCAAATCAATGTGGTGACGATCGCAGGTACGAGTTGTGCCACGGCCAATGATGGTACCGCCACTATAGAAATAACCAGTGGCTCTGCACCTTTTACTATTTTGTGGGATAATGGCCAAACATCGCTGACCGCTAACGGGCTTACCGTCGGAAAACACGACGTAACCGTGACCGATAAAGATGGATGCAGCGTGGTACAAGCAGTCACCATACCCGAGACCCCTTCTTTGAGTGTTACGGGCACCCCGATAAATCCGACATGTTTTGGCGGAAGCAATGGAAGCATCAATTTGAACATTTCGGGCGGAACAACTCCATTTACCTATGCTTGGAACACTGGTGCCAGTAGCAGCCAACTAACTGATTTAACCGCAGGTAGCTATACCGTTACGGTCACCGATGCCAATGGCTGTAGCCAGACCCAAAGCTATCAGTTAATCACTCCCAATGCTTTGGATATTGCTATTACCGAAAACAAAATGCCGACTTGCTTTAATGCCTGCGATGGTCAGGTAACAGTGAGCGTGAATGGTGGAACTGCGCCTTATACTTATCAGTGGTCACACGAAGCAGCACAAAGAAACGCCACTATTACTGGGGCTTGTGCAGGAGTGTATACCGTTACCGTAACCGATGCCAACGGTTGTGTGGCCGTGAAAAACATTCGGGTAAGCGATCCCTCCGATTTTCTGATAAATATTCAAGCGGAATCACCAAAATGCCACAATGCTACTGATGGAAAACTGACTGCCAGCGTGACGGGCGGCGTAGCGCCTTATGCGTATCAATGGGCTGCACCAGGGCAGACTGGTATCAGTACTACTGCCACCTTGAGTAATGTAAAGGCGGGTGCTTATACTTTGACTGTGACTGATGCCAACGGTTGTAGCCAAACGAACACTTATGTATTAGACAATCCTGCACTGTTGTCTTTGAGTCTGGTCACTGCTGCTAGTAAAGACCCTAGCTGTAACGGAGGAAACGATGGGGTGCTACAGGTGCAGGCACAAGGAGGAGTAACGCCTTATACCTATGCTTGGAAAAATGGTCAAACTGGCCAGACCGCTACTGGCTTAACGGCGGGGACTTATGCGGTAGAAGTAACTGATGCCAACGGCTGTACCCAAACTGCCTCGTATGAGCTGTTTGATCCCACTCCAGTGGCTTTGAGCCTTCCGGCGATCATTACCCTTTGCCCAGGACAAACCTATCAGGTAAAACTAGACAATGTAGGAAGCCAATATACCTGGACCAAAAATGGGGAGTTTTTCAGCAATGAGCGAGCCGCTGTGATTTCAGAAGCAGGAACCTATGCGCTTACCGCTACTACTTTTGGAGGGTGCATAGTAACCGCTGAAACGGAGGTGGTAGTGTCATCTGATGCGCTGGACGCCAGCTTTTTGTTGGTAGACGAAGCGGTAATAGAAGACACCGTAGTCGCCATTGAGTTTTCGTTTCCAGCGCCTGAGCAAATACGCTGGACCGTAAGTGGCACTGACGAGGAGCGTACCATATTATCGGATCAGGGCTTTTATGAACACCAAATGATCTTTCATAAGGCAGGGATTTATCAGGTAACTCTCTACACCACATCGGGTAATTGTCAGGACTCGGTGAGCCAGAACATAGAAATTTTTGAAACTGAGCAAGAAGCACAAGGAGGGAGGAATGTACTGGGAAATCAGCCCACCACTAAAGTGCAGCATGCGCTGGCGTATCCCAATCCCACTTCGGGTACATTCAAAGTACATGTGCAACTGAGCGAGCCAGGAGATGCCAGTGTGAGCATACGCAACAGTTACAGCATAGCTCCCTTAAGCACGCAACTAAAAACGGGAGAAGATAAATACACCTTCGTATTTGACCTGCAAAACCTGAAGTACCGGGTCTACTTTGCGGTGATACAAACTAAAGATGAAACCAAGGTTTTGAAGATACTTGTAAACTAGTCCTTGAACGATGAAATTACAAAAAAACGAAAGAATACGAATACAAAGGAAGCTTTTATCCATCGTAGTGGGAAGCTTGTGGTGGCTAGTGGCAGGGCAAAATGCACAGGCTCAAATACGCCCAGTAACGACGAACCTGGTCTTTACTCCACCTTATACGTTGTCGTTGAGTGACTATACCTCTATTAGTTCGCAAAAACTACGGGTAAACCTACAGTTGAACGACCAAAGCAATCCGCTGGTCTCAGTCAAGTTACGCTTTACCATTCAAGGAGCAGGGGTAACCATCCGCACGAGTGAAAGCTTTTTGCAAAGCAACCAAGTACAACCCATTATGCTCACGAGTGGCATTCCGGTGCAGTTATCAGGGCTTAATGCTACTTTGAGGCAATACTTTAACCCTTCCAATTTGGAAGTGCTAGGCATAGACCGTAATCAGTTTTTACGAAGCAAGCGTTTGCCCAGTGGCATTTATCGCTGGCAAGTAGAAGTGTTAGAGGCGCGTCGTTTGATTCGCCTAAACACGGTGCAACTATCGGCTCAGACCATATGGATGGTATTGAACCAGCCTCCGATTGTGAATATTCCTCAAAATAATCAAAAATTACGGGCCACCAATTATGGAACCCAAAACGTGGTATTTCAGTGGTTGAATCGTTCGGCAAGTTCTCCCAACTCCGCTTTTACTATTCAGTACAATGTATTCTTATATGAAATTTATGAGCCTAATGGCCCTATCAATAATCCCTTGAGTGCACCTCGTAATCTGATATATCAAAGTACTACTCCGCTTACCAATACTACCTTGATTTACAACAACACCTTTCCTCCGTTGACTCCTGGCAAGCGTTACATTTTTCAAGTGCAGGCCCAGGATGTATTGGCGCGGGATTTATTTGAAAATAACGGTTTTAGCCAAATTGTGGTGTTTCAATACGGGGATGAATGCGTGAAGCCAACCCGATTAAAAGCCTCGGTGCTCAATACCGAAACAATCAAGCTCAGCTGGGACGCCAATGCCTTTCAAACGGGTTACAAAATCAGGTTTCGGGAAGCAGGCAGCAATGGCGACTGGGATCAAGTCACGAGCCAGTTCAATGATTATACCTTGGCAAGTCTCAAGCCCGATACCGAGTACGAATACGAGGTAAGCAGCATTTGTGGGCTGTTGGAAGGCCAAAACTGGGCCTCAGGTACGGCCCGCACCAATGCTCCGAACAAAGAGGATTTTATATGTGGTGTACCCAAAGGTACCTATGACCTGAGCAACGAAGTACCCCTGGAGATGCTCAATGAGCAAGAAACGTTTTTGGCCGGAGGCTACCAAGTTAAGGTACGGCGAGCTACGGGAGGCAACGGACAGTTTTCCGGGGTAGGCATTGCCGCCATCCCAATGGGTAGAATCAAAGCAAAATTTAAGGTGGGATTTCAAGAGGTATTCATCAATGCCGACAAACGTATGTTGCGAGGCAGTATTTACGTGGTACGCAACAAATGGCGCGCCATGGCTTATGCCCAACAACAAACTGTAGACGAATGGAAAGTGGCCGAAGATGGCAAAATACAAATCCTAAAAGACGGAAGCTGGACTACTTTTACCCCCACCGACGGACAAGACTATATGCTTACCGATGCCAAAACGGGCAAAAAAGTATTTGTAGACCGCAATGGCGTATCTGACATTCCTCTGGAAGATAGAGATTATAGTAAGCTCACCCCCGAAGAAATTGTACAAGAGGTGGCAAAACTCAAAGAAGAAGCAGACGATGCCATTGCCGATGGCCGCTGGGGCGATGCTTTGAAGCTGTTGGATAAGGCGACGGAATTGGCGGAAGTGATTGGTGATAAAGTCAAGAAGGTAGTAGGGTTTGCAAAGGTGTTGGCCAATGTAGTGAAGGAATTGGTAGAAGAAAAAAAGCAACAGAAAGAAGCGTTGGCACAAAAGCTTGAGATGGAAAGACAAAAAGTAAATACTGAGGCCAATAAAATTGCCAAAGTGTCAGCTCAAGATGATGGCTTGACCAAAGAAAAAGATGAATTAGGTACTGAGGAGGTTTTGCTAGATCGTAACGAGTTTTTGGGTAAAAATCCAGAGTTCAAGGCTTATCTGGAAGCAATTGATGCTTACTTAAGTCAGGAAAAAGGCTACGAAAACAATGTAGTGACTCATTTGATACTCAAAGACTTAACTGCCGATACAAAACGCTTGAACGAATTAGCAAATAAATTGGAAACTACTGCTGATGAGGCATTTAATTCTTATAAACAGATGAAAGCAGAAGGCAAGGATGAGACAGAAATTCGGAAAACTATCAAAGCCAAGGTAGAAGCATTTTTGAATAAGGAAGTGATAAACCCAACTCTGGAAAAATATAACTTAAAAGACTAAAACAAGCACTTGAAATATGAAAAAGATTATTTATACACTCTCATTTCTTTTGCTTGCTGTGGGGTTGATGCCCACTCAGGCAACCCCTTTGGATTCGCTATTTGAGAAAAAAGTGGCGGAAGGGGTTCAACAACTAACGAAAATATTCAAGCAAAATGCCTGGAATGATGCTCAGGGATTTTCTCATAAAAACCAGTATGTATTTGGTGACTTAGAATGGTTGGGTATTGAAGATGACAAATATTTAGGGTCACAAGATAATGCTCGAAAAATTAATAACCTGTTGGTGGCCTATAACAAGCTATATAAAATTAAGCTCTACTTATACATAGGTGGATACTCTCCAGTTTTCGTGGAGAAAAAGATAGAGCATACATCGCTAAGGGCTTATGAAGAATATAAAAATACTATAAGCAAACTAACTAACCCAACCAGCACTGCTCAGGCTATTTTCAACAGAATAAGAAACACAAGTTTTTGGAAAGATCAGTATTCATTAGCGATCGGAATTAGGACTCGCATAACCTCTAAAAGTATTGCAAGTAATGATGAAGGTTTACTGAATCCTGTAAAGCTTACTGGGGCAAGTGTAGTGGTGTACAACAAGAAGCTCAAAGAAAAAGCGCTACCCTTTGGTGAGGAAGTGAGTAAAATAGTAGCTAAATATAGGCACTCAATTTTTAAAACTTTTAGCTCGACTAACTCACAAAGCGAACGTACAGCGCAACTAGTCGATATGGTGAATGAATTGACTGGGGTATTAATTAATTACGATCCAAACGAGCTTGACAAGATCCAATCGATTGAAGGTGTAACATTGGCCAGTGAGTTAGAATGGGATATGAACAGTCGAGCCTTTACAAATGCCAGCGTAAGGTTTAAAGAACTTGCTACAAGAAAGCAAGGGTCAAATAAACCTTACGAAGATGAGGAGTTTGGGAAGGCAAATCAGGGACGACAGATTATTATTGCGGATTATGTGGGATTACAAAAAGGATTTGGTTTAAGCACTGATGATGAAAAGGCAAAACTTTTCATTGCCTTGGCAAAGGTAATCAAGGTAAGCATTACCAATACCACAACAGATCCATCCATCATGGATTTTTTGAGCAAGGGCTTGTATAAAAAGTACGTAAGCCCTGAAGAAGGATATAAAGACTTTGCTGATTTTGCTAGCCTTGGAAGCGACGAGATGATGCTTTGGGTACATTTTGATGCGGACGGACAAAGACAAATTCGCTTTTGGTTTGGGATGGGGGTGCAGCAATATGCATTACGAAAACTCAATCAAGAATTGATAGATTTTTACTTGGGTTTTTACGATGGTAGGCTCTTCCTTGAGTGTTTAGATGAAATCAAAAAGTTTTCCACTTTATTATCGAGTGGCTTGGAAAGTATAAAAACAACTGAGGAGTTTAGAAAGCTTATCTGGCTTAATTGTGACGAGGGGTCTGAAGCTTGTAAAGCACTCAAACAAGTAATGACGATTGCATTGGCAGCATATGACGGGGCGCTCGATGAGGGTGTAGGAATGATACAAAGTGTGGAAAATACCATAGATGCCATAGCATTTACGATTCATTTTCTCAGAAATGATGAAAATGTTCGGGATCAAATGCTTGCAGAAATCCAAGCGCTTGACCTCAAAGACTTGACTTTAGAGGATCTGAAGGAAATAGGAAAAGAGATGGCTCTAGGGACTCTGGAAGGGTTTTTTAGTGAGGTGATTGAGAATTATGACCTAATGGAGCAAGCAGCTAGTGATTTGGATAAAACATATTATGCTGGCAAAATGACAGTAGCACTTATTGCTATAATTAATCCATTTTCTAAGGGGAGAAAAATAGCTGAGTTTTTAAAAGAATTTAAGGAATCTATCCAAAAGGTGATTGCACGAAAAAAGCGAAGAAAAAATAAAGGAAAAAAGCCTAAGCTCACGGTTGATAAAATTGGCAATTCTTATAAAGCAACTGTAGTTGGATATGTAAATGGGGGAAAGAAAAAAACAGAAAAAGTAGGTAAAGGAGAAATAAGAAGCATTGACGGAAAAATTTTACTTGAAATCAGTGAATTAGAAGCGAAGTTTAAGATTGGGAAAAATCGAGTGATTTCAGCGATAGTCAGAAAGTCAAAGGATGAAGATGGTTTATATATAAAGCAGAAAAAATCTTTGGCCAAAGCAATGACTGTAGGAAAATGGGCATTGAACAAGCGATACAACGCAATCAAAGCAGGTGACGGAACTATGTTTGTGAAAGATGCTTATATGGTAGAAGAACAAGCTGATAAAAAGAGTTGGAAAGTATTTCGAAGTAAAGATGATCCTACTTTGTTGGCTATTGGTGAATATAAGATAGACCAAAAAGCTTTGAAAATTAGCCTTGAAGAAAATGCTAATCAAGAGCAGGAGGAGGTCTTGGATGCTTTGTGGGAAAAAGGAGTGAAAAGTAATGTAAGCCGACCTGTTAACCTTATATATACTACCTTACAAAAAGATAAGGATAAATTTAGTCACCTTACTGGTAATGAAAGCCAAGAACAACTAGATGATATAGGGCAAACAACCAGTATTGGGCAATGGGCAATGAAAGTCAAGGCCTTCAAGTATACTTTACTGAGTTATAATAACAATACTGTCAAACAAGTAAGATTTATGAAAACAGCTTGCTTTGTGGCAGGTACCAAGGTCTGGTTAAGTAATTACAGTCAAGTAAACATTGAAACCCTTAAAAAAGGTCAATTGGTAAGGGCATTTGATACATACACTGGACAAGAAACTATTGGTGAAATCAATCATACGATAATTAAACAAGCCTCTACTCTGGTAAAAATATATACAGCATTAGATACTTTGCTTGTAACTCCTGAACATCCTTTTTTCATAGATGGAGAGTGGATAGAAGCAGGAAGGCTTAAAAAAGGGTATAAACTTACTTTACTCGATCATAGGAATTTACTAGCTACTCAATCTTCGCATTTGCCTCGTTCTACAGAGGTTAGTATTGATAGCATTGCCTTGAAAGATACTTTGGTGAGAGTATATAATTTTACAGTGACTAAATATAATACCTATTATGTAGGCAACTCTGGCTTATTGGTGCATAACTCAACTAGTCTTTGTCCAATTGAAACAGTTAAAGATAATGGCTTAACTTATAAAGTATATCGAGATGTAAATACTGGTTCAATTCGGGTTAAATATGAGCAGGCAAAGGATAAATTAAAACCTGTAGGGAGAGGGGGGATAAAAAATGGTTTGGCTGAGGTTGAGTTAAAACTGAAAAATCCAACAACAGGAACTAAATGGGATGAAAGATTAAGAGGTAGTTTTATTCTAAAAAAGATTCTGGATACTGAGATTGAAAGATATCATAAAAAATTATCGAGATTTAAATCTACTTGGGTAAAGAAGCTTCCAGAAAACCTGGATATGTTCAATCAGGGACTTAAAGAGGGTTTAACAGAATATGAGGCAGCGAATAATACCTGGACTGGAGACTGGCTGTGGAAAAATTATAGTTTAGCTTGTACGAATAATAATGATGTAGACATAAAGGCTAGTACTACAGATGTATCAGGTATAAAGGTAGCAGAAAGAGTGATAGCTTTCTTTAAGAAGAGTAGTGAGCGACCTACTGGCCTTTACATCGAGAAGGTGAATAGCCAATTGCTTGCTTATGCCTCGAAGAAGAAAGAAAAGATACTAGGAAAAGGAACATATTACCCAAGTGAAAAAGCATTGAGAATAACCATAGATGAAGAAAAAGGGAAACGAAGAGTGTTTGCGATATGTGATGGTTTGATCAAGAAGATAAAGGAGAATAGCACTCAAAAGATTGTAAGAGTATTTACTACTGAAAGTAAATACCTTCAAGAAATTCCTGCTTACATGGTTAGACGTAGGTATTATCGGGCAGATCAAGAAAAAGAGCTGAAAAAATATGTTACTAATAAGAAAGTTCGGATTAGCCAATGGGCTTTGAATTCAAGAAATGGCTATCAATATGTGAGTGTTCGCAAAGAAAATAATAAGGCAACAGCCATTTATTTTTCCAAAATAGATGACCATCAACCACAAACACTGGTTCATTATACCGATCGAGAGAGTTACAAAGGTATATTATCTACTAAAAAATTATACCCATCTACCAAAGATGGTCATACCAAGTTTGACAAAGGACAATACTTTGGCGATATATTTCCAAGTGACATAGGAGGATATTCTTCCAGAAACCTCTCTTTATCGCAGAAAAATGAAGGAGTGTTATCTAGTCGTCAAGTTGCCACTACTTATTGGGGAAGAAGCACTGCGACTCGCTTTATGAGCCATTTTGTGGAAATAGATGTTACTGGGTTAAAAATCAAAAAAGAAGGAAAGGGGAAATACTATATTTATCTAAAAGAAGGTACTAGTAACTTAGATGTTAGTACTCGTATTATAAACGATGGACGCACCCCTTATTGCACTCCTCATATTACCAAAATTGTGTCAAGCAGAGAAGAAGCTTGGCGTGTGTATACTCCAGGCACGACAGGTGATCCAAAAATCAATGCACGCTACATACTTTTAGGTGATGATAAGGATATAGGAGTTCTTTATATTGATGAGATTAAAGAACCTTTAAAAGAGCCAAATTTGAAAAAGTTTTGGCTTACCGAATTGTATCGAGCTGTAGAAAGTAATCGTCTTCCAAACGAAGACCAGGATAATGCTCCTGTTAAGCGTGATATTAGTGTGATAGTAGGAACTCCAGCTACAGGGGTTGATATGAGTAAGTTTCGTTCCATCAAATCACAATCAATAATAGATGCTGAAGGCCAAAAAACACTGGTAGGAAGCTGGGCCGCAGGTATCATATTAAATAGCGTACCACATCAATACAAGCATACTATTATTCGGAATACGCACCTACGTTTTTCTAAAACAGAATGTTTTGTAGCAGGTACTCAGGTTTGGCTAAGCGACTATCGTCGAATGAATATCGAGCAAGTTAAAAAAGGCCAATTTGTTAGAGCTTTTGATATCAACATTGGACAAGAAACCATTGGCAAAGTTAAGCAGACAATGGTAAAAGAAGCCACCAAACTTGTCAAAATATATACTATTACAGATACTTTGCTGGTAACTCCTGAGCATCCGTTTTACATAAATAAACGATGGTTAAATGCTGGAAAACTTAAAAAGGGTGATACGCTTACTTCATTTAGTCATCAAGACTTACTGGCTACTCAATCGCCTTTTTTAGAAAACCATTCAACGATTATCATCGATAGTGTTTCGTTAAAAGATACTTTAGTAAAAGTATACAACTTCACAGTAGATAAGTACCATAACTATTATGTAGGCAATACTGGAGCCTTGGTACACAACAACTGTTTCTTTACAATTAATACCAGTGGATTGAGGGATTTAAACGTCGTGGAAGAGTTTCTTGGAGATGAGCAAAAAGGAAGCTTTTTTAATTTCTCCATAAAAGAAGATACAAAAAGAGGCGGCTACAAAGTTGTATTTGATTCTTACAATCCAGATATAAAGCAACATCACCGAAGAGACGGATTTGATTACATAGTTACTAATGATGGTACATTAGAGATTGGTGAAGGACATAAATTTATGGCGG
>DMXI01000277.1 GCA_003483885.1 Microscillaceae bacterium
AATAATATTTGGGATTCTCAAACAGTGATATTCAACAGAATTGGTAGCACCTTTATTGAGAAAAAACACAATACTTTCTGAGAAATGTTTTATCTGGAAACACTCAAATCTTGCTTTTTCAGGAGTTTTTCGGAAGCCCAGTTGATGCTTTCTTCGAGTGTATGAAATTTAAAATTCAAAGCATTGACTACTTTGGCGTTTTTGTAATAAAAATGTTTTTGAGACATATAGGCTGTTTCTCGAGTAATTACAGGTGATTGGCGGGTAAATAATGATTGAAACCAAGCAACACGCCAGGCAATTGCGGCCAGCAAAGGCGTAACTTTTCTATGAGGAGGACGTTTGCCAAAGGCTTTGGCAATATGTTCGAAGAATGCTTTGTATTGAACGTTTCCTGCGTTTAGAATGTACCTTTCACCATTGAACTCTCCTGCCATCAATTGAAATACAACTTTAGCAACATCTCGGGCATCTACATAATTGAGGCTACCTGTGGCGTAATATTTTTTTTCGTCCCATACATATTTAAACAATTGTGTACTGCTTCTATCCCAATGACTGGGGCCAATCACTACCGATGGGTTTACAATGATCGTATCCAAACCTTCGGCGTGCCCTCTCCATACTTCCATTTCTGCCAGGTGCTTTGTTTGTGCATAGTATGTATTGAGCTTAGAATCTTCCCATTTGGAGGTTTCATCAATGACTTCTGAATCTTTTTTGCGCCCTATAGCTGCCACAGAACTAATAAAGGCTAGTTTGTTAATGCCCAACTCCAAACAAATATTTACAATATTGGCCGTACCCTCTACATTTACTTTGTACATCATTTCTTTGTCGTTGGCAGCAAAAGAAACAACCGCAGCACTATGCACTACTTGGTCACAGGCTTGCAGTACCTCATACAAAGTAGTAACATCCAAAACATCTCCTTCTACCCATTCAATTTGATCTTGGATATCACTGAGGTATTGCAAATTACTGTTTTGTCGTTTCAAGGCTCTTACTCGATGACCTTCTTTGAGAAATTGGCGTGCAATAAAACTGCCTACCAAACCATTACATCCTGTAATAAAAACCATAGAGTGTTTATATTTTGAAATTTAGACTAAACTGTACTTAGGCGAGCAATTATAATTTATTATTTATTAAAGAGAGTTTTTTTAGTTTAAGGTAGTATTTTTTCTTTTGGACTTTCTGCAAGCTATTCAAATGCCTGTTTCCATGACAATCAGATCCTACAAAATGAATCATTTTTTTATCAATCAATTTTTCGGCTACTTTTTGAGCAGCTTTGCCATAATAACCATCCAAAGAGTTTAGATTAATCTGTAGCAATACCTTTTTTTGATGGATTTCCTCTACCAGGTTAAAATCATCTTGCAAGTAGGTATAGCGTTCAGGATGGGCCAATATAGGTTTATAACCTTGGGTTTGTAATTTAAAAATCGTGTCAAAAAACTGATAGGGCTTACTCATAAATGAGGTTTCAAGCAGTAAGAAACGATCACCAAAGGTGAGCAAAGGTTTTTGAGTATTTACCTGATTGATGAACCAATCGTCCATGTAGTATTCCGCGGCTGCATCTATTTCAATATCAATCTTCTGTTCTTTGATTTTAGCGCGTAACTTTTGGAGTTTGGAGTGAATGATTTCGGGTGTATTCCGATAAAAATCACTCATAATATGAGGGGTAGTAATGATTTTTTTGTACCCCAGGGTCACAAACCTTTTGATTAATTCGATGGATTCATCGTAAGTTTTGGCACCATCATCAATGGCAGGTAATAGGTGAGAGTGAATATCAGTATGAATAAAGGAAGTTTTTTCCGCAGAACTTATATTAGATTTACTTTTCCATAAATAATTCATCATCGTTATTTTTTCCTCCGTTTAAATATTGAGAATAATCTGGCTAGCAGGCCATTTTTTTGTGCGTTATCTTCATAATAACCACCATAGTAGTTACCATAACCATACCCATATTTATAGCCACCATATCCGGTAGCGTGTTTTACAGAGTTGAGAACGATTGATAGATTTCTAAAATTGTGAGCCTGAACTAATTTGTCAATGCTTTTGCCAAAGATTTTTCTAGAGTAATGAGCTTTGACTACATATAGTGGAACATCTACTTTTTGCATGATCAGTACCCCATCCGTCACCAAACCAACTGGGGGAGTATCAATCATAATTACATCATATATTTCTTTTAAATCCTCTATTAGTTGATCAAAATCTTCTCTCAGTAACAATTCAGAGGGGTTGGGAGGAGTAGGACCGGCGGCTATAAAATCGAATTGTTTAATTTCAGTAGGCTTGATACACTCTTGTAAGCTGTTTTGCTTAATGAGAATATTACTTACCCCTACATCGTTTTCTTCATCAAAAGCAATATGTACTTTGGGTTTGCGCATATCACAATCCAATAGTACTACTTTACGATCAGACATTGCAATAATACCACCCAAATTAGTAGCTACGAAAGTTTTACCCTCGCCACTAATGGTAGAGGTGACCGAAATAATATTAGTTTTAGAACTATTTGAGGATTCCCTGGATTGTGGTAATAAAAATGCCAGGTTTGTCCGAATAGATCGCAAAGACTCGTTTAAAGACGATTTAGGATTGCGATGTACTAATAGTTTAGTGTATTTTAATTTACGATGACGATAACGAGGGACCGTGCCCAAGACTGGGACTTTTGTGACTCTTTCTAATTCTCGTAAATTGGTAACCTTGTTGTGTAACAAATACCTTATAACCACAAGAGCAAAACTCAAAAAGATACCAAAACCACCTGCTACTGCATAAATTAAAAACTTACGTGGTGAAATAGGGATTGTTGGTATATTGGCTTCCTTAAGTACATCAAATTCGGGTACAATACCTGCTTCTGAAATGCCTATTTCTGCTTTACGATTGAGTAATTGAAGGTAGTAACCTTCGTATATTTTATATAATCTTTGCACACGTTTAAACTCAGCTTCTTGTTCAGGCAAACTGCCAAAAGCCGTCTCTAATGCGTTTATACGGGCCTCTATATCAACAATTTTTTTGTAGATGCCTTTTCTAGCTTTTGCAATTAATCGGTTGGCCTTGGCTTTTTGCGTGTTTAATTGCTGATTGATATTTTGGATAATCATAGAGGAACTTGTAGCCCGCAAGTCCAGCAATTTTTTGTCCTCCTGTAGTTTGCTAATCTTCTTTAAGATTTCAGTTAAGCTTTGTAGGCCTGAGGTGTTTTCTGGTAGATAAAGTACTAATTCTTTATCTTCTGCTATCAAGTTTTCTATTTCTTTGATACCCGCCAATTCATCAGTAAACTTGAGCTTCTTTTTGATTAATTGTTCTATTTCCTGAACCGACTTATCAAGTTTTTCATTAATATTATTGGTTTTCAGCTTGAGCTTAAATCCTTGAATCTTTGCTTCATAATTGCGCATGCTATCCTCGATTTCATTTAAGCGACGATTCAAGTATTTTTTTTGCTGAATATTAGCTCTTTTTTTGTTCTCAAGCGTTTTTTGTAGGTAAGTAGTATCTATTACATGTACAATATGTTTCGCCTTAAGAGGATTAAAATCTCTAAAATTTACTCCAATAATTCTTGCGCTTCTGTTAAGGATACCCACCTGTAGATTTGTATTCAAATACCTAATCAGGCTTTCACGGCTATTGAGCTTAAAATAAAAGGGGATATTATGAAAGCGTTTCTTATAGAAGGGTGTCTTGATAACTTTGAAAGAAAAGCCTGGATATTTGACTGTTTGATTGAATTTGTATACTTGCTTATTGAGTACTTTTCCTGTTTGAAAAGACAATTCAAACTCTTTTTGGCTTTTTAACTTGATATTAAATTTTTTATCGTAATAACCAGGTGTTTTTATCTTATAATCCACCACCTTAAACGGAGCATTGGTGTAATATTCTGCTTCCAGAATATTGCCTTGTTCATAATAGCTTACCCAAAGATCCATTGCATCAATTACTGAATTAAAAATAATTTGGGAGCGAATAAACTCAACTTCTCCTATCAAGTTGCCATTGATACTATTGCTTGTAATCAGTTGTTTAATCCCTAGCATCTGTACACCCTCATCCTTGATGGCA
The DNA here is from genome assembly GCA_003483885.1 of Microscillaceae bacterium. Taxonomy (GTDB): domain Bacteria; phylum Bacteroidota; class Bacteroidia; order Cytophagales; family Microscillaceae; genus Microscilla. The sequence goes on from DMXI01000277.1 coordinate 4,114, forward strand.
AGTTTGAGAGAGGAGGATGATTCATAGACTGGTTTGGTATAACGAAGCCATATATGTGCAACACTTAGGGTCAATAATGGCAATATAAGCATCCATAGAATGCTCTTTTTAAGTATTTCCCAAATCTTTTCTAAATCGATGTTACTTAAAAAATCATCGTTTTCAGAATCGTTATTGGTGGGCAATATGTGATTTCTTTCTTCCAAATTGAAAATGCAACTAAGTAAAAATACGCCTTTATCTACTTAACGTAATAATCAATAGTACAGTAGTAACAAGGCCAGTAAAAATGTTGAGGACAGTACCTACATCTCGAAATGCTTCGAAAAATGGTCTGCGTATTGGCTCTATGTATATAATATCGTTGGGTTCTAAAATTAGATTATGATAAGCCAACCCCTCTACGGTAGATAAGTTAATAAGAAATACTTTAGGATTTTGTAAATCTCCCCTAATTAATCGAACGTTGTGGGTTTTTAAATCTTTAGACATTCCACCAGTGGCCGCGAGTACCTCTATAAGGCTAATTTTTTGATTTTTTAAAGGATAGAGCACTCCTTCATTACCTTTCAATACAATGACTCGCTTATTGTTAAACTGAGTAATAACGAAAGGATCCTTATAATGCTTTTCATATTTTACTTGCAATAAGCTATCTGCTTGATTTAACGTGAGTCCTTCAAGTTTTACATTGCCAACTACCGGTAATTTGGCTTCACCATCTTGTTTTACCAGAAAGCTGATATTTCTAAATTGATTATTGAGGTTGTTCTGATTGGCTGGATTATTTTGACTGTTGGGCAAATTTAATGAACCTCTAATAGAAGGGGGGAGTATTATAAACTCACCAGACGCGGTATAAACACTTACACGAATAAAATCATTTTTTTGGATGGTGTAGTTTTTCTCAACACTTTTTTTTAGTTGAGCCAATTGCTCTGAAAGGTCTTTATTTTTAGCATCGAACAGAATAGGGTTATAAGAACGACAAGAACTCAGCAGTAGAACCAAAATTCCGGCAAACCAATAGTTATTCATAAGTACTTACTTTGACATAAATACGAAATTAGCGCATTCAGAAAAGAATACCAACTTATCAGACAGGCTTTAAAGGAAACTTGTGACTATTACATTAAAAGAGCATCAATTCAGGAGTCAAAGTGTTTGATCGTATCCAGGTATTTACGTACTACTAGTTTTTCATCAAATTCTTGTTCAGCCTTTTTTCGACTTTTTTGACCCATAGTTTTGAGCTGTTGGTCATTTAACTGAAGCATCAAGGACATTTTTTGTGCTAAATCTTGGGGATCTTTTAGATTACATAAAAAACCATTTTCGCCATCATCAATGGTTTGTTTACATCCAGGTACATTGGTTGCAATCAATGGTTTAGACATACTTGCTGCTTCAAGTAATACTCTAGGGGTGCCTTCTCGGTAAGAGGGCAAAACCACACAGTCTACCCGACTGATAACTTCTGATACATTATCTGAAACACCAAGATAATCCACCAAGCCTTCTTTAACCCAACCATCTAGTTGTTGTTTGGAGATACCGAGGTTTGCGTCTTCTTCAATTGCGCCAAGTATCAAAAATTGAGCATCTATTCCTTGAGCCTGAAGTATTTTAATGGCTTCAATATAATCAAGTATACCTTTATCATATATAAGGCGTGCAATCAATAAAAAGCGAAATACCTTATTTCTTTTAAAGCCATCAGACTTGAACTTTTCTACTGGAATACCAGATCCTGGAACCAAGTCAGTAATGTTGGGATTGATATATTTTCGCTCTATAAATAGCGATAAATCATCCTGATTTTGGAAAAACACTTTCTGGGGGAATCGGAAGGAAAATCTATAAAGCAGACGAGCTACTTTGGAAGATAATAGTTGTTCTCTTAAAAATACTGTACCTAAACCACATACATTGTTTATCACGGGAATGTTGAGCATAGATGCTGCTAATGTACCGTAAATATTAGGCTTGATTGTGAACTGTAAAATAATATCAGGCTTGGCTTTTTTATAGATTCTGTACAATCTGCCAAGATATTTAATGTCCTTAAATGGATTAGAGCCTTTTTTTTCCAACGTAACAGGATAAAATTCACAACCTAAGTTGATTAGATTATTCGAGTATTTATCCTTGGGGGCTATTGCTAATACAGTGTGTCCTTCTTTGAGGAGTTCTTCAATTAACCCTCTCCTAAAATTATATATATTCCAGGAAGAATTGAGTACAATTGCAATTCGCATATGTCCTTTAGGGTAGTAGTCCGTTTAGAATAAGAGTTTGTTTAAGATAAATTATTCAAAAGCGTCTTTATATACGCAATGAACGAAGCGGGGTTATACTTTTTTAGATGTAAAACCCCACTTTTATATTATAAGTAGTAAAAAAATGTTTTTTGTACTGTAAAAAAATGATTTATTCATCTTTAAGATCAACTCTAACAACTACTCCGTCTACACGACGATTGAGCGCACGACCGTTATAAGTGCTGTTACTTCCTACTGGCTTTTCATCTGCGTAACCCTTAAAAACCACTCTTTTAGCCGGAATTCCTTTCTTGTTGATCAAGTAATTCATGACTGCTTGAGCTCTTCTTTTGGCTAAAATTAAGTTGTACCAACGATAACCAATATTATCAGTGTGTCCAGAGATTTCAACAATCATTTCTGGATACTCTTTCAAATAGTTGGCCACACTGTCAAGATGACTCTGGTATTTAGGTTGAACCCAGTAACTATCAAAGCCAAATAATACTTGTAAACCTATCTTATCACCTGGTTTGATGCGAGTTAATGGAAGGTCAGCTTGGGTAGGTTTGGTAAGTGAGGCAGGGATGTTTACTTCTTTGGTTTGTTTGTAAAATCCTTTCTTTCTTACGAAAATGACATAGTTCTTACCTAATTTTACAAGAGTGGCTTTATAGACACCACTCCCACTATTTGATGTAATATTTTCAGTAAATTTGTCTTTCTCGAGCGTTTGTACTGCTTGAGTATTGGATACCTTATCTCTTTCAATTACTTGTACCAAAGCCTGAAGTTTGTCTTTAGTATCTTTATCGAGTACGGTACCCATCAAGAAGGTTTTAGGTTGGGTTTGTAAAACTACATCCAATGAGTCTTTCTTAGGCTTATCTTTTGGTTTCAGAGCCAAAATGTTTTCTCCTTCAGGATGATATATCTCATAAATATCCTTTTCTCCTTCGGTATCGCCTTTTACAGAAGCATAATAACCCTTCATACCATCAGCAGATATTACAAAGTAAATATCATCATCACTGGTATTGATGGGGTATTTCATATTATAAGGTTTACTCCATTTTCCGCTTTGTTCTTTATTTACAAAGAAAATATCATAACCACCCATGGAGGAGTGCCCTTCGGAGCTGAAATAAAGTAATTTACCACCCGGCATGATATAAGGAGAATCTTCATTATAGGGAGTATTAATAGAGCTTCCTAAGTTAACGGCTTTGCCCCATTTCCCTTTTTCATTTTTGACGCTCATATACAAATCCAAGCCGCCAAAACCTCCTGGACGATCGCTGGAAAAATAAACAGTATCATTACCACGACTCATCGTGATAGAAGTTTCGCGATATTTACTGTTAATATTTTTTCCGATTGATTTGGGTTTGCTCCAACTACTATCTGCTTGGTCAATTTCTGAAATATAAATATCTCCCTCTCTACGATCTTTGTATAAGAACAAATATTTTCCGTCATGAGATAAAGAAATACTGGCATCGTGGTATCTGGTATTGATTTTACGCCCAATATTTTGGGGAGCTTTCCAGCCCTTACCATTTTTGTAAGCAATGTAAACATCTTCAAAAAAATGTTCATCTGTAATATCTTTTTTACCCCCTGTAGTACCTTTACGGCGAGACGTAAATACTAAAAACGAGCGATCATCAGGAAAAATAGGGGCATAGTCTGGAAACTCAGAGTTGATTTGATTACCGACGTTTCGGATGTTTACATACATTGGACTTTCCACGTATTGCATTCCGTATTCACACTCTTTAATTCTTTTGTCACAAGCCTCTATTCTTGCATTTGCTTCTTCTTTGCTTACTCTTTTGCTTCCACCTTGTTGGGCAAGCACTGCATAATCTTTTTTGGCAATGTTGTAATATCTAACAGCATTCGAAAATTTATTGACGTAGTGGTACGCCTTGGCTAAAGTAAATTCAAGGTGAGGGTCGTGGTTATTATTTTTGGCATATACATTTTCGAGATAGAAAACCGCGGAGTCCTTTTTGAGGGTATGTAAATAACAAACTCCTAGCTTAAATTGAATGTCTACATTACCAGGATCTTTTTTCAAGAGTTTTAAATAGGCTCTTTTGGCTGCCTGGTAAGACTCATAATCATAGAGGTTTTCTGCTTCTACATACTCACGGTCACGCTGACTGTAAGCAGATGAATGCCACAATAGTGTGGCAAGAATTGTCAAAATAATAACTTGTGTGGGTATGCGTTTCATTGCTTGCAAAATTTGTGACAGTTATACGATAACAATCGACTTCACAATAAGAACTTTTTAATGAATAATTATTTGCAAAGTGGTTATTGAAAGAAAGATCAGAATATATGTATTGAAAGAAGAATTAAAATCTACGACGTCGGTTTAGATCAAAACGAGGACGACGGAAGAAGTTTCCAAGAATATAGTATACATGAAAACCTGTAACCAAATACATGTCATTCTCATTTGAATTTCCTCTAATATCTCCGTCAGCGGCACGAATTACAACGGCTCTTTCTGTGCCAAATACAGCAGAGGTGGTTTCTAGAGTACGGTTTGACATGGCTCGGGCTAAATCACTTTGTAAATCAGCCGCTACAGGATAGTTACCCCCAACATCATCTAAATAATCTGTCAATGTTATTCTGAGGCCCATTTCTACTCCAATATCAATTCGCTGATTTAGTTTCCATCTTACACCTATACCTACTGGAAACACAGGTTGTACAAGGCTGTATGGGGCTTGGTATTGTGGAAGTCCGGTTTGCTGACCTTCGGTACCTAATGGTTGTAAGGCTACCCATTCTCCTCCAAGAGATTCAGGGGTCTTGGCTCGGGGGTTGTGTAATATGAGACCTACACCTGCAAAAACATAGGGGGTCCATTTTACGCGTTCACGGATCATACGACCGCGTGCCCTTGGTGATTTGGTACGTACAACGGTACGACGAGAACTCGGGAAAATATCAAATATTCCAGTGATACCAAACTCCTTGACATCGTTTCTGAAATGTAAGTTTCTTGCATATCTTGGCTGGTGCTCAGGTTTAAATACCGCTGCGGAAATGAAATCATCACCTCTAAGTAGTGCCCAACCAAAATTTGCCCTTACGTGAATACGTCGGCCAAATTTTCTAGTCGCATGTATCATAAAGCTGGGACGGGTAAACTTAGGATCCGCACCTACATATTGTGTCCAGGGGTTTAGATCACCAAAATAGTTCGCAACATTCACTTGTGCTCCAACTGACCAATAGTTTTGAGCTGTAGATTTGGTGATAATAAGTCCTATGAAAACAAGAGTAAATACAATATTTCTTGAATCTGCACTCATGACATTTTTGTATTAAATATTAGTTGAATAGGGGTATTACATGTATGTAAGAAATTACCAAATTCTCCGAAACTAAAAGTAGCAATAAAAAAGATTTTTTGCAAAAGAAGGAAAAAAGTTTACTTCGGTGATAACATAAAACCATCATATTCGTAACATTCTTATCATCTTCATTATGAAGATTTTATCCTAAGTTATCTGATTTTTTTTAACTTTGTATTCTGATGGTAGGTTTTTGTTAAGCTTGAAAAACTTATCCATGTGATTTGTAAGCTACTTTTTACTTCAAAAGCAAAGATGGGCATTTAAATTTTAAATTGAAATAAACTATAGGTTTTATCAATGTATTATTTTAGTTAGAAAGGAGGATACGCGATGAATGTAATCTTAATTTGGTGTCACAAGAAAAGCTAGTTGCTAGTTTTTTGTGCTAATCTCTAATGTAAGGTCAAGCCATGTTTTCGTTATTTTGGTTGGCCTAATGCCTTAAAATGTGCTTTTTAGATCCCACATTTAAAGTTTCTCACTTGTTATTATGCTTGTGATTTAATTGAAGATTTGCTGGTATGATAAAATATTGGTTGTTCCTTTATTTGTTATTGTATTGGCAAGCATATCTTTTAATTAATGGACTCAAAGCAGTGCTATTTATTGATTAAACTTAAGGTTAGACCTGCTTTGACTAGTTTTCAAAATAATCATTTCATTCTGTGAAAGAACCATATTATTCCACTAAAAAAATACAAGAAACGGCTATTCTCGTAGCTGTAATCCATCCTTTTCAAACTGAGGAAATGACTCAGGCTTATTTGGATGAACTGGCTTTTTTGTCTGAAACGTTAGGCATTAAAACTGTAGCAACCTTTACCCAAAAGCTTGATTCACCCGATGTAAAGACGTTTGTGCGTAAGGGAAAATTGGCAGAGATTCAGGCAACAGTAGAAGCCGAGAAAGTAGATATGGTCATTTTTGATGATGACCTTAATCCATCGCAGGTTAGAAACCTGGAACGCGACCTACAATGTAAAATTCTGGATCGCAGCTTGTTGATTCTGGATATATTTGCACTACGAGCCAAAACTGCTCAAGCAAAGACTCAGGTAGAACTGGCCCAATACCAATATGTGTTGCCAAGACTAACACGAATGTGGACTCACTTGTCTAAACAAAAAGGAGGTATAGGCATGAGAGGACCTGGGGAAAAGGAGCTGGAGACTGACCGTCGGATTATCAAAGACAAAATTAGCTTATTGCGGCAAAAGCTGGACAAAATTGATCAACAAAGTATGACACGACGTAAGACGCGTGGTCAACAAGTAAGAGTAGCTTTGGTAGGCTATACCAATGTTGGCAAATCTACTTTGATGCGATTGTTTTCTAAGTCAGATGTTTATGCTCAAAATGAGTTATTTGCCACGGTAGATTCTACAGTACGGAAAGTAGTGATTCAAAATATTCCCTTTCTGATGACCGATACAGTTGGATTTATTAGAAAATTGCCTACAACCTTAATCGAGAGTTTTAAATCTACTTTGGATGAGGTAAGAGAGGCAGATATTTTGGTTCATGTAGCCGATGTTTCTACACCATTTTGTGAAGAACAAATTCAAACAGTCAATAAAACACTGCTTGAAATTGGAGCACTGGATAAGCCCACAATTTTGGTTTTAAATAAGATCGATTTGTTGGAAGAAGTGCCCGCCTGGACTTCTTTTATCGAAACTGATAACACCAATACTGAGGTGGTAATTGTTTCGGCTGAGAAGAAACAGGGCTTGGATATTTTGAAGGATAAAATTTTCTCGCTTGTCACAGAGAAATTTTATAAGATATTTCCAAATTATGTGAAAAGTTAACAATTTTAACAACAGATGTCTGCCTCTGGATTTACAGAGGCAGATTTATCTTTAAATAAGGCCCCGTAGTTCAATGGATAG
>DMXI01000606.1 GCA_003483885.1 Microscillaceae bacterium
ACAAGGGGTAATTCTCATCCAAGCCTTGCTGCCCGATTTTATGTGGGTATCTGGGTTAAGCTCAATAGATTGTCCAGCAAATACTTTTACATCGGCAGCACTTCCCTGCACAATAAAGGTGTTACTACCACTCGCCAGTGTGATTTGTTGTTGAGCTCGGTAAATCCGAAGATTGTTAATGGTAATACTTGGTACGTCTAGGTTTGGTGGACATTTATAGGTTTGGGCAGATACTGACCCCATCCATAGTAGGCTAAATGTCAGGCCTGTTATAAAAAATCGTTGAATGGTTTTCATAAGTATTAAAATGTCTTTTTGATTACTTAGAGTTATTTTTGCGTGTTTCATTTTTTTGCTCAAGAGCCTTTACCTGCTTTTGCAGTTTTTGGTAAGTGCGACGTAGCTTTTGGGTATGCTTCAGCAGTTTTTGATTGCTTTGGTCGGTCTTGATCATATACAAGGTCAATTCCTCAATTTTTCGCAGAAGGGTAGCACTCATTTCGCCAGCTAGGATTCCCTCTTTGGCTACTTGTTTGGCCGAGGGTACATCGGGTAAGTGTTGGTGCTGTTGGATGTAGGCTTCCACTTCGCTTAGCTCACGTAGTTGGTAATCTTTTTCAAATACATAATCGGCCCAACCCGTGTATACCTTGATTTTATTGGCACGTACCTTTCCATTTACCGACAAAGCATAATTGGTAAGACCATCGCTCAATTTATTGGTATTGATGCCCACTCCGTTGGAGGCAAAATCACCATAAATCAAAGGAACAATCGTGGCTTCATTGTGGATATACAGCTTGTTGGAACCGGTTTCGTACCAACCAGCCTTGTTGCCAAAAAACACATTACCCGACCCAGCCGTAAGGGTGCCGGCATGGTAGCCTACCATGGTGTTATTGTTTCCACTGGCATTGTTGTGATTCGCTGCTGCGCCTATGGCCACATTACGGCTTCCGATTTGGTTATCAAAACCAGCCATGTATCCCATAAACAGGTTATGGCTCCCCGTAGTATTATAATGGCCGCTATGGCCTCCGAAAAAGTTATTATCGCTCCCAGTGGTGTTGCTTCTACCCGAAAGCGTTCCAAAAAATGTATTATTTCTTCCAGTGGTATTATGGTTACCACTGGAATACCCAAAGAAACTGTTGGAACTACCCGAGGTATTGTTCTGCCCAGCAAATGCTCCAAAAAAGGAATTATGAAAGCCGTTGAACGTATTGCTGTTGCCAGCATAATACCCAAAAAAACTACGGGTAATGTTGTTGGTTCCAGAATTGACTCCATAGTTTGTCTGGGCGCTAAGATCAACCAGCCAACCCAAGGTGATTAAAAGCATGAATAAATATTTCATTGTGTTTGATAAGTTAGTGTTGAATAAATTAATGAGTATTGGAGGAAGCCAATTTGCGTTTTCTGTATTTCTTTTTTACCTGAGTAGCCTCTTTACGCAATTTGGTTAAGTGTTTTTCGGTTTGGGTAAGCGTTTGTTGGAGCGATTGGGCAGTTTTATCAGCCTCGATCATATACAAAGTAAGCTCCTCAATTTTGCGCAATAAAGTCGCGTCCATTTCGCCCACTTTTACCCCGTGCCTGGCTACCTCTTTAGCTGAAGGTACATCTGGTAAATGCTTGTTTTTTTCAATGTAGCGTGCTACTTCCTCGAGAGGACGCAAGCGATAGTTTGTCGCAAATACATAATCGGCCCAACCTGGATACACCCGGAGTTCAGTAGTACGTACCAAACCATTGACTGATAGGGTATAAAAAGCCCCATCGAGAGGATCTACCAATTTTTTGGTATTGATGCCAACACCCCCCGCAGCAAAATCGCCATAGATCAATGGAATGGGGGCATCCGAATTGTGGATGTACAATTGATTGGAACCCGTTTCGAGATATCCGGCCTGATGGCCTATAAATACATTCTTGCTACCCGTATTGTTATGTCCAGCTTGAGAGCCCACAGCGGTATTATAATGACCACTTACATTATTATGGGCAGTACGTACTCCTAAGTAAGTATTGTGGCTCCCGCTTTGGTTGCTATTACCCGCTCGGTGTCCTAAAAATGTATTGCGATGTCCATTGGTATTGGCCATACCCGCGGCGTGACCCAAAAAAGCATTGTATTGTCCCGTGGTATTACTTCCTCCGGCCGAGCGTCCTACAAATACATTATGGTGCCCCGTAGTATTGGCCAAGCCAGTATAAGCGCCTAAAAAGTTATTTTCATAGCCAACGGTATTATTCATACCTGCCCGATGCCCCATAAAAGAGTTAAAAGAGCCTGTATTATTTTGTCCAGCTCTTACTCCAAAAAAGCTGTGCCAGGCACCCTGAACCCCCACACTATTACCAAAGTGGGTTTGAGCCAAGCTGAGGGTATATGCCCCAAAGGCCAGTAAAAAACTAAAAATATATTTCATAATTGTGATAAGTTTTAAATCAAAAGATGTTGAAAGTAGGTTTTGGGCTATTACTGAGATTTGGTTTGTAGTTGAGCAAGCCGTTTTTGAAGTTGTACAACACCCTCTTTCAGTTGTTTTGCCTCGATTTTAAGCTGTTGGGTGGTGTTATGAGCCGCCAACATGTAGAGGGTCAATTCCTCAATCTTGCGTAATAGCGTGGCTTGGGTTTCTCCTACAAAAATACCTTTACGCTTAACTTCTCTGGCTGAGGGTACATCGGGTAAGTGCTTGTGGCGTTGGATGTAACGTTTTACCTGACGTAGCGAACGTAAACGATAATCTTTTTCGAAGACATAGTCGGCCCAGCCAGTGTATACTTTTACCTCATTGGCTCTCATTTTACCATTGATGGATAGCGTATAAGCAGTGCCCCCATCGGTCAATTGCTGAGTGTTGATCCCCATTGCATTGCTGGCAAAGTTGCCATAAATCAGTGGCGTGCTGGCACTTGAGTTTTCAATAAATAATTGATTGGAACCGGTAGAGCCCTGCCCTGCATTATAGCCCAGAAATACATTGCCTGAACCGCCATTACCCTGGCCAGCATCATAGCCTATCCAGGTATTGTTCATCCGATTAACTGCCAACACTGATGAAGTATTAGACTGGTTGCCTACAATGGTATTGTGGTTGTTGGTATATGTAGAGTTATGGCTAATACCTGTTTGGATGCCAAGGTATGTATTGAGAGAGTTTTGACGGGAATTATTCCCTGATACTGCTCCAAAAAAAGTGTTTTGAACGCCGTTGGCATTGTTATTTGCGGTAGAACTGGCCGAAAAGGCTCCTATAAAGGTGTTTTGATAGCCTCCATCGGCTCCCCAGCTTGAAACAAGCGACCCAAAATAGGTATTGGCAAAGCCTGTATTGTGGCGTCGGCCAGTTTCATGACCAAAATAAGCACTGGTGTACGAAGAAGTACTGCTGGAAAGTTGCCCCGTAAATTCGCCAAAATGAGTAACCTCAATCCCTTGTTGGCCAGCGCCATTGCCAAACCAGGTGTTTTGTGCCTGACTAAAACACGGAATGGTTAATACCAACCAAAAAATAAAAAAGTGTTTCATAATTGTATTGATAGGTTTGATAAATAAATAATGAGAACAAAACTATGGGGTGGGGCTGGCAAGTCAAAAAAAGCCACCTTATGTAAACCTTATCGAGGTTTAAGTTTTTTGAATGAGCGGATTTTTTGAGGTGTAGGCAGGGAAAGGCTTTTGCAAAATTCTTGATTTACTTTTTCTCTCTCAATTGAGAATATTCAGGTAGGTGCATCAACAAGGTTACTGATGATAAGTATAGAAATTTATGAAAAAACTACCTTCACAGATTTCCACAGAATTTCGGGTTTAAGTAATGACTTTACTTATAAATTCAGACGAAATTCTTCGTAAATGACTACCCGCTTAAGCTATCACCTCATAGCCTAAAGTCATTCTGAGTCCTAATATTTTATTCAAAATACACCAATGGAGATGACAACTTAAGAGGGCTGTTATTTGCGAAGAATTGTGGGAGGGAAATTTGGAATATAATATTGTCTTGAATCCACAATTCTGAAGCAATCTTTTAGGGCTGCATTTCCACAATCTCTCAAAGTTGTCATCAGTAGCACAGCCGAGGGATCTGGT
>DMXI01000688.1 GCA_003483885.1 Microscillaceae bacterium
TTGTTTATAATTATTCAAACCAGATACCAATAATTCTTTTGGGTAGGAAATATTTTTTAAGTATTTGACTATCAGCTATATATTTTTATTTTTTTCTGATTTCTCAAATATCTGTAATACTTTTGGCTATCTATTTATACGAAATACCGTATCATACACGAATTATCGTAGGCGCATTTCGTACTATTTGTCTATAAAATTTACTTTTTCACAACTCTGATCACCTTGCTACCCGCAGCAGAAATAAAGTATACCCCACTCTTTAAGTGATGTAGGTTCAATGAATTGCGACCAGATTGTAAAGTAGTGCGAAAGACTTCCTCGCCTAGTTGGTTACGCACCACCACCTCATCACCAGCTTGTACCCCTCTAAGGTTCAATTGGCCATTCATTGGATTAGGATAACCCACCACTTCTTGCACCTCAAGTACTTGGTAGCTAGTTCTGGCACTACTGCTTACTATTGCAATGTTCCAACGCTGATTGGCATTATTCGCAATATTATACACATGTACATTGGAGTTGACAGTACTCGTACCAAAATTGCGATCCAGCGATTTACTTTGGCAATGCATGGGTCTTAATTCGTATTGATTACCTTGTTTAATGACCTTCCAACGCATATGGCTTTGAGTAGCACTTGTCCAGGTGCTCACATTTTGACTATTGTTGCCTTCACACCTGGCAAAAGGCACTTCCAAGAATCGCCCAGAGCCTACATTTTTAAACGTATATACATCGTCTCCTAAGTGATTGACTACCCATTTCTGGTTATCCGCATTGGCAGGGTCAGTCATTCGCACATTGTCTTCAGAGCGATTATCCATCATACGTTGATTATTACTTATTGAGGTAAAATAGTAGGTACCATTGGCCAGCAATTGTCCACTAGGATCGGGAGGAGTACTTCCTCCGCTACAATCAGGCAATCCACCCATCCCTTGAGCCAGAGAGTTAGTGCCTAAGCACATATTGGTAATGCTTTTGGGTTGTATGTTAGGGTTAGAGGTATTAGAGGCTCCAGCCGCTACCTGAACCATAGTACTCATATTTACTCCAGGAATAAATTGATTGTTGTTGCCACCTTTCAATGAACGGTGTACTTGAGCAATAGAGGTATTGGTAGTAGTGCGATAAAATATAGAGTTATTTACGCTCACCTTTGAAGGCACATCCCCAGCCCAAAACATAACATCACTGGCACGCGCTCCAGTCCTGGGCTCATTCTTATAAAAAGTACAATTGTTAAAGCTTCCACCTTTGAACACCTTCTGTAAGAAAACAGCACCTTGCTGTGGTGCATCTACATAAGTTGTATATTGGGTATTGGCAAATATGCAGTTAGCAATCTCAAAATCATTGATTATCCGGATATTTGCTTGCCCCACCACATTATCATCAAATACTGAGTTGGTCAATTTCATTTTGGCTCCCTGGAAGCTCCCACTTGCTCCACCAGAGTGAAACACGATACATCCAGCAAAGAATACCCTTTTGAAATTGCTCACCCCTGCATAATTATTATAAAAGTTTTCTCTAAAAATGCAGTCGTCAATAATTAAAGCGTTTGCCTTGGGATAATTTTGAGACCCCTCTGGTATCGGGCGAATAAATACTTCTATCACCGATACTTTTACATTGGCCGCATTCTTTGTAAAGGTTGTACCATAAATCTCTACTGGCAGTGATGTTCGGTCTACTCTAATAGCCGCCGCTCCCTCTACCACGTTCATATAGCCAGTGGTAGATTCATAACCATTGGATAAATTGCCATCAAAAACACTGTTAATCACGGTCAGTTTATTGATAGAAGTAGCGCCAATGGCTCCACCACTCACTGCCCGGTTATTTTTAAATGTGCATCCAAACACTTCTCCAGTGGTGCCAGTATTTAAGCGAATAGCGGCCCCATTTTGGTTTTCACCAATTCCTCTAAAATGTTCTACGTTGTTGTTGAGAAACTGGCAATTTCTCACACGTAAAGCAGAAGGTCGTGGCCCTCCCTGCGATACCTCTATGGCCCCTCCTCCGGTGCGAAATATATTTTTGAGGTTTTGCTGAGATACTCCTTTAAAATTGGCATTGCTAAACTCCCCATCTTGAATAATCAATCTCAACTTTCCTCTCAATACAAAAATGCTGGACTTGTTGGCTCCGTTGAAAGTGATGTTTTTTGCTTGAATCACCACAGTTCTTGTCAGTTCCCGGCTAGGATACGGAGGCCTAAGATTCATCGGGCTATTGAAGGTAATGGTAGCAGGAGCAGTATTGTTAAATAAAATAACCCCGCCATTGTTATTGATCAAGTCTGTCAAAGCCGCTTCCAAAGCCGTAAAATTAGGTGCAATGGTCTTAGTATCTACATTTGCTCCTGCATTTCGCGGAATCGGATTAGGCATTTTTGCCGGATTGGCTGGGTCTTGCCCATAGTTAGTCCATAAAGCATTCGCAGCAAGGCGACGAGCTTCTATTATCTGTCCGAAAGATCTTGATAACAAGGCACAGCATAACAAGCTCACACACGTAATGATAACTTTCTTCATGTTTGTAGTTAAATAAGGATGATATAAAATTATGATATTTTTTTCGGCGCAATGATAGATAAAAAACGCCTCTAAAAATTGGAATGAAGGTGCACATTTGGGCTACATAAAAAATAAATTTTTTGGCTTACAAAAGGGGCTACAGGCTAATTTGGGGACGGTTTAATGAACAAAAAATCGTTCATAATAACTTGTCTTGTATACTGGCAGGCGGTATATACTTCGTTGGTTATAAAAGGTTTAACCAGCAAGTGTTTACCTAAGGAGGCTTGGCAAATGATGGGGTTGTCTGAGGTAGTAAAAATGAAATTGCTAATCGGCAGTAGCTCTAGTCAATAAAGCATTGGGCATAAAAACTATTGAGAAATTATTGACAAATAGAGAAAGGGTTTATTGAATTTATAAAGTCAAGTAGGCTACCATGAAAAAGAGACCCTGCAAAACA
>DMXI01000647.1 GCA_003483885.1 Microscillaceae bacterium
GGGAAAGAAGATGATTGTGGACGAGCCACTGAAATTCTTGGTACCACCCCAGCCTTGGGGATATTTACCACATAAATATCATTGTTGATTAGTGCCAAGGCCTTGTTACCTTCGGGAGCCATTGTAATCGTAGAGGCCGAAGAAGGTAATTGACGCTCCATAGCGTCAGGAGCCGTTTCAGGAAGCAAACAATAAGCACCGTGCGTTGCATGGTTGGCCTTCCAGTCCATAAATGACCCAAAAGTAGTAATACCCGTAATAATTACATGTTGTTTTTCGTCGCTACCATCCCAGCGCAACGAAATCAAACCTCTACGGCCTTGGTTCAAGAAAATACGGTCATGCTTTTTAGTGAAATGAGGGTTGCCACGTCCGTAAGCCTTGTCTACCAAATTTACTTTGCCACCATTGGCCGAAATCCAGCAAATGTCTTCTGCAGCGCCATAAGCCCCAAAAGGTCCAGAGTTTTTCTTAAGGCGATCAGCGCTACCACGAATAAAGGCAATACGATTTTGTTTGTAAGACCAGGCTGGGTTCATATACACTCCCGATTCTTGGGTAAGTTTTACCGATTTACCGCCGTTGGTACTGATTTTATGTAAATAACCACCCTCTTTTTGGCTCCAGGTAGCGTATACAATGCTTTTACCATCGGGCGACCACGCTGGATGCGCTTCAGTTACATTGGCTTTGGTCAATCGCTTAGGTTTACCATTCGGGAAATTCATTACATACAAGCGATTCAATACCGTAAAAGCGAGCTTTTTGCCATCAGGCGAAGGTACTGCATCACGAATTTGGGTAGCCAGCACTTTTTTATCGTCTTTGATGGGGTATTTAAACTCCAACCTGGGGCCTAATTGTAACTCTACATCTACTTGAAACGGAATCTCGGTGGCATTGCCTCCAGCTACTGGGATTTTATAGATTTTACCGCCATAAGAAGCTACCAAAAACTTACTGTCTGGGGTAAACGACATGCCCGGTAATACGCCTAGAGGAGCAATAGATTCTTGCTCATCTCTTTGTACTGGATAAGCCAACCAACGCTCATCTCCGGTTTTCATATCACGAATAATCAACCCGGTTTCGTTTTCGTAGCGAGTACCATACACCAGCCATTTATTGTCGGGTGAAACTGTAGGAGTAAACGCCGAACCATAACGAGAGGCCAGGTTTCTGGTTTTTCCTGTTTCACGGTCATACACTGCTACATTATATTGAGGCAATTGGGCGTTGTAGTTCCAGCTACCCCTTCGGGCCGAAAAGTACACATAACGACCTTTAGGTCCTACAAAAGGATCAGTGGTTTTAAGCGCACGTGGTTGTTTGACTAGTTGAATACCCCGACCACCTGTCCAGTGATACATATGAGGCTTGATAGCTCTACGACCACGTGTACCAATAATGTATTCGCTGTCAGGAGTCCAGGCCGCCGAAAAATAGTTTTGGTTACGGTCTTTGGTTACTTGAATCGTATCCTCTCCTTTGCGGTCAATTACCCAGATATTATCCGAGCCACTTTTGTCCGAAATAAACACGATTTTGTTACCGTCAGGGCTGTAGCGAGGGTGTACGTCATAAGCCATTCCCTTGGTTACACGAGTAGCTTTACCACCACTCATGGGCATAGTATAAATGTCTCCAAGTAGGTCAAAAATGATCTCTTTGCCGTTAGGGTGTACATCTACCGAAATCCAGGTACCTTGTTTGGCCGTAAACTTCACCGTACGGGCGGCTTTCAGTGGAAGAGGTAACTTTTTCTTGGGTTTCTTCTTCTTAGGTTTTTTCTTGGCATTTGCTTTAGTGGTGTCTTTCTGGAAAAAGAAAGCATTGGCCTCCTGTTGGCCAGTCCACAAGCAAATCATGAGCATCAGTGTAATACTCTTTGATAATTGCTTAGATATTCTATTCATGGAATTATTTTTTGGAATTGTATTTTTATTAAGATTCTAAAAATAAACAAAATAAGGGGAACCAACGGGATATTACTTAAGCTTCTTATCAGTTGAACTACTTTAGGAAAGAATTAACAGGAATTGACAAACTTTTGGCAAGATTTATACAAAGAATAAACAACCCAATAGGGGTAGACCACCGAACTGTACTCTTGTGTTTGTAGCTTCTGAAAGATTTCCGGATTTCCTCATCATTGCTTATCCTGGTAGTATGCATACGGCATACCCAATGAGCGTTTTCAAAACACTTTTATTAATAAGTTGAATATTGATCAACAAAATGATAATGTTTTACCTTGAAAAATATATAGGTAGATCAAACGGAATACTATTGTCAAAAACTTGATATTAAAACTAAAACTTGAAACAGACTCATTAACCCGATTCACTATGAAAATTCGATTACATTATTTCATTTGCTTCATTTTAATTATATGTTCTTTCACTGCTTTTGCCCAAAAAATAACCGTTACCGGAAAAGTAATAGACGAAAAAGGCCAACCTATACCAGGAGGAACCGTGATTGAAAAGGGAACTACCAATGGGACAGTTACTGGAATAGAAGGAGTGTTTTCACTGAAAGTTTCTCCTGGAGCAACCTTGGTTTTTTCTTTTTTTGGCTTGCAGCACAAAGAAGTCAAAGTACCTGCTGGCACTACTGATTTAGGTAACATTAAGCTCAAAGAACAAGCATCTTTGGATGAAGTGGTAGTAGTTGCCCACGGAATACCAGCCGCAAAGGCAAAAACTGGTAATGTAGTAAATTCAGTTTTGAGCCAAGATGTTGTGGCACTGAAAGCAACCAGTAAAAAGTCCAAAACCAAAAAAGGAGAGGCCAAAACCTGGAAACGTTCCAATGGCGAGGTCAACCGAGTACGTTTGCAAATAGGAGATAAAGAAGCATTGCCTCTAAAAAGCCGCAAAATCTCGGTTAAAATAGATGGGTTCCGAGCCCGGATATTAATGGATTGTTTTTTTTACAATGATCGCAATCGTCGCTTTGAAGGAACTTTTAAATTACGACTACCCAATGGAGCCAGCCCTTACTTTTTTGCCTTTGGCGAAACCACCCATCAGCTGAAAGTAGTAGCAAGCAAGCAAAAAATGAGTTCGCTAGGTGAAAAGATGACCGAAAACTGGAGTTTTCACCCTGACAGTGTATTGGCACACCGTAAAAAGGGGTGGTCTACCGTAAAACAAGCCAGAATAGTACCTAAACAAAAAGCAGCCAATGCTTACACCAAAACTGTAGCCCAGGCTATAGACCCGGCCTTGATGGAGTGGTCGGGTGCGGATGTTTTCAATTGTAGAGTATTTCCATTAATGCCTAAAAAGGTGCATCATATTGTCATTGGCTATGATCTAAATTTATTAGAAGTCGATGATCAACGGGTGCTGGAGTTGGCGCTGGGTAACGCTCAAGAAAAGGCACCTCTGAGGGTAGAATTATTGGTAAAAGGTGTCAACCCAAATGCGTTAGAGGTATCACCAAAAACACGTTCAAAAATAATAAGAGAATCAACCCACTTTGGCTGGAGTCAACCAAAGAGAAACGTCATTAAAGTTACAGTAGATGAAAAAAGCCCTGTCTTATTAAAATCGCCAGTGAATGATGGGGTGAATTATTTTGCGACTGCTTTTAAAACCAATTTACCCAAAGTTCCCAGAACCGACTTGAAGGAAAACGCGGTATTTTTACTGGATGTGTCTTTGAGTTCACAACCTGATAAATTCAATGTGTGGTTGAAGACTTTAGTGGCTGTACTTCAAAACAACCAAGATATTATCAAGAATTTTTCGGTAATGTGCTTTAATATAGAGGCTTTTTGGTGGAAAGAAAAGCTTGTGAAAAACACCAACCGTAACCTTCGTCGTTTTTTACGTTTTGCTAATCGATTATCTTTGGAAGGGGCAACTGACTTGGGAGTTGCTCTGGAAGAATTAAACCAGGCCAATTGGCTCAAAGGCTCCTCTAAGTATTTGTTTTTATTGAGCGATGGGGACATTACCTGGGGAGAGAATAGTTTGTACAGCCTTTCTAAAAAAATAACTTCTGAGAATGAATTATATGCTTTTAGTACTGGCTTTTCAGGAACCGACCCTCGTGTGTTGGAGCATCTGACCCGAAGCACTAAAGGAGCTGTATTCTCTATCATTAATGAAGATGAAATACAAGAGGTAAGTAAAAACTTTAGGTTTGCACCCTGGCGCATCGAGGATATTCAAATGAAAGGCGCTGATGATTTTATTTTGGCAGGTAAACCTCAGTATTTGTATGCAGGGCAGAAACTAATTTTGGCGGGTAGATTTCGTCAATTACAACAGCCAAAGTTAGAGATTCAGGTGTCCCAAAAGGGAAAAAACCAAAAAAGGAAAAAACGTAACTTCTCATTGAGTTTTGACCAACAAATTACCTCTGAGTTAGCCAAGCGGGTATATGGCCAAATCGCAACTACTCAGCTGGAGTCATTAGGCTATATGGCCGAAAAAGAGGCCATTCAGTACGCCGTACATTACAGAGTACCAGGACAGACATGTTCTTTTGTGATGTTAGAAAGTGACCGGGAGTATCGTCGTTTTAAGATTACAAAAGAAGACAATACCAAATTTATTGCTGGAAATACCGTCAAAGATTTGTTGCAAAAGCTATTGCTCAAAAACAACCTTGAACAACTGGGAAATGCAAAACTTGAGTTTTTACATTTTCTTCAAAAACTTGAGAAAGGTGAAAGCGGCGTAAAATTGACATTTACCCAACAGCTAAAGTCACTCATTGAGGGGTTACCCCTGAAGGCATTTGAAGTAAAATCGCCCAAACTTAACACCAGGCGACGAACTACCAGAGGAATGGCTACCGAATTATTGGCAGATTTGCAAGGCGGAAATCCTACCTATGCGATGGTGAACGAATGGGCTGAAGTACGAAAACGTCGCAACAAAGATGAAGCAATTCGCTTATTGAGTTCTTTAGTGGAGAAAAACCCTGGAAACACAAACCAATTACGTGACATAGGGTTTTCGGCGATGAAATGG
>DMXI01000373.1 GCA_003483885.1 Microscillaceae bacterium
GTTATTCTTCGCTTTTTAAACCACGAAAAGTCTGGGGTGTTTTTTTAAAACCGTAGGGCGAAGCCCAAGCTCAACGAAGTTAATTCTGAACACCCTACCTGTCAGGTCTGATGTGTCTCATAAACTCACTGGAGGGTAAACAATCACAAATTGATCGGAGTGGTCAATAAAAAAGCCCAATGGCTCGTATTAAACCATTGGGCTTCTCAATTATTTATAAAAGTTGTTTGTTAATCTTTTCTAAGACAAAGATTGGTTCTTGATAGAAGCCAGTTTCAAAATCTTTTCGTATTCCTCAGGAGTAAGGTCATTAAAGAAGAAATACACTGGGTCAATCTGTTTGCCGTTTTTCAACACCTCGTAGTGTACGTGAGGGGCAGTAGAGAATCCGGTGCTACCTACATAACCAATACATTGGCCACGTTTTACCTTATCGCCAGGCTTTACCTTAAAGCTCGCCATGTGAGCATATCGGGTTACATAATTGTAGCCGTGGTCTATATCTACTGTATTACCATAACCACCCATATACTCCGATCTTTTTACTACGCCATCGGCCGTAGCATAAATAGGCGTGTTATAAGGGGCAGCAAAGTCGATACCAGGGTGGAAGTGCGCCACTTTGTACAAAGGGTGCATACGCATACCAAAACCAGAAGTCAGGCGGGTGAGTTGCTTATTAGAGATGGGCTGAATGGCAGGAAGATGCGACAACATTTTTGACTTATCTTTCACCATTTTAATGATTTCATCGTAAGACTTGGTTTGCACATACATTTTGCGCTTCAACTGATTTACTTTCTTAAAAGTATTGGTAATCAGTGACTTCTTGTCTTTGGCCAAGCCCGATTTAAGAATTTTTTCGTAGGCTTTGTCATTTTTTACTCCCGAAACTCTTACTGAAGTAGGAATGGGATTGGCCTCAAATATCAAACGATACACATTGTTATCCCTTTTTTGAAGAGAAGCCAAGGTACCATCTACCTGATCGAGGCGGTTACTAAGTATAGAATAAAACTCTTTGAGTTTTTCGTTTTCGTTGAGGAGAACCTTTTCTTTGTCGCTTTTATAATATCTCCCAAGCAGGAAGGTGAGTCCGATGGCAATCAGGACAGAAAGTGTCAAAAAGCCTAAAAGGTTTAATATGATATCAGAGGTTTTTACCTTTACCCGCTCATATTTACAGGTTTCGGTATCGTAGTAATATTTTACTCTAGCCATTATAAATTATTCTAGGTCTTAACAAGCTTTGGGTGTATAATAGTAATTACAAATTTGGTTAAACTATTTTATCTTTTTTTAAAGATGTAAGAATAAATTTGTTTTTAACTTTGTAGCAAATAATTTGCAACTGACTCAAAACTTGCAAAAAACAATCCAGTTTGGCAAATATTATTTTGTCAAACCACGCAAATATATAAATAACAAAGTTAATGATTGCAGCAAAAAGCTCAAAACTTTGTGAGCAACTGTTTTAGGACAGGTTCAGGAGAGGGCAAACAAATCATTGACAATTCATAATTCATAATTATTTACTTCGGATGGACTCCAAAAGCATAAGACAAAAGTTTCTGGATTTTTTCAGAGAAAAACAACATCAAATTGTGGACTCGGCTCCCTTGGTTGTGAAAAACGACCCTACTTTGATGTTTACAAATGCTGGCATGAACCAGTTTAAGGACTTCTTTTTAGGCACTAAAGCCCCTCAAAATCGCCGAGTGGCCGATACCCAAAAGTGTTTGCGGGTGTCGGGTAAGCACAACGATTTAGAAGAGGTAGGCCGCGATACTTACCATCACACTATGTTTGAGATGTTGGGTAACTGGTCGTTTGGTGACTATTTTAAACAAGAAGCCATTGCCTGGGCCTGGGAGCTATTGACTGAAGTATTCAAATTACCCAAAGATCGTTTGTATGTAACTGTATTCAAGGGCGATAAAGAAGATGGAACGGAAGAGGATAAAGAAGCCTTTGATATTTGGAAAAAATATATCGACGAAAGCCGCATCATTTACGCCGACAAAAAGGATAACTTCTGGGAAATGGGCGAAACTGGACCTTGTGGTCCTTGTTCGGAGATTCATATTGATTTGCGCGATGAGGCTGAGGTAGCCAAAAAACCAGGAAAAGCACTGGTAAATCAGGACGATCCTCAGGTAGTGGAGATCTGGAACCTGGTATTTATCCAGTTCAATCGTTTGGCCAACAAGTCTTTGGAAAACTTACCTGATAAGCACGTAGATACGGGGATGGGCTTTGAGCGTTTGGCGATGGCTATTCAAGGCAAAAAATCAAACTACGATACCGATGTGTTCCAGCCTATGATCCAGCACATTGCGGGAGAAGCTGGGGTAACTTATGGCGAAAACGAAAATACTGACATTGCCCTGCGGGTAATTGCTGACCACATTCGGGCCATTTCTTTTGCCATTACCGATGGGCAACGACCAGGTAATAATGGGGCTGGATACGTGATTCGTCGCATCTTGCGTCGTGCAGTGCGTTATGCTTATTCTACTTTGAACCTGAAAGAGCCATTCTTGTATACGTTAGTAGGTCGCTTGGCCGAGCAGTTCAAAGAGGTTTTTCCTGAGTTGGAACAACAAAAAGAACATGTAGCTACTACCATTGAGCAAGAGGAAAAAAGCTTTTTACGTACACTAGAAAATGGCTTGAAGTTATTAGATAAAGTGATTGCTGACACGAAAACAGAAGGCAAACAAGTGATTGACGGTAATGAGGTATTTATACTAAAAGATAGATATGGATTTCCACCAGACTTGACTAATCTAATTGCAGAAGAGAATGGCTTAAGTATTGATCAAGAAGGTTTTAAGGAAGCTCTTCAGGCCCAGATAGATGGCTCAAAGAAAGATGCCCAAAAATCTACTGGGGATTGGATTATTGTAAATAGTGGCGAAACAGAGTTTATTGGATATGATTATCTGGAAAGCTTTACCAAGGTTTTACGTTATCGTGTAGTTGAAGCTAAAAAGAAGAAACTATACGAAATTGTCTTGCAAACTACTCCTTTTTACGCCGAAAGTGGAGGGCAGGTAGGAGACAAGGGAACCCTTGAGTTTAGAGCCGAAAGTGGTACCATTAGCATTCCAGTAATTGATACTAAGAAGGAAAACGACTTGATCATCCACTATACACCCAAGGATGATTTTATGAAGATCACTAACTTGGCTGAAGTAGAAGTGTTTGCTCAAGTAAGAGAACAGCGACGCAGACTCACCGAAAACAACCACAGTGCTACTCACTTGGTACATTCGGCTTTACGTCAGGTACTGGGCGATCATGTAGAGCAGCGTGGTTCTTTGGTAAACGATGAGATATTGCGTTTTGACTTTTCGCACAACGCCAAGATGACTGACGAAGAAGTAACGGAGGTAGAGCGCATTGTGAATGAAAAGATTCGGGAGAATATTGCATTAGACGAAAGGCGAAGTGTGCCGTTTAAAGAAGCTACGGAGCAACTAGGCGCTACGGGCTTATTTGGCGAAAAATACGGTGACTATGTAAGAGTAATCACTTTTGACGAAAACTACTCACGCGAATTGTGTGGAGGCACCCATGTAAAACAAACAGGGATGATTGGTTTCTTCAAGATTACTACTGAGACTTCGGTCTCGGCTGGTGTACGAAGAATTGTAGCGGTAACAGCCAACAAAGCAGAGGAGTTTGTACAAGAGCAAGTGTCTTTGGTAAATCAGGTGAAGGAATTGCTCAAAAACCCTAAGGATTTGACCAAAGCCATTGAAGCGATGTTGAACGAAAAAAATGATTTAAACAAGCGCATTGAAGTGCTTGAAAATCAGCAAGTTCAAAACATCAAGCAAGACTTGCTCAACAAGGTAAAACCTACCAACGGGGTGAATGTGATTGCCCAAAAAGTAAGCTTACCTTCTGCCGATGCCTTGAAAAGCTTGGCGTATGATCTACGCAAAGATCAACAGGATTCTTTCATTGTATTGGCGGCTGATATTCAAGGCAAGCCTCAAGTAGCGGTGATGATCTCCGATAATCTGGTGCAAGACAAAGCATTGAATGCGGGAAAAATCGTGAAGGATTTGGCAAAAGAAATCAAAGGCGGGGGAGGTGGTCAACCTTTCTTTGCGACTGCCGGAGGCAAGGACATTACGGGCCTCGACAAGGTGGTAGCCCGTGCCGATGAGTTTATTTAGCCTTGACAAAATAGATTGAAAGGGTTTTGGGGAGAAAATTTTCCTCAATGCCCTTTTTTTAATATATTATTAGACATAAAAGTCGAGACGACTTCATATTTCAACTTTGGCGATTACGCAAGCCCAGCATATTACACCTACTATTATTTTCACCCGATGGCGAACACACTTACCCCAAAAGTATTGATTATTGAAGATGATGCAATTAATGCCTTTGTTTTACAGAAATTTATTGAAAAGAAATATACCGCAGTAATGGCCAAAAATGGTCACGAAGCCCTCCATATTTTGCAAAAAGAAACTTTTTCGGTCATTTTAATGGATATTAATCTGGGAGATGAAGCCCTGGATGGGGTACAATTGCTCCAGAAAATAAGAGCCATTCCTAGCCAGGCCAGTACCACAGTATTTGCGGTTACGAGTTTTGCCATGCGGGGCGATAAAGAAGCTTTTCTAAAAGCAGGCTTTGACCAATATTTTTCTAAACCCATTGAGCACTCAGTGATTATGAAAGCCATTGAGGAGGTAGTTAGTTAGTAGAGACTAAAATAAAAAGTTACTTTTATCCCAGTAACATTATTCTGCCGAATTTCTATTATGAATGATTGCTTACACGATACTTTGCCAGCTCTAATTGTTGAAAACCTCCATTATCCACTCTATGTAAAACTTCTAATTCTGGGATGAATGGATAGGGAGTATAAGTAAATTGGGTTTGGAACCAAGTAATGCTTGGTATTGAGGAGAACATCCAGTACAATTTTGTAAGGTCATGCATTTGAGAATCACTGATATCAATGTGTATACGATCTCCATTGGAGGAAACATTTAAAAAAAACATGTATTCCATTAAATAAGGTAAGCGTTCCTGCTTAAAGAACCTGGCATTGTCTATCATTACCTTATTTACTTTGATATTTGATAAGGCAAGGCAGGCTTTGCTCCACCAACCATTTGCATACAATTGTGCTTCTTTTTCAAGTCCTACTATAAGCTGTTGCCTGTATTTGTTATAGATAGAGGTTTGTTTCTGTAATTGTTGGGGTGATTGATTAGGAGAAACAAAAGTAGTTTCGATGGCTTGGATAAATTGTTGGATATCGACATACTTAGAAACGAGTGTTCCTATAAAATCTATGACTTGTTTTGTCTCTTCCTCATTCTTCAAGCCAAAATAAATATAATCCTTTGTTATCATTGCATGCTTACCCAAACAGATATTTTGCATATTGTCAGCAAACATTTCAGGGCGAATATCTTGTAAGGTAGCGCTCTGGTTTAAACATTGAGCCTTGATGTAGCTTAAATAACGCTGCTCTATTTTATCCTGAGTACTCTCTAATTGACAAGCGGCTTCTATTGCTGCGATTATTTTCTCCTCATCTCCCGATTCTATAAATTCACATATTTTAGCTACATCATCTTCGGCTATATCGTATTGCTGTGTTTTTATTAACCTGATATCATATGCTGGAAACGTGTGATTTGCTGCGATAGATAGTGCTCCGTTTTTTATAGTCAACGTTAATTGATCAATCTTTCGTTCCAGGTAGAGGTATAGCATAATAAAATCATCTTTGGGGAATTTTTCTAATGCTTCAATTTTCCCGTTTAAAGTCAACTTGCCATTACATTTTACTTTCAGATGGGTAGTATTATAAGCCTCATTTTCATAACTAATATTACAATTAATTATACAATTTTGTCCATAGTCCAAGTTGTAGTATGCTAAGATGTCTGCTATAATAGTGTCAGCTTTTGCACGCACTATTTCAACTGGCTGATCTTTCCTGAAAGTAACTTTTATTTTACTGATAGGTGCACAATTAGCCACAACAAATTGTAGTATTGCTAAAAACATAGGGTCTGCTTGCATTACCTGCCTCAGGTCTTTATTTTTGATGGGCGTGCGTGCTTCATTATAGTAAGCATAAAACGGATTAATATTAAAATAAGATAATTCATCCAGGTAAAATGCTGCCGTATATGCTACGCCCGACTCAAGGTAAGGATTCACTTGTGTTTCCAGAAAAGTTTCAGGAGCATTGAAAGCCTCTATCACTCCGTAGTTATCTCTAGTACTGGAATAATTACCAAATGCCTTAATTTCTTGCCCATCTATCATAAATTGTAGTATAGTAAGCCCATGATGTCTTGCAAATAACTCCCTGTATTCCTGATGGTTGAGTGCTTTTTGCAGGTGACTTTTCTTGCCATCAACTATCAGATATCTATTTGCTTTTATTTTTACCTTTCCTTTACTGGTGGTATTGCACCGTACAATAATTTCTGCTTGTTCGTAATCCTCGGAAGCCATCTCTGCTAAAATGCGTTTTTTTACGGATTCCATTATTTTTGATTGTTCTGCCATGTCACTGTTTTTAATTGGAAAAACTTTGCGATGTATTGGGATATTTTAATAGAGTGTTGAAAACCCTGAAAATTACTGGGAACACCTCCTTTACATCAATCTAATCAAGTAGTACTTTTCTATGTTCGAAATTGCTTTCAAGAATCAATATATTCTATACTTATCCTGTAAATGATATAAATATTTTGATAACAAAGCTAAATTATTCTATTTCATTTCATATCAAGTTCTCCATAGTTTTGCCTGGGAGTTTAAACGATGAGTGCTGTTTCACCTCTGAAGCCACTAAAAAAAAAACCAATTTTTAAAGATACCCTCATAAGAATCTCTTCACTAGGCACGAGAGAAGTGTCAGGGAAATACCGTGATAAAACCTGAAAACAGAAAAATAGAATCCATCTCATTACGAAATATGAAATCAAAAGTTTATTCACAATTGAACAGTTACACAGTATTATTTGTGTCGCTTCAGAAACTGATTACCCTTTGTTGTTTGGTTATTTTAGGCACTTTGCAAGCAAAAGCCCAGTGGACGCAAGTTTCTAAAATATTAGCCAGCGATGGACAAAGTTCTGATGAATTTGGCAGGTCCGTTTCTATTTCAGGAAATTATGCCATTGTGGGGGCTTTTAAAGAAGATACTGGAGGATATGGTGCAGGGGCCGCCTACATCTACAATTATAATGGAACAAATTGGGTACAAGAAGCCAAAATCCTGGCAAGCGATGCCGAAGAAGATGACACTTTTGGCTATTCGGTATCTATTTCAGGAGATTATGCCATTGTGGGAGCTTATGAAGAAGAAACTGGGGGAAATAAAGCCGGTGCCGCTTATATTTTTAAACGTAATGGAACCACCTGGACTCAAGAAGCCAAAATTCAGGCAAGCGACAAACAAGCGTATGATTACTTTGGATTTTCGGTAGCCATTGATGGGGATTGTGTGGTAGTGGGTGCCATCCAAGAAGATACTGGTGGAAGTGATGTTGGAGCAGCGTATATCTTCAAACGTAATGGAACCACTTGGACCCAGGAAGCCAAAATCCAGGCAAGTGACAAACAAAAGAATGATAATTTTGGTGAATCAGTATCTATTTCGGGAGATTATGTCATTGTGGGTGCCGACAAAGAAGATACTGGAGGAAATAAAGCCGGTGCCGCTTATATCTTTAAGCGTGATGGAATTGCCTGGACTCAGGAAACCAAAATTCAAGCAAATGACAAAGAGGCTTTTGACTCGTTCGGCAATTCAGTTTCTCTATCGGGGGATTATGCTATTGTAGGAGCGTCAGGGGAAGGCACTACAGGTGCTGCTTACATTTTTAAACGTGATGGAACCACCTGGACTCAAGAAGCCAAAATTCAATCAAATGACATAGAAGCATTTGATAGATTTGGTTCTGCGGTATCTATTTCAGGAGATTATGCCATCGTAGGAGCCACCCTTGAAGATACGGGAGGTTCTAATGCTGGTGCAGGTTATATTTTTAAACGTGATGGAATCACTTGGACCCAAGAAGCTAAAATTCAGGCAAATGATAGACAAGGAAATGATAATTTTGGTTCTTCGGTTGCCATTTCGGGAGATTATGTCATCATAGGAGCTGATGGGGAAGATGCTAAAGGAAGTGGAGCTGGAGCCAGCTATATTTTCAGCCTTCTTCCAGCTGAAATCAATGTACAAGGGAACGAAAACGATATAGCAGATGAGGAAACCAACATCAGCAATGCCAATAATACCAGCTTTGGAGTAGTAGGAAATTCAGGTAAAGTATTGAGTTATACTATTCAAAATACAGGAGCTAAAGATTTAACCATTGCTGGTATTTATTCAGATAATAGCGACTTTACCATTGGTGGGTTGAGCTTCCCTGTAACCATTGCTGGAGGAAGCGAGGCAAGCTTTACGATTATTTTTAATCCCACTGGAGCCAATGGTACTAAAACTGTCAATATTAGCATAGAAAATAATGATAGTGATGAAAACCCTTACAACTTTGTAGTGCAAGGTTACAAAGTAAACGAGGCCCCAGATGGAGTCAAGGGTAATATGATGGCTTTTGGAGGAGGTGCCTCAGTTGATTTACCGGTATCATTGCTTTCTACTACTAATGCCAACCAACCCTATACTATTGAGTTGTGGGCAAAGACAACCTCTACCAATGCTGGTGGAATTTTTACCCAATATCAATATCCAGGAAGTGGTGAAAGATTTGGACTGCGCCTGAGATCTGGGCGTTTTGCTTGTTGGCAAGGTGGTATTGGATATTTAGCAACCTCTTCTACTGTGGTAAATGATGGGGAATGGCATCATTTGGTATTTACTAAAAATGCTTCAGGCAATATTCAGTTATATATAGATGGTATGCCAGACGGTACAGGAACACACACCGATGTGTTTCAAAATGTAAATACAGTGATTGGCAGGTTTCCCAGTTCGCCAGCTACCTTTACTGGTAGTATGGATGAAGTTCGAGTTTGGGACGATGTACGTACCATAGAGGAGATTCGTGGGAATATGCATCTTACCCTTTCTGGCGCGGAGGATAATCTCATTGCTTATTACCAATTCAATGAAGAGACAGGAGAGGCTATTGATAAAATTTCAGGCAATAATGGAACTTTGGTAAACAATCCTGTAAGAACAACTTCAGAAGTAGCAGTGGCAGGTGGTGTATCTGAAGGACAAGTAGTATCAGTTGCTGGGGATGTTTTATTTAGCAATCCTGCACTAAAACTTAAATTTGCTGCTGTAAGCCTGCCAGACAACTCAGGCGACAACAAAGATGAGTTTTGGGTCTATCAACTCAAAGAAATCCTTGAGCATAATATCACAGGCATCAATACCCATACTTCCAGTTATTGGATTATTCATCATTTTGATGCCCCCACAACTACCCAAACTTTTAGTATTAGCGAGGCTACTTTTACAATATTGAGCAATGAGGAAATTTCTACTGATGATATGGCCACCCCCTCAAACCTAAAACTATACAAACGCAATAGCAACAGCTCAGACGATGCCTGGGGAGGGAGCCCTTATGCAAGTGCCACCAGTGTCGATAATACCAGCAAAGAAATCGTTTTTTCTGGGCTTGCTATGTCAAGTTTGAGCGAGTTTATCATTGCAAGTACAAATAATTCCAGTCTACCCATCGAATTGTTGAGTTTTGAAGCAAAAAGAAAAAATGAACGAGAAGTTCTTTTGACTTGGATAACTGCTACTGAAACAAATAATGCAGGCTTTGAGATAGAAATGAGTAAAGATGCCCGGCATTTTCAGAAAGCGGCTTTTGTAGCGGGAGCAGGTAATAGTGTAGAAGTTAAAAACTATCGTTGGATAATGAATCATACTAAGGGAGCCTATTATCGCCTAAAACAGCTCGACTTTGATGGAAGTTTTGCGTATTCCAGCCTACGTTTTGTCAAAGCAACAACTGAAGAACCAAACCTCACGGTTTATCCCAATCCAACCCAAGGAGTAATTCATTTGAATATTGTTGACTATGAGGCAGATATCAATCTAAAAGTACTGGATTTGCAAGGAAAAGAAATAATAGTTCTTAATGGCACTCAAGAAGTCATCAATCAAAAGTTGCATCAAGTATTTCCCCGTTGGCAACATGGCGTTTACGTCTTTCAAGTTGAGGCTAAAGACAAAACTTGGACAAGAAAAATTGTGATTAGTAGGTGAGAGGCCTCAGCATATTATAATTGATTATGAAAGTCATTGAGGAAGTGGTGCAAGGCTAATATTAATTATTGATGTTTGATTATTAATGGTCAATTATGAGTTATGAATTGATGAATTAGTTCCTTCGGCTGCACTCAGGACAACGTTTTCTAATGATTAATGGTAAGTGGTGAATGGTTAATTATTCTGCCATGCATCGCAAAACTATGGACTATTGACCAATGCTGTTTCCTTAACAAGAATCGAG
Organism: Microscillaceae bacterium; assembly: GCA_003483885.1. Taxonomy (GTDB): domain Bacteria; phylum Bacteroidota; class Bacteroidia; order Cytophagales; family Microscillaceae; genus Microscilla. The sequence continues at coordinate 10,503 of DMXI01000373.1, forward strand.
TCCATATTGCGAGTATCGTTTTCCCCCTTGGGGGAATTAAAGGGGGCTTTGTCTTGTCCTGATA
>DMXI01000469.1 GCA_003483885.1 Microscillaceae bacterium
AGGTTTACGAAATGGTCATTAACTATTATCGCCAGGAAAACAAGATTAAAAAAGCCTTAGAGGTTTGTAACATAGCCAGCCAGCAGTATCCTTACTCAATGGAATTATTGTTAGAAAAAGCTCACCTACTTACGCACCTCGACAGATACCAACAAGCGCTTGAGTTGGTTGAAAAAATAGGGACTTTTCAGCCTACTGACTATGATACGCTTTTTTTGAAGGCAAATATTCAGATGCAAATGGGTAAACACCAGGAAGCTATAGAAATATACGCTTACTTGCTCAAGTTTGCCACCGAAAAGGATGAACTGCTATATCATATAGGGTATGGATACCAAAACTTAGGACTTTATGAAAAAGCGATCTTGTTTTACAAGAAAGCACTCAATCATAATTTAAACCACGAAGGGGCAGTACTAGAACTGGCTTATTGTCTTGATATTACCGGAAAGCTCGAGGATGGTTTGGAGTATTACCAAAAATTTATTGACCAGAATCCATATTCTTATTTGGCATGGTATCATTTAGGTATGACCTACTCCAAATTAGGTAATATTTCTGATGCCTTGAACGCCTACGAATATTCTACCCTTATCAAGGAGGATTTTGCGTCTGGTTACATAGAAATGGGTAATATTCATATTACCCAAAACAACTATGAAGACGCTCAAGATGCGTTTGACATTGCCTTGAACTATGAAACCCTCTCCGCTGATTTGTATTGTAAACTCGCCTATACTTTTGAACTTCAAAAAGAATATTATTCAGCTATTAAATATTACAAAGAAGCGATTGAAGTAGATAAGCTGTGGGATGACGCTTGGTTCAGAGCTGGTTTATGCCTTTTTTCGCTTAAGAAATATTACGAATCGCTGCACTTTTTCAAAAAAGCAACCCAGATCAACAGCATCAATGAACAATATTGGATGGCCATTGCAGACGCTGAATATGCGATGGGAAACATGTTGAGTAGCTTGGAAGCCTACGAAGAAGCAAGCAATCTAGCTCCTGAAAACGCCGATATATGGCTCAAGTGGGCAAAAACCTTTTATGACCAGGGTTATGTAGACAAGGCTACCGAAGTAACTCTAGATGCCTTGGACGAATGCCCTGAAAATGCTGAATTGCACTATCGGGCTGTTGCCTACCTTATCTCTTCAGGAAAATACAAACAAGCCTTTAATTTATTAGAAAATGCTTTAATTTTGGACTTCGATAAGCATACTATGTTGTTTGAGTTTTTCTCAGATTTAGAAACTCAAAAAGCATTGTATAAGATCATTGATCAATACAAGACACTTTAATTGTTATCTTAGTTCATGAATTATACGCTGAATAACCTTCCCGAGCGTAGTGTAAAACCTCGCGAAGTGGGATTATCCATGATTATGGATAAAGGATTGAGTATCAGGCAAGTAGAAGATATGATTGAAACAGCCGGTATTCATATTGATATGGTGAAAATGGGTTGGGCCACTTCGTATGTTACTCCCAATTTGAAGGAAAAGATAGCCGTTTATCATCAGGCGAATATCCCGGTATACTTTGGAGGAACGTTATTTGAAGCCTTTTTGGTAAGAGGCCAATTTGATGATTATCGCAAAGTATTGGATAAATATAACTTGACTTTGGCGGAGGTATCGGATGGCTCGATCGAAATTCCTCACGAAAAAAAGTGTGAGTACGTAAATATCTTGTCTCAGCAAGTAACAGTACTCTCAGAAGTGGGTTCTAAGGATGTAGAAAAAATTATCCCCCCTTATAAATGGATAGAGTTAATGCAGGCTGAGCTAGACGCTGGCGCCTGGAAAGTAATCGGTGAAGCACGCGAAAGTGGCAGTGTAGGCTTGTTTCGCTCTACTGGTGAAGTTCGTTCAGGACTGGTACAAGAAATTTTGACCAAAATACCTTACGAAAAAATTATTTGGGAAGCTCCCAAAAAAGCACAGCAAGCTTGGTTTATCAAGCTAATAGGTAGCAATGTAAACTTAGGTAATATAGCTTCTAATGATATCATTCCATTAGAAACCTTGCGCTTAGGTTTGCGTGGTGACACTTTCAATCATTTTCTGGAATTGTAAAGTACCCTAAGAATTCAGGCAAAGGAATTGATCAAAACCAAGGCATCTATTCCTTTGCTTATTTTCCCTCTCAATTATATTTTCAAAGCCCGATTTATTGGGCAAATCTTGGTAGCTCAAAATGAGTATGCCTAAAAGCAAATCTTTGAGCAAACCTCCATACATTATGCAAAGAACATTGAAAGATTATCTGTTACTATTTCTCAAAGGTTTGGGAATGGGTTCAGCAGATGTAGTTCCTGGAGTATCAGGTGGAACAATTGCCTTTATTACAGGTATTTACGAGGAGTTATTAAATTCCATTCGTTCAGTAGATGGGCAAGCAATTGGTCTTTTATTTAAATTTAAAATTGCTGATTTTTGGAAAAAAATCAATGGCAACTTTTTGGTAGCAGTCTTTGGCGGCATTATGGTGGCAGTTGTTTCCCTGGCCAAACTGCTCAGTTACTTACTGGCTACCCACCCTATTCAACTGTGGTCCTTCTTTTTTGGCCTTATCATCGCTTCTGCGTTGGTAGTAGCCCGTCAGGTAACACAATGGTCTATTTCAAGTATTATCACAGGTGTTCTGGGAATTGCTTTTGGATATTGGGTAACGACCCTTTCGGCTGCGGCCACCCCCGATGCTTCTTGGTTTATATTTGTGGCCGGAATGATCGCCATCTGCGCGATGATTTTACCAGGTATTTCAGGAAGCTTTATTTTAGTATTATTGGGCAAATACAAGATAATCTTAGGAGCCCTTACAAATTTTGACATCAAAACCATTCTCATATTTATGGCAGGATGTCTGGTAGGTATTCTGTCGTTTGCTCGTTTGTTAAGCTGGCTACTCAAGCGATATTTTAATATGACCATTACCTTTTTAATTGGGCTTATGATTGGTTCCTTGAACAAGGTATGGCCCTGGAAAAAAGATTTGGCCACCTATACCGATCGACACGGTGTTGTAAAACCACTAAAACAACAAAGTATACTGCCTTCTGATTTCCCTGGGGAGTCTTATTTAATGTATGCCATTATCTTTGCCATTGTAGGTTTTTTATTGGTGTATTTGGTAGAGAGGCTTGCCCCTAAAAAATCAAATTAGTACGATAGTCAAAAAATATGCAGCCTGATCGTTTTGTGTTTTACTCTAAATCTGCCGATATAGCTCCTGGTTCTGGAACCCATGAGTTTGTAGCCGAGCAAAGTAAATATATAAATCTGGCTGCTACTCCTCACTGGCGCAGAATTTTAGGTAACTTCTACGAATGTGCTTTTGTGTATGAAAATCGCACTTACTACACGTTAGAACACGCGCTGCAAGCCAAAAAATTTCAAGCAATCGATCAGATATTGTTCGAGAGCTTTGCTCAAGAGTCTCAATCGGCTTTGGCTTTTCAGGGAGGAGTAGAAGCCCGTAAAATGCGTAAAACGATTATGCTAACTCCAGCACAATTAGCCAAGTGGGATCAGGAAAAAATTGCCCATGTAGAAAATATGCAATGGGCAAAATTCTCTCAATGCATAAAAGCACGTGAGGTGTTATTGGCTACTCAGCAAGCAGAATTATGGCATTTTTTAGCCCGAGCTCCCAAAGGTAGAAACCTGCAACATTGGACTTCACTAGAAAACGTAAGGGCTCGTTTACAACAAGAAGAAAAATAATACCTACTCACTAGACTTACATTACTTATGCGGCAATTTGGATTAATAGGGTACCCTCTCTCCCACTCTTTTTCTAAAAAATACTTCACGGAGAAATTTGAGCGAGAAAATATTGCTCAGGCCAATTACGAACTCTACGAGCTATCCAGTATTGACCTTTTTCCTGCACTACTCGCTAAACACCCCGATTTAGTCGGATTAAATGTTACCATTCCTTATAAGCAAGCGGTAATGCCCTATTTGGATGCGTTAGACACCTCAGCCCAAAAAGTAGGCGCCGTCAATGTAATTAAGATTGAAAATGGCAAAAAAACTGGTTTCAATTCTGATTACTATGGGTTTAAACAATCTCTAATCAATAGTCACTTCCCGATCAATGCCAATACTAAAGCCTTGGTATTAGGCTCTGGTGGCGCTTCCAAGGCAGTGATAGCTGCTTTGAGCGATTTAGCAATCCAATGTAAAATTGTGTCTCGGAATCCCGTAAATGATCAGCAAATTGCTTATAAAAGCATTACCTCAGAATTGATTGCGAATTACCAGATCATCGTCAATACTACTCCATTGGGCATGCATCCGCATACCAATGCCTGCCCCGACTTGCCTTACGAAGCCCTGAATGAAAATTATTTATTGTTTGATTTGTTGTACAACCCTTCCGAAACTCTCTTTATGAAAAAAGGGGCTGCTCAAGGTGCCCAAGTACTCAATGGCCTGGAAATGCTCCACTTACAAGCTGAAAAGTCTTGGAAGATATGGAATCAATAAAATAACTATGGGACTTGACTATACAGATGGTTGTGTAAACTTTAGAGATGTAGGAGGCTATGTCAACCTTATTCTTGGAAAAGAAACCTTACCCGAAGGCAAGCTCTTCCGTGGAGGTAGCATCGATTATGTAGAAGACTTGAATGAAATTAGTCAGGCCCAATCCATCATTAATTTACGCAATGGTCAGGATTATAAGGCTTTTGAAGTTGATTATTTCCACTTTCCTATGTCAAACAAAGTAGAGAAATACGATACTTCTCAAAAAGAAGTGCGCAAATGGTTAAATGAAATTTTAAAAGTGTTTGAAGACAACACCCTCCGATTTCCCGTGCTTATCCATTGTTTATCAGGAAAGGACCGCACAGGTATTGTAGTCGCGGCTCTACTCTTAATTTTGGGAATTGATCAATCCACCATTCAGGAAGAATATTTACTCAGTCAGGGAGAAGTGAAACCCGAACTTATTCAATGGTCATTGGATGGTATGCAAAACCTTGATCACTACTTTAATAGAGTTGATTTGAATAAAGTTCGAGAAAACATTTTATCATAAATCAGGTAAATTTCTCCCATTAATAATGGGCTTGGAGGAAATTTCTTTAAACTAAGAAAACGATGTATAAGGAATGCTTCCAAAATAAATTTACATTCTAACCGTGATCTTTTGCTAATATATTTCGTTATTTTTTTGCCCATAGCGCGTTATGAGCGCAAAAAATACCTTATCTACTCACAAAATCTCTACGGCAAGAAACTTAATTAACAATGTACTAAGTGATCTCTTTTGTTGAGATGGCTACATTTTTCATATGATTCAACTTAATATGCGGATAAATTTGTTGGTGAAATAACACCAACGAGTGTTCATTTTTGCATTTACCGATCACCTAATAAATTCGTACGAAACGCTCTTCTTTTGACACACTTTTTCTCTTGCAAAGTATTATATATCAGCCACTTAAGTTAAAAAATTATAAATATTTGGTAGTGTATAAATAATTTAATTATCATTACTAATGAAAGATCGAATAGCATTTTTTACTACTATATTCGACCTATTTTTGATAAGATCAATCGAAGAAAAAAGTTGACTGGCTATCATTCCCGTCAAATCAGGTAAAGTCAATAATTTGATAGTGATCACACCACATTCAATAAGTATCAAAGGATGACTTTTATATTATTTTTACCCACACATCAAGTATAGATTGTTACATGTTTTTTTAAAACTGTAGTGGTCGCTAATAAATCATCTCAAGAAATGAGATGAAGCAAGTACATTTAACAATGAAGTCGTCTCGACTTCAATAACTCATATGCTATAAAACCATTAATGATAGAATTAAGATGAACCATTTAACCAAAAGATATAAACTAGATGCCTCTCTCGAGCAAGCTATAAAAAATCACCAACATCAGAGAGAGTGACTTTGTTGAACCCTTGATGGAAGACAAAGTAGTTCCAATCTCAAGTCACGTAGTTTACCTGATGCATACATTGTATGTATATCTATTTCAATAAAATCTATGTAAATACATCAGAAAAAGCCTACAGTGCCTTTTATCTTCCTCTCATTTTTGAGGATACTCATCACAACTTTATTCAAAAATTGTATTACACACATGACTTCTACAATATCAATGCTTCATTACCAGCATTTACATCGAGAATAATCTTCTATTTTATAAAAGAAACAAACTTAATAAAAACATTGGGGAAGCCGAAAACCATTCAGAGTAGGCAATATCTTTAAACTATTACTTATATGTCTAATAAATCACAATTCAAAAAACTAAAAAGTAACAAGTTCAAGAAACTATCAAAAGAACAATTAACAAAAGTTACTGGCGGATACCAGCATGAAGAAGATGCTTGTGATCATCTTTCCCATCCACCAAGTCCAAATTGTACTCCTAAGCCTTAATTTGGCACTTTTAACTCATGAAATGAGACGACCTTATATGTTTAAGGTCGTCTTTTTTCATTATTGGGCTAAATTATACCTCAACTGAAAACCTACATTCGTTGCACTTCGCGGAAACGAACTGGAAATTCTTGGGGTATTGATATTTCGTTCAAAATAGAACTGGAAATTCAACTTGGAGTTGACCATATAACTAATCACAGGCTTCAACTGGAAGTTGATATTTCCTCCCGTGATGGTCTGTACATCGTCTAGCTTGCGTTGAACTGTTTTGGTATCCCGAATAGTCAAATCTAAACGAAGGTTCAGGTCATTTTTCAATACAATGTATTCACCTCCCGACTTAAACGGCAAACGCAAGCCTTTTTTGTTATAACCAATCCCCACTACAAAATCTTTATTGTTGATTTCAGTTACTTGGCGGTTATTCAGGTTCAGGGTCAGGTTTCGTTCCCGGTTATAATCCACCCGAATCGTCAGGTTGCCATTGGTACGCACATTTACCCCAATTACCGGAGAAAACTTCTCTTGCAATGACACCGATCCAATCACATACACTGGCACATATTCCCCATTGGCAGTTACCTGGTTAGGAATAATATAGTTAGAGACATTGCTACGTAAATCCAGGAACTCACCTCCATATTCCAGCGAACTAGTATAGGTATCTACATTGTAGTTTGAATTATAACTATGTCTTAGTGTAAAACTGGAAAGCAATGATTTGAAAGGCTCAATTTTAGACAGTCCCGAATAAGTTACTTGCCAGTTAGGCAACGGTATTGCCGGGAAGGCTGATAAATTCACATTATCAGGCGATGCCCCAGTATAAGCAGCCAAGAATGCAGGGATCAATACATCTTGTGAATTGGTTGAATACTCTCCTGCTCCCGTATTATTCAACCTACGCAAACGATCACGCACAATGGCTCGGTTGTCTGAGAATGTCTGAAAAATAGGTGATTCATTTAGGTCATTATCGCTGATAAAGGACGTATTGAGCGCAATGTAAGACACCCGATAGCTCCCTTGCAATACTGGAGTTTGGCTTTCAAAAACTGGATCATCCTGAGTGCCCACATTTCGGAAAAGCTCCTGATAGTTCGCAGTTCTACTTTTGCGCGCCTCCAGTTGAATCTTCAACCCATTAAACGGTTCTATTAAAGCCCTGATACTCAGGTTTTCATTAAGACTTTGGGTAAACGGTGTATTCAAAGAGTTTCCGACCGCCAGCCAATCGTTTTGGACAGCTCGTGTTTTTATATCCGGACTTTGCCCTCCTAACACAAAGTCCCAGCCAGGGGCCGTAAATGTACTATCTTGTCCAAAAAAACGAGGCAAGGGGTTGAAACCGGCCAATTGGGTTTGTTCATTAATGGAGTACTTTACGCTGACGGTTCTCAACGATAACAAAGGACGAACAAAAGCCCGCAAAACATTCAATCGGCTCTCGGCTCGGGCAATACTATCAATTCTTTTACGTCTATCAGCGGGTAATTTGCTATAATTCTTCGGCTTTTTGGTACGTCGGGCTGGGCCATCTATCCTTTTCAAAAACTTCACCTTACGATATAAGTTTCGGAAGTTGAAGTTCGTGTTGATTCCTCTTTGTCGGGTGTTTTGTATCAGGTTACCCAAAGTATCTACTACCCTCAGCGATCCTGCGGTCCAGTTATACCCTGCATTATAGTTGGCAGTAGCCGTAATCCAAGCCGTTAATGGAATCTTATCCAGCGGCAGCTTATAATTTACCCCAAAGGTTTGGGTAAAATTTTTCATCCGCCCCAGCTTCCGAATATTGTTCAATACTGAATCTCTTTTTTCATCCGTATCAAGGTCTCCAAAAGGTTCATCAATCAAGGCATTGGCCGTAGCATTGTAAGTCAAAGTCAGATTACGACTCAGGTTCCAACTAATGTTATACAAACGGTTAAAAGTAAACAGTTTTTCAAAAGTTGGTAAAATCCCTTGAGTAGTCAAGTCGGAGTTTCTCAACTGGGTTCGTCGGAAGCTCCGATCCAAATCACCACGAATGGTAATACTAGTAGGCAAGAAATTCAAATTAAAATCCTTGATGAGCGCCAGCCAGGGCGATTTAAATAAGGATGATTTCTGGAAAGGAGCCCAGGGCTTCATCTTGTTTTGGAAAGTATAAGCCAGCGACCATTTCTGGTTTTGCACCAAATAATTCTGAATATTAATATTGCTACGCGTTTCTTCACTCAAAGCCCAGGTAGCCGATAAGTTTTCTATATCCCAAAAATTGCTTTTGGCCTTAGGATTCGTTTTCACCTTGCGCACATTCGTAAAGTTGATGCTTCGCCGTTCGGTATTATCTTCTACCAACCTACGATAAGCTTGGCGTGCTTCATCACTTTCCAGGCTTTGCAAAGCTGCAGATAATGGCACATCTGGGTCAAGTGGGTTAAATTGAGGAGAAATATTGCTTCGTTCATAGCTCACAAACAAAGGAATCTTCAACCCTACTTTTTCTGGAATAAATTTATCCAGCGCCACATTGGCCGAAATATCGTATTCATACGTTCGTTCACGAGCTCTTTGTGAAATTTTTTGATTGATATTACCAAAACCAAAAGTAGAATATTTACCCGAGGCCGTAATTTGCGCAAAATCTGCCAATTGCATTTTCAATCGTGCCAAGGCAGCCCAACCTGCAGTTTGGTCAAATTCTGCCACCCTCAATTCATTCATCCATACCACCACCGATTTGGGCTGTTTATCGTCAAAAGCTCCCAAATCCGGATTGCGCATTCCCAACATCACGGTCTGAATCGCACTCATATCTGGATTACCTACCACCGTAATTCTATATCTTCCTACCTGTCGGGTATAAGGAATGGTCACGTTAGAAAAACTAGAGTTTCGCTCCAGTTTGGTTTGGTACAAATCCTCAAAAGCCACATCAATATTGTTAGAGTCTGGCCAAATGGTGTTGACTTCACTGGCACTGGTTCCAATTGGCGTGAGTTTAAGCGGCACTTCTATCTCGTAATAGTTTTGGGTAAAGTCGGTTCCTACCCTTACAAAAGCACTTACTTGATCATCTTGAGTATTAGGATCACGTGACTCCGCGTGGACAAACATGCGAATTCTTTTGTAACTGATAAAGTCCATATTCACATTTTTGAATACCGCACGAGCATCTCGGTTTCTCAATCCTTCTACACTCATTTGAATAGATTGCTCATTGAACAACTGGTTGTTTTGAGTGGTTCTATCCTGATCACGTATTACGCCTGGAGGCAATACATAAGGAGTTACTTCTCCGGTATTTCCGGTACCTCCCCCTCCATTGTCTTCAATATTAATGGTAGCCACTGTAAAGTTTGCATCATAAGGCTCAATAGGTTGTCCCAAGGTTTTGTCTGACAAATCTTCCAGATAACGTCGCCATTGGTTAGACACCAACTGATAGTCGGCAAAACGTAATACGACAGGTTGTTGGAAGTTGGTCATAAACATTCTCAAAAACCGAATAGATTTAAATCCTTGAATATTTCCTACCTGACTATCAAACTCCCGAATAGGAATTCGGAACAGATACCAGGTACTTCCTTGCGTCTCCTCGGTGTTTCCTTCTACTTTATCTACAATGTAGTTTCTACCTACTCTAAAATCCTCCCTGCGAATAGAAATTTTGTATTGATAATAAGCCTCTAAGTCAGATACTGTATTATCTGCGTTCAAATCTTCGTTATCAGGGGTGTTGGTAGACGAAGGGTTAAAGTTTCCAACTGTGCTTCCTGTAGGCGAGTTATTTTCCAGTCCATTAAAGTTTTTGTAACGCTCCAAGATTTTAGCATCTCGCGCATCTAGTTCATCCCCTAAATAATACTGGAAGTCATCACTGGAAGGGTCGTTATCGGCGGCCAAAAGCGCATTTTGATCTGTTACCACTCCTTGCAAAGCTTGTAGATAAGCCTGAAAAAATTCTCGCTCTTGGTTACTTGTTACACTTTTTAGTCCATCCAACCCAACATCTTGGTTACCTCGCGCTGTATTGTCAAAAGCATTGGTCAGATACTGTTGATTGGTCACAAATCCCCAAGGAGTTTGGTCACTGTTGGCCGCATTGGCTCCGTCAGTAGGCAGACCATTCTCAAATGCGTGGCGACCATCCTTGATCACGTCCTCTGAAACATTTCCTAAGTTGATGTACAAATCCCCTGAGGTTGTAAAGTTTCGAGGAGGATTTTTTCCATCAATAATTTGACCTTTTGGACCATCAATGTAGGGACTCATCATCCAAAACTCGAGATATTCTACATTGGCATTGTCAAAGTCAATATCAGTAGTAATAGCTCGGGTAATGGCCCCAAAGTTTTGGGTGGGGTTTTTAAGTGATCCATCAGGGTTTACATCTGTATTATAGTTATAAGGTCCCCTTTCAGTAGGAAAATAAGCCACGTCAAAAATAACCTCATTGGTATTGATCAGCAAGCGGCTTTGGCCTCGAGAAATTTCCTGGGGTGAAACAGCTCGAATAAAGTGGTTTTCTAAATCTTCAGAAGTAATGTTGTCTGGCTTGTTACGGTTGTTGGTACTATTATAAAATAAGTTATCAATGTTGTACCAAGCCATTTTTGCCCGACGAAAAGTATAGCTCAAGTCATTGGTAGAAGCACCTGAGCCTTGAATCAATAAAGGAGTCGATCCCAACTTCCAGTTTACATTCGCTTGCCTTACCAGGTTAAAAGCCGTTCGGGTTCCTTCAAAATCATCAATGTAGGAAGTTTGTCCACTAATGGGAGAAGCCCCAGGACGCAATTGGGCAAATTCGGCATTGAACTCAATGCTAGACTTTTCCTTGGTTTGAATCAAAGGAATTTTATCTACCAAACGAGTCAAAAAACGAGAATCCGATTTATAATTGATATCAAATCCCCAAATACTGTTACTGGTAGGCTCTTCCCCGATATTGGTTCGGGTAATTACTGGGCGTTCTCTCAGGTTTAAGTAGGTGGCTCCAATCACAAAATCTTTGTTGACGTGGTAGTCTAAACGAGTACCAAATAATCGGCGGGTTTGAAAGTTGAAAAGATCGGCCTTTTCATAATCAATTTTGATCTCTTTGCCCGAGTTCAAAATGGCTTCATTGATGATCGTTACCCTTCCACTAGCATAGTCTACCGTATAATCGGTTCCTTCTACCAATGGCGTATTTCCAGCGGTTACCCTCACCGAACCTTCCGCAATGTTAATTCCAGGCAGAGTTACATCATTCGAAGAACTGGCTTCAAAACTACCTGCTAAAAAGAATTTGTTTTTATTTGCTGCCTGTAATGCATCCGCTTGAGTCGTTCGGTACAGTTCATCAAATACATATTTATTCACTAGCCCCACCTCTGTCACTGGGTCAAACCATCCATTGGGATTCAATCCCTGCGAACGATCTCCTATGACTAGGTTGAGACTACCAAAAGGTTCCAAAACTGGAAATATTATTTTTCCTCGGTTAGGGTCAACCGTAATACCCGATATGTAGTCAAAGTTACCATCTCGTTGGGGGTCATTTTGCTGGTTCAGATTATCCAGATTCATAATTTGCAGTAAAGGAATGTCCTTGGTACGAATACCTTCTTGCAAACTTGGGTTATCTATCCCGGTAAGGTCATCTTTGTAGATAATACGCAGTTGGAAATTTTCCTGGCTTACTTGAGTTGCATCCAATGAGTAAATGTTTTTCATCATCAAATCCCAGCTAGGCAAGTCTACCCGAATCGCCGAAGGACGTAACATTTTCAAATAAATCACTTCATCATCGCCTCTGTCCTGGTAGTCTTCGCTCAACTCCCCCACTTTGTAACTTTGTCCATTAAAAGTATATTCAAACGATACTGCAATGATCTCATCGTTTTTTACAGGGGCATTCAAACTAATATATCCCAACTGGCGATTCACCGTATATTCGGCGTCGGTCAATTTGCGCGCTCCACGCAAAATCACAAAGTCATCGTTGTTTCTCAATCCAATGGTAGACTCCAACTGTTGCGTAGCCTGATCCGCATTGGTGATCCCGCTTACTCGGCCAAACAGGTTGTTGGCATCGTTGGTAGCTACTGGGCTGCTGCCAACAGGAGTTACGGCATTGGTATTACCAATTCGGCTGTTTTCTCCCAAATCTTGCAATCCTACAATGTTTCGTAAAGTCTGGGTATTGTTGGTTCGGTTGGTTACATATACTTCTACCCGAGTAATGTTCAGTCCAGAGGTAACTACTGGCAATCCGCTCAACCAAGTTTCGTATTGATTTCGGAAAAAATGAGATAAAAAGAAGTGGCGGTTTTGCTCGTATTTGTCAGCACGAATTTCAAAGTTGCGGCGTTGGGCACCTCCTTGTAATACGATTTGATCGGCTTGGGCTCGTTGGTTAGAATACACCCCGCGTACAAATAACCTTCCGAACCTCAGTTCAGTGGTTAATCCAAACAGGTTTTGCGCTCCTGGAATCAAGGTGCTTTGTAACGGAAAGCTCACATTACCAAAGTCCAGCTTTTGGATAATATCTTCTTCTTTGGGGGTATATTCTACCTTAAAATTGTTCTGAAACTGGAAACTTGACTTGGTGTCCTGAGTCAATGAAATCTTTAAACGATCACCCACCTGGCCCGTCAAACTAATGTTCAAGTGTGGATCAAAGTTGAAGTTGGTATTACGCTGTTGACGAATTGGCAAAGTAGGGTTGGCCACTCGCTGAGACTGTACACCAAAGTCTAGGTTTAGGAAACCTGTGGTGGTAAATTTAATGACCCCTAAAGGCGTTTTGATAGGCGGAATCAACACCTGACTTTTTTTACTCCCCAGCGTGCTACTGTTCTTGGTTCCAAAAGCCACATCTTGCCAATATTTTTTACGTTCCCGCTCTTCCTGAATTTTAGCAATTTCGTCCATAGAAAGAATGGTAGGAGGACGATAAGTGGTTTGCCCCAGGTTCTCGTCAATCAAAAAGTTGTTACCAGTACTATCTGGAAATAATTTAATGTTGGTCTTGAGCGTAGAAGGCTGCCCATAAATCAACCTGGATTTATGCGAAGGACTAATGATGGGATCACCATAACGATCTTTGGGTACAAAACGAGGCGGCTTAAATCGCTCATAGCGTACTGGTTTTGGCGTTACAGGTGTATCAAGGGGTGTTCTTGGCTTCAGCACATCTTGCCTGACCAGTTGGGTAGGTTTGGTATTGGATAATGCATATTGTTTGGCATGCAAAGTGTTTATTGGATAATGGTTAGCGGAAGTTCTCATTCCTTGCCCCCACCAGGTAATCAACCAGGCGGACAGTCCCACAGGCAAAATATATTTCAGCGACAACAAAACAATTGTTTTTTTAAAATGTTCTACTTATGCGATTGACT